>JBMTCG010000013.1:0-47734 GCA_049430665.1 Flavobacteriales bacterium | reverse complement strand
GGTTTCTTATATAACAATTTTGTCAACGAAATATTAAACTTCTACAATCCTGAGGAACGAAGGAACTACTGTCCTATGCGTCTAAGCAGGTGGATGTACTATTGAAAAATAGGGTTCATTGTATTGAACCAAGACGTATGCAAATGCGTTTTCTTTTTGAGTCGTAAAATCCAAATTTGTAATGCTTTTGTAGTCACTAAAAAACAAAATTTCAAATTTTTCTTTTGCGTTATTTAATGGTGATTTTTGATTGTTTTTCTTATCAATTTCTTTCTTCAAATGGCATTTTCCATCGCAATGCATTTTTGGTTTTGCTTTGTTTTCGCAATGCGCAGATGCAATTTCTTTTTGGTTGAATTGAAAAGCCAAATTCAACCAAAAGTTATGTGTGCTGTAAATCAGCATCAGCAACAAAAACGATATGGAAGCAATTCTTTTCATTAGTTGTTTTTAGCGCCTTGCTCCATCCACTTTTCAATTTTTTCTAAGGTACAGTCGTCTAGTTTTCCCGATGGAGGCATATCGCTTCTCATCTCTGAGTAAAGCACACTAGAAGTGGGTTTTGATGTATTGATATAACCACTTCCGCTTTTGCTTAATTCGGCATAAGATTTTCCAGCCGACAAGTCTAATCCGCCCTCTTTTGAGCTGGTATTGTGACAACCCGATGTAGCGCAATGGTCGTTGAAAATGGGCTGAATGTCATTGCTAAATGAAAGAGAATCTGATGTTTTACAATCTTCATCTTGGCAAGCAAAAAGAAACATCGATGATAGCGCCAATAGGTATAAGTATTTACTCATAAATAAACATGTTTGGAATATTAGCTACTATTTTTTGAGCCAGAGCACCACTGTTGTCGCTTAAATTTTGCACCGATAAATTATTGATATCGTTTAGTTTGATACCGTGAAACAACTTGTTGTAATTTACTTTAATGTGGGCATATTCGGCCATACCTTCCATAATGCTAAAATTTTGTTCGGGCATTATTACCTGTTTGAAGTTGGCATTTCCTCCAATTTTATAAACGAATGGAATCATTGCCCCGCTTAAATCAGAGGATGTATCAATGCTTCCTTGCACATTCATGAATGCATAACCATCGGGTTGCGCAGTATTGTTCATCCACATTTCTGTTCGTTTTAACGTGTTTGAATCGGCCGATGCGCCTGGGTTAAGTGCATTGGTAGCACTGTTTAATCCTACTTTAAAACGAAGTCCCTTGTAATTGCCTACCGGTACATCGCCAGCCGAGAAGGTTTCTTCTTCCAATACCTTTAATATTTTTTTGTAAGGAATGGTGTAAATAGAGCCATCTAATTTCACCAATTCTATTTCTGAAATATAGAGCTGTGCTAAGCTTAAAGAAACAACTCTAGCATCGTCGTTGGTGTAATTTGCGTTGTACAAATCCACTTCGTTTTCATCAATATAAGTGTGTAAATGAAACAATAAAGTGCCTTTAGGAACATTTTTATTCTCGTTATTGCTCTTGTTGTTATTGTTGTTGTTCTGCTCATCATTTGCTTTAGGCTTTTTGCATGCTACTATGCATAAAGAAAGCATTAGAATATAAGAAAGAAGTTTTTTCATAACACGTAGTTTAAAATGTAAAATTCAAATTAGCATTGATGAAATATTTTGTAGGCGATTGAATGCCAGTTAAATTTTGATAGACAGGCACTCCAAATTCAGCTGCCAATTGCCAGTTTTGCAGAGTTCCCGAAGATGGTTGCCAAACAGTACCTAAATATACAGAGCTTCTTGTGCCTCCGTAATTGTTAGTATTTGCAGCGGGTTCATTAAAATAATAGAGTGATGCATCGCTACCATAAATAGCTTCAGTAGCAGTAAAATCGGCTCTTAATGATGAGCTTATAAATGGTAACCATCGGTATGCATACCAAGTGCTGGCAGTAATTTCATTGCCTAAACTGTAACCAACACTATTGTAACCCAAATGAATATTGGCGTTGCTTTGAATACCAAAAGTAGAGGTTGTTTTGTGGTACATATAGGTTAAGCCTGGCAACACATCAAAGGTACCCGAACCCATTTGCATCATGTAAGGAAGATTTTTGTTGTCGTAGGCAGGCATACCATCGGCATCACCAGTAATGGTAATGCTTCCTGTGGGTATTGATATTCCTCCATTCAATAGTAATTTGTGGTGCTGTTGGTTGATAAGGGCATAAATTCCATACAATTTGATATCGCCAATGCCCATAGATTGCATAAGATCCTCATTGGCAGATGCGCTATGGCCGCTGTGTACGTGATTTGCTCCCCCACCAAACATTTCCATGTGCATAAGGTTACTGTTGTAATTCAGCATAGCCATTAGGGTGAGTCGGTTGTTGATGCCATACATACCCATTAGCATGTGCATATTCATGTGCATTTCTTCGGGGGCTGTAAGGTAACTTACAAAGACGTCATTGGCACTCATGGCCGATATTCCTTGTTGAATGCCCTGCATCGCCATATTCATATAGCGGTAAGAAAACATCCATTCTCCCTTTGCATGTACATGTCCTAACATTATACCTGCCGGCAGCGCTACTTCTTTACTGCAGCAGCAGTGCGATTCACATACTTTTGTTGAATCAATTTGTGCTTTTGTTTCTGCCGAATACATAAAGGTAGACAGCAGCAAAGAGCCTATAATTTTTCGCATTAAATACTATTGAAAATTAAACACTAAATATTACTTGAAATGTAATTTTTAGCACTGAGGAGGAGAGAATACAGAGTGGGAGTGAGAGTGAGAGTGGTTAGGAGAATAGGAATGTTGTGTTTTTAATGTTGAATGTTGAGTCCCAAAAGAATAATTAATTTCAACAAAATACTGCGATTCTATCTTTTCTTTCGATTCCTTTGAACCTTCATTTTTTTCCTTTTTTTCTTCTTTTTCCATCTGCTTCTTCAAATGACATTTGCCATCGCAGCGCAGTTTAGGTTTTGCTTTGTTTTCGCAGTATTTACGGGTAATCTCAGCTTTATTCACTTCGTAATTTGCCCATATTATCGCTTTGCCGAAAACATTAAATGCAATCGCTACTAAGAGAAATATGGATAGAAGTTTTTTCATTTCGAAGTGTAAAGATATGGTTTTTTTGTTCTGAGCAATTTGATTTATTTCAATATCTTGATGTAATGAAATACCTTATTTACTTTTTGCTATTCGGATTTTGCTCTGTACAAGCGCAGTTTTCTAATGCTAAAATAGGGGTGAACGGACTCACCTGTTCTGCATGTTCGCGTTCGGTAGAAATTGCGCTCAAGAAATTACCTTTTGTAGATAGCGTTAAAATGGATTTAAAGAAAACAGAGGCTTTCGTGTTTTTTAAAAATGGCGCTAAAGTGGAAATGTATAAAGTGGCTAAAGCTGTTGTAGACGCCGGATTCTCTGTTCGATTTTTGAATGCCAACTATCAATTTAGCAATACTATAATATCCGATAATTTATGTGTGAATATTGATGGCAACAATTACACGTTTATTAAAACCAATCAAAGAAATCTTTCAGGCTCAGTGAACTTAAAATTTATTGGTGAAAATTACATGAGCAAAACCGATTTAAACGCTTACAAAGCGTTGATGAAATCTACCTGTTCGACCAATTCTAAAAATGTAAAATATTATTTTGTCACTTTTTAAGTTTCTAATATTCTTCTCTTTATTTGCTTTTGCAGATAATATTTGCGCCCAAGAACTGTATCCCTTGGCCGATAATGCGAGCAATGTACCCAAAGGGGTGTGTGGTTTAAGAATCACCAATACTTCGTTTAAAGAGAATGGTACGCTTAGAAATTTAAGCGTGTTGAGGGGAATGTTTGGCATTACTTCTAAGTGGAGTGCGTATTTGAGCGCAAGTGCCTCTAACCACCATGATCATGATTTCCCTAAAGACTTGGTCACCCATACGCATACTGCTAATGGAACTATTTATTCAACTAGCATTGTAGTGCGTGGACTTCCTTATCCTTATCTTTTTAATGGATTGCATGTTTATTCTAAGTATAGATTTATTACCTATGACCGACAAAATGAACATTTTAGAATGGCCGCCTACGGCGAATGGTCGGGGGTTTCGGTAGCGCACGATGAGGCTGAACCCACCCTGTTAGATGATACAGGGGGCTATGGTTTGGGTTTGATTGGTACTTATCTCAAAAATAAATTTGCGGTGTCGGTGACGAGCGGACTAATTTCACCAAAAAGATACGACGGGAATACTGTCGACCCGGTAAGTGGACAACTCATTTCTACCCAAATCAATTATGGCAGAGCTCTTAAGTATTCAGTGTCTTTAGGCTACTTGGTTTATCCAAGAAATTATAGCTCTTATGATCAAATCAATTGGAATTTGTATTTGGAGCTAATGGGTAAGAGTTATGAAGGTGCTAAAATTTACCAATACGGGGGCACTAAGGAAATTCCCGTAAACACTCCTTTATTGATGAAGGGTAATTATGTTGATGTTTGTCCGGGCCTACAAGCCATCATCAACTCCAATCTCCGACTCGATTTATCTGCTACTTTCCCCATGCTCAATAGATCTTATGTGCATTTTTATCCCATGATTGAGCTAGGCGCGCAGTATTATTCTTACTCAACTAAAAAAAATCATGAATGAATTTTCTTATCTTAACTCATTCAATAGTTTAATTGTATATTTTTGTGAAACAAATCAACGGGCTTATATAACCTTAACGCATGGAAACAAACTACAAAATTTTAATCCCAACCGACTTCTCTTCAGTGGCTACAACAGCTATTACGCATGCAAAAAAAATTGCTGCAATTATGAAGGGAGAAATTATTGTTCTTCACGTTGTAGAGAAAGATTCTCAAACGGAAGCAACACATAAAAAATTAAAACCAATCGTAGATGAAATCATCGCAAGTGGTATTCCTGCTCAATCTAAAGTGGTATCTGGCGACTTCTTAAAACAAGTGCCTGCCGTAGCCGAAATTATGGAAGTGCAATTGATTATCATGGGAACTCATGGTCGTCGTGGGATTCAGCATTTAATTGGTAGCTACGCTATGAAAATTATCACCAGCTCTGCTATTCCTTTCATCGTTGTTCAAGATAGAAAAGTTCCTCAAAAATATGAGAACATTGTTTTCCCTATCGACCTTTCTGCCGAAACCAAATTGAAATTGGAAATGACGGCTAGCATGGCGAAACATTTGGGTTCTACAGTGCATATCTTTGCTGCTAAAGACGAAGATCCGTTCAACAAAAAAGCAATGGATGCCAACGTAGCCTACGCTAAAAAATACTTCACTCAACAAAATGTACCATTGGTAGTGAAAATTAGCGATGAAGATGGCGATTTCTCTAAGCAATGTATTCACTACTCTGTAAGTGTTGATGCCGATTTAATTGCCATCATCAACTTAAACTACAGAAGCTTGAACCCATTGTTCAAACAAGATGAAGAGGCTTTAATTACCAACGAAGCGCAGATTCCAGTGCTTACTGTAAACCCATCAAAAGGCTTTACCGAAAAGAATCCAATGTACAGCAGCCAAGTGTTGTAGTATTACATTCCATAGAAAAAGCCTCTGTTTGCACAAACAGAGGCTTTTTTGTTTTTATACTGACTGTTATTTCTGTGCCATTCTGCGTTTAATCTCTTCCAGGTATTTTTGTTTTTGAGCGTCGCGTGTTGCAATGGCTGTTTTGGTAAAATACTTGTGCGCTCCTAAAAACTTCACTTGAATAGGGTCCCAATCTTCGGCGCTTTTTATGCCTCCGTAATCAATCAATTCTTGTTGAAGGGTAGAACTAATTTTCTCAAAATCATCTCGACCCAAATAATCTAAATCGGCATCGCAAATAATCTCTTCCAAATGATTGGTTGGATTTTGCGGTATTCTTGTTGCCATAATCATTCCTTCAATGATATCGATTTGCGAATCGGTGAAGCCATAACCTGGCAGTATTTCTTTGGCAAATTTAACGCCTTCTGGTTCGTTGCTCCAGTATTTGTTTAAGAAACCAGCGTCGTGTAGCAAGGCGGCCATTTTAACCAGCATCAATTCTTCTGGGTCGAGGCCCTCTGCTTTACCAATTCTTTCGGCGGCATGAAGAACATCTCGGGTGTGGTGCGGACCATGATAATACAGATTTTCGGGCAATTCTTTTTCCAATTTCGCCATTACAAATTGTTTTACTTTATTGTAATTCAATTTGCTGTAAACATTGAAATGATGTAGCTCTTGGAAGGCGATATTCGGAATTTGTCCGAGTCTATCTTTCGACAATTCTGCCTTAATCCCTTTCACAAAATACATGTCGATATCTCCTTTGTTCTTCACCGGAATTTTACCGCGGTATTCGCAATCGAAATAATCGCTCACCATGTTGTACGTGGTTCCAGAAATATTTATTTGTCCTGGTACCGAAGCCGATTCCATTCTACTTGCTGTATTCACCGTATCGCCCCAAATGTCGTAGGCGAATTTCTTTTTACCTACCACTCCAGCAATGATTTCACCAGTGTGTACACCTATTCTTAACTCCCAAATTGGCGCATCATCTGGTGCAGGCATTTGCGCATCTTTCATAAATGCTTGCATGCGCATGGCAGCTAAAATACAGTCTACCGGATTGGTTTTATTTCTAATAGGAACACCCCCAGCTGCCATATAGGCATCACCGCTGGTTTTAATTTTTTCAATGTTGTGTTTCTCAGCAATGTCGTCAAAAGCGTTAAATGCTTTGTCTAATTCTGCTACCAACTCTGCCGGTCTCAATCGCTCGGCAATTTGTGTAAAGCCTTTAAAATCGGCAAACATTACGGTTACCATGCGGTAGTGACGTGGTGCGGCTCTACCGGTAGTAAGTAATTCTTTCGCTGTTTCGGCAGGCAAAATGTTTAATAGAAGTTGTTCTGTTTTGTTTTTTTCTATCTCTAGTTTTTCTTTTTGCTCTTCAATCTCGGCACGTTTTTGCACCACCTCTTCTGTTCTTTGTTGAACCTTGTATTCCAACACTCGTTTTTGAGTTTTAATGATTGCTACACGCGAGTAATAAACGCCTAAAACGATAGCTAAAATAATGGCAATGGCAAAAGCTCTAAACCACCAGGTCATCCAAAATGGCGGATTAATAATGATTTTCAAAGTTGCTGCGTGGGTAGATTCTACACCGTCGCTATTCATTGCTTTCACTTTAAAAACATACACTCCAGGGTCTAAGTTGGTAAAGCTTACTTCGCGTTTGTTGCCTATGTCTTGCCACTCATCCACAAAGCCTTCAAGCATATATTTGTAGCGATTGTTCTCGGGAGAGGTGTAGTGCATACCCGTAAATCGCAAGGTGATGGCATTGTCTACATATGGAATTTCAATCAATTCCAATTCGCTAATGTCTTTCGTAATGAGTGAGCCATTGCCAGGTTCAATCAGCTTGTTGGAAAGCAACAAACCAATCAATGCAATGCGAGGTGGCACTTTGTTTAGTTTTACTTCAGATGGATAAAAAACATTAAATCCGTTGATTCCACCAAAGTAAAATTCTCCACTTTTCGATTGATAAAATGCGCCTTTATTAAACTCGTTGCTTTGTAATCCATCTTCTTCCGTGAAAGTTCTAAACTTGCCAGTTGGTGGGTTGAAACGTGATAAGCCTTTGTTGGTGCTTACCCACAATTGCATGCTTTCTTTGTCTTTTAAAATGCCGTAAACCACGTTGTTGCTCAAGCCTTCTTGTTCGGTAAAGTGTGTTGTTTTGCCCGATGCAATATCGTATCGGTTGATACCGCCACCGTAGGTTCCCAACCACAAATAACCAGATGGATATTCTTCCATACACAGAATAACATCGTTGTTGAGCGAATGCGCCACACTTTTTTCATGTGTTATTTTTAAAAATTGAAGTTGATGAATATTAGCAGGATTAAGCACTTTATGCAATCCACTGCCATTCATTCCCATCCAAATTTGATGTTTGGCATCTTCAAAAATACAGTTTACACTTCCCTTGCCAATTCCTTTAAAATTATTCACGTTGTAGGTGTAGTAGCTGGCTTTTTTTTCTGAAGCGTCTAACACCATCATTCCATCTTTTCCACCAAACCAAATATTGCCTTTGCTGTCGCATAAGATAGAGTAAATAGGCTCGGTAAATTTGCTGAAGTTAGGCAGAACAAAGGGCTTCAAATTGTAAATAGAATCATTGAATTTGTTTGCCACAAAAATTCCTCTATTGGTTCCCACCAACACTCTTTTTTTGGCATCGAAACACAAAGCATACACTTCATCTACTTCGGGATGTTGTACTTTAAAAGAGCGGCGTTTTTTTCTATCAATTCTACATAAGCCTTTCTCTGTACCAATCCACGAAACGCCTTTGTCGTCTTCGCAAAAGGCCCACACATTAATGGAATGCGTGGTATTGTCCCAATATTGTTCCAATGAAAAATACTGCAAGCTTTGTTTTAATTTATCGTATTTGCTAATGCCTCTGTCGGTAGCAATCCAATTCATTCCGGCTTCATCTTGCGTAATTTTGTTGATGCGGTTGTGACTCAATGAATGATCTTTCAAAGGGTCGGAAAAATACTTTTTGAAATGGAAAGAGCTGTCTTTTACAGTATGCAAATCTACCACGTTCAATCCCGCTTCTGTTCCTACCCACAACAAGCCGTCGTTGTCTTCAAAAATGCAACGAATGGTATTGTTAGAAATCGCGCCATTTCTTTTGGCATTGGCAAAAAACAATTGTGCTTTAATTTTTAAATTTTTAGCATCGCTTTCGTTCACCATTAAGCGTTGCAAACCATTAAATGTACCTACCCAAACATCGCCTTTAAAATCTTCGCAAATAGAGGTAATATAGGTATGCGACAAGCGTTCGCCGTATTTCGTGCCATTGAGTACTCTGCTAATTTCTTCTGTTCTTGGATTGTAAAGGTTTAATCCTTTGTCTGTACCCACCCACAAATAACCCGATGCATCTTGCATTACCGCCGTTACATTGTTTGAACTAAGTGATTTTTCGTTTTTGTTTTTGTGACTGTAATGCTTTATCTGTATGCTTTGTAAGTTGTTGTTGTTAATGGAAATACGCGTTAATCCGCCATCGCGCGTACCTACCCAAACGTAACCAACATTATCTTTACACAGCGTTTGAACATATAATTTGCTGGCACTTAATGATGCTCCTGCCAAAGAAGCCAGCGATACAAAAGTGTTGTTTTCAATATTGTAAATGTTCAGTCCAGCCGACGTTCCTACCCAAATTAAACCACGCGGGTCGTGCACCAAAGCTGTAATCCTGTTGTTGGTTAACGACACACTATCGAAAGGATTGGGCTTGTATCTAATGAAATTATAACCGTCGTAGCGATTGAGTCCGTCTTGCGTTGCAAACCACATAAACCCTCGTCCATCTTGAATAATAGACGTTACAATGTTATGAGACAAGCCATCTTTAGTGGTGATGCGACCAAACTTAACATCCTCTTGTTGCGCCAACAGAGAACTCAAACCAATGATGTAAAATGTTAGAAATAATAGCCTTTTCATGCACCTCTTTATGCGCTCTAATGTAGGAGAAAAATGATTGAGGTTTTAAGTTTGAGGTTTTAAGTTTTGAACAAATAAAAGAGAATAGATTATTTCACAATTTGTCCATCTTTCATTTCAATGATTCTATCTGATTTTCCAGCGAAATCATTGTCGTGTGTTACAGCGATGATGGTGTTGCCATTGGCTGCTATTTCTTTAAAAATATCGAAAACCAAACCAGTATTTATTGAATCTAAATTTCCTGTTGGTTCATCGGCCATGATGATTTTCGGATTGTTGATCAACGCTCTTGCCACGGCAACGCGCTGTTGTTGGCCTCCCGACAATTTACCCGATGGCTTCATTGCAAAGTCTTTCATTTGCACTTGTCCCAATTTCTCTATCGCCATGTGCTCAATATCTTCTTTCGAATATTTACCTCTTTTCAAGGCAGGCATCATCACGTTCTCTAAGGCAGTGAATTCGGGCAACAAAAAGTGAAATTGAAAGATGAAACCAATGTTTTCGTTTCTAAATTTGGCCAAGTCGTTTTGCGACATTCCTGTAACAACAGTGTTGTTTATTTCAATTTTGCCTTCGCAGTTGGTGTCAAGTGTGGAAAGCAAATACAACAAAGTAGATTTACCACAACCCGATTTACCCACAATACTCACAAATTCAGAAGTATTGATACTCATGTCGATATCTTTAATCACATGAAATTTTTCGGGTTCAGTGAAGTATTTATTGACTTTGTATGTTCTTAAAATCTCTGCCATTAGCCTCTTAAAATTTCAACTGGGTCTATTTTCGATGCTTTGATAGATGGCATCAATCCCGCTACAAACGTGGTGCTCACGCCAAATAACACTCCGAAAATATAGTGTATAGGTTCAAAAATTACTGGAAAAAATTTCAAGCTTATCATACCTTGGTTGGGGAAAGGAACATTTGATAATCCGTAAGACAATAGAAATCCTAATAGTATTCCCGTTAGTGCACCAAAGAAACCGATGGTGGTAGATTGTGCTAAGAAAATTTGAATGATGTCTTTGCGCGCAAAACCTTGGGCTTTCAATATGGCGATGTCTTTTAGCTTATTAGAAATTAGCATATTCATGATGTTGTAAATACCAAAACCTGCCACGATAAGCATAGTTGCGCTTACCACGTAAGTGAGCACATCGCGCACCACGTTTGATGATTGCACCGACGCGTTGGTAAGTTCCCAATCGTCGGCTTTGTAGCCATATTTCAAGGCATATTCTTGCGCCAATAAATGCGCAACTTTTTTGTCTTTTAACTTTACGTTGATGTCGGTAACATAACTTTTGTCTTTGCCTAACAACTGCTGAACGGTAGAAATATTCACATAACTTTTAGAGTTATCTATGGCTGCCATTCCCATTTGAAAGGTGGCTACAACTCTTAATCTCGTTGAGGTTCCGGCGGGAGTGGCCAAAGTGACCATGTCGCCCATTCGCACATTAAGCTTATTGGCCAAGCCAACACCCATGATGATGCCGTTGTCGCTGGTGAGTAAATTTTCTACTCTACCATCTACAATTTTTTCTTTTAGTCCGTACAAACGAGCCTCTTCTAAAATATCAACACCGTTAATCACACCGTTAATTTGCACTGCTCCATAATTGAAAAATGCCTGTGTAGTAAGCATAGGTGCTACAGCTAAAACATTAGGATCTTTGCGAATATCGTTCATGATATTCGGCGCATTTTTAATGCCGCTGCTTGCTTCTTTCGGACGAGGGTGGCGCACCACAGCCAATTTATTGCTATCGTTTAAATACTCTTTGGTGATAGAGTTAGAATAATCGGTTTTTATGTCGTTAAACAAGTGAATATCGGGCGTCATCGACAACATGGTTTCTTCTAAAAACTTGTTCACGCCTTTCATGAAGGATATCATGAGAATGAACATGGCAATACCAAAAGTAACGCCTAGCATGGCCACGATCGATTGTTTTTTTCTCGATAGCAGATGCCTTTTGGCGATATTTAAATTTACAGGTAAAGTCATTATTTCTCTGTAGGAACAATCAATTCAGCATTTTCATCTAAGCCCGAAATTATCTCAGCATCATCTAGCGTAAGAATACCCGTTTTTACTGCTATGACCTTAGCATTTCCATTGTCGTTGATGTTTACGCTATCGCCTTTCATCAATAATTTACGTGGAATAACCATGGTGTTTTTCTTCTCTTGAATCATGATATTTGATTCTACAGTGATGTGTACAAACTGCATCGACAATGAATCGGGAAATTCGGCATCGATTCTAAATGTTTGGTCGCTTTCGTTCATGAGTGGATAGATTCTAGAGATGGTCGCTTCGTTAATTTTATTGCCTGATACGTCGGTTTTGAAAAGCACTTTTTGTCCGATTTTCACTTTCTCAATATCCATTTGATCTACCTGCATCTTAATGATTCTCGCTTTTTCATCGCCCAGCAGCACCAAGTTTTCGTTCATTCTTACTGTTTCGCCCACCTCTTTATAAGCTTTAAAAATTACTCCATCTATATCGCTTCGGATGATGAAATTGTTGAGGTCGTTTTCTGCAGAGGCGAGCTGACTCTGTGCGCTAGATAAACTCACCTTCAAATCTCTTTTTGCCGAGTTGTATTTTTCTTTGGCCGATTTCACAGCGTTGGCCGAAATACCGTATTGCACCTGAGCTTGGTCGAGTTGCAATTGCGAAACAGCATCTGCTGCAATCAGTTTTTTGTATTTAAAATAAAGTGCAGAATCTAACGAAAATTTACTTTGTGCATTTTCCAAAGCACTGCGTAAGTCATTTAATATAGATGAGTTTTTACCAGCATCAGCGGCCGATTTTTCGTAAGCTGCGCGCATGGAATTCATTCTTGCCGAAGGAGCGTCGCTGCTAATTTCGTAGAGAATCTGACCTTTCTTCACCACGTCACCATCTTTCACATATTTTTTTAAAACTACACCATTCACCAAAGAAAACATGGCGTGTTCATTTTTAGGAATAATAGTGCCCGATGCATATACAGATTCAACGATAGAACTCACTTTGCGCGGATTTACCACCTCTTGTTTTCCGCAAGAAAATAAGGTAAACAATGCACCAACAGCAATTAAAAACGAAGCCCTCATAATTTTGATTTTCAGTGCGGCTAAGGTAAATGATATTGTGCAGAAAAAACTGAGGGATATGTTAAAAAGGGTTGATTGATGTCAGAAACTTAAGCCTTTTCTACCAACTCTTTTAATTGCTGTGCGCTGTGTACGCCCGATTGTTTCCAAATGGCTTTAGCATCTTTAAAAAGCATTAAAGTAGGCACTCCTCTAATTTGAAAGTGTTGCGCAACTTGCGGATTTTTATCCACATCTATTTTGATGATTTTTACTTTATCGCCTACTTTGCTTTTGAGTTCTTCTAAAATAGGTTTCATGGCTTTGCAGGGTCCACACCATTCTGCAAAGAAGTCTACCAAAACCAATTGATTTGATTGCAATAAAGTATTGAAATTTTGTGTTGCCATAGCTTTAATTTTATCTATCAAAGATATGCTTAGGAAAAACGGAAAACAGTGATGAAGGTCACAAATACCTGTTTATTCCAAGAAAATGTCTTTAAAATGTCCGTGCCAAAATCAAACAATGTTTAGTTACCTAAGTTCATTCTTCTTTATTTTCGTCTTCGCATTCTTACTACTACTTTATGACTAGAAATTTTTTTCTCGTTTTATGCTTTGGCATAAACTCAATGTTGTTTGCCCAAACTGGCACTTCCACTTTGGTTTCTTTAGATGTAAACGGCAACTTGGTTTACAATCCCGATGCAAAGGGCAATATCATTCCCGATTTTAGTTATGTTGGTTTCAAAAACAGTGATGAAGATATTCCTGTTGTTCCGGTGGTTTTAACTGTAAATGCGGTGAATGGCGACAATACTGCCAATATCCAAAATGCTATTGATCAGGTGGCGGCACTGCCTCTCGATGCAAATGGTTTTAGAGGTGCTATTCTCTTCAAAAAAGGAACATACAATATTGAAAACACTATTGTCATCAGTAAAAGTGGAATAGTGCTTAGAGGGGAAGGTTCAACTATTGGCGGCACCGTTTTTTATGCCACTAAAGCCAATAAATATGAGCTTGTTCAATTCAAAGGAAGCGCTGCGCCTAAGTCGGTTTCTAGCAGCAGTAAGCTAATTAAAGGCTCATATATTCCAGTGGGGGCGAGAACTTTTAGCGTAGAAAGTGGACACACATTTACTGTTGGAAATGAGGTGTTTTTACAAAGTAAACCCAACGATGCATGGATTCATATGCTGGGTATGGATACCTTAAAGAATTTGGATCCGCAAGATACTACGATAAAAAACTGGACTGCCGCCGAATAACAAATGCGCTACTGCAGAAAGGTGCTGGCAGTGAATGGCAATAGCATTACCATTGATGCGCCTGTGGTAGATGCAATAGATAGTGTGTATGCCGAAGGACGATTGATGAAATACACATGGACTGGCAAAATAGAGAATGTGGGCATTGAAGATATTTACTTTGATTCTTATTACAATGGCAGCTCAGATGAGCTGCACGGCTGGACGGCAGTAAGCTTTGAGTATTTACGTAATGCGTGGGCAAGTAATATTGAGGTGCATCATTTTGGTTATTCGGCCTTGTGGATGAAGGGCTATGCTATGTTTGTTACTGTGCAAAATTGTAAGAATATCGATCCTATTTCTAAAACAGAAGGAGGGAGAAAGTATTCTTTCAATGTTGACGGACAAAGGAATTTAATTAAAAATTGTTCTACCAATGGTGGCCGGCACGATTTTGTAACAGGCTCACAAACCTGCGGACCCAATGTTTTCTTGCACGGAAATGCCATGAATCAAAAGGCCGATATTGGTCCGCACCACCGCTGGGGAACGGGGCAACTTTACGACATTATCATTAGCGATGGAGAACAAAATGCCGAGAACCGATTAGATTATGGTTCGGGCCATGGCTGGGCTGGTGCACAAATAATGTATTGGAATTGTGAAGCAAAAACCTTCAAAGTTCATAATCCCACCAACGCTATCAACTGGGTAATTGGCTGCAAAGGCAACGTTACTTCTGTTGGAAATAAATACAGTGGGAGTCCGGCCATCTATGAATCTACCGGAAATCACATCACTATCACTTCCTTGTTTGAACAGCAATTGTGTGAGCGCCACGCATCGTGCAGTTTGAGTACAAGTGTGCACGAAGAAAAAGTAAAAATGTATACGCTTTATCCAAATCCTAGTGCCTCGCCATTCACACTTTCTTTGTTCGACGATAGTAACCACACCCTTACTATTTTTGATATGAACGGTAAGCAAATTCAAGTGATGGAGAACCTGTACCAAGGCAATTTTTCCATAGGAGAAAATTTGGTAGCAGGCGTGTATTTTGTTCAATTGAAAAATGGGGAGAGAAGTGAGATGATGAAGGTGGTGAAGATGTAGATTTTTTTTGTACTATTTAATCCAATTTTCTTTGGGGTCTTTACGAGTGCCTATAACAGCAAAAGCACGTGGGTCAATTTTAAATTCCATCAAAGCTATCTTTAACCTTATTCCAGTTTAATAAATTTTCTTTTTTGGTGCTTTTCACTCTGTTTCGCACTAATTTTTTATGCTGCTCAGGTATAGAGATATCTTTGTTTTCAGAGATAGAAACATACTCCAATGTTTTGATAAATTCAAGGAAAGCCTTGAATTTACTGTCTTGAATGTTAATGGTAAGCTGTTTCATAAGATTCTCATTGCTTTACTGTCAAAGATAAACGAGTTATTTATTAAAAGCAATGAATTTCAATCTATTCCTCACCGAAGAAATCGTTGTCTATTTTTTTTACTTCATAAGTTTGTTGAGGCGTACAACCCAAGTTGTAATCAATCATTAATTGTGTCAATTGTTGCCCATCAATTAATACAATCTTAGTTTCATTTCTCGGCGTGTAATCAAGTGCCTCCTTAGTGAAATTAGAGGTAGTAATAAATATTCCTTTTTTAGCTCCTTGTCCAGCTAATGCTCCAACAAATTTTTGTAATTCTGGTCTTCCAACGGTATTTCCTGGCTTCCATCGTTTTGCTTGTATGTAGATGCTGTCAAGACCAAGCTTGTCTTCTTTTATAGTTCCGTCAATACCTTCGTCTCCACTTTTTCCCATTGCTTTCCCAGCATCTTTTATTGAACCGCCATATCCCATCTTAACTAAGAGTTCTACAACTAATCTTTCAAAAAATGCAGGCGACAATTCAACTACTTTGTTTAATAGCTCAGAAGCCAAAGAATTTCTTATTTTTTGGTAAGCAATTTCTAAAGATTCTTCGGGTGTTTGTATTGAAACCTCGTCGCTATTGTCTATTTCATTTTCTTCTTCATCGCGCTTTGTCGATTGAAATTCGATGAACTCAGAAAATTGCTTTAAGTACTTTACGTTAATAGAATTTGGTTTTTTTTTAAGAACATCAAGCCCCCTTTTTGTGATTGTAATAAATCCTTGTTTCGGACTATCAATTAAACCAGCTTTTTTTAAGTATGTTTTTGCCCAAGCAGTTCTGTTATAAAAAACAGGAGCAACACCGCTAGGTAACATTTCTTTTTTTTCCTCTTCTGTAACGCCCAATTTTACAGCAAGTTCGTCTGTAACATTTCGCATTTTATGTTCCTCATTGTCTGCGACATGTTGGAGCAGAGGAAGCATGATTGCTTGATAATCAGGGATTGCCATAAAAAAGGTTTTTAGTTAGGAAATACTTTTACTTCAACCCCGCCAAAGCCTCTTTCAACTCATCAATCACCGCAATTTCAATAGGGTCGATTGCTCTTTTCTCTGCAATTAAAACAGATGCCCAGTCGCCAAGGTGAATAAAGTAAATTGATTTTTCAAGCATGTTGTTTCCCTTAGAATACAACTCTGTTACTGAGCTTACCAAAGGCTTTAATTTGCTGATAACGAAATCGGTTCTTTTCGCTGTTCTGTAGAAATCTTCTTCGTTTCTAAAAACAACTAAAGCGGTGTTTTTGTGTTCTTCAGTCCAACCTACAATTTCATTGTGACACAACTCAGGGAGCTTATGATGCCAGCACAACATTTTAGAGTTTTCGTTGATTTGCTGACGGAAGCGAATGGCAACGCCTTCGTAATTATCGGCGCTGTAAATAACAGGAATCTTGTTCAATAATTTGGTGGCTAAAGCATCAGCATCTTTAATGATGTTCTCTTTTTCTGCGAGTAACAAATCTGCTGCAGTACCCACTTGTTCAGTGAATTTTGTAGAGATTAAATTGTATTTCTCTAAGATGAACAATTGTTGTGTTAAAGAGTATCCCATTGTAGAACGTGGAGGCATTCCCGGAGGATTGATGATGTGGTTGTAGCCACGTTCTTTGCAAATTTCCAATACTTTTCCGCCAGTGGTAACAGCTGCAATTTCAGCATTGGCTTTAATGGCTTGCTCGATGGTGAATAATGTTTCTTCTGTGTTTCCTGAGTATGAAGAAGCAATGACTAAAGTGTTCTCATTAACGAAAGCAGGAATATGGTAATCGTTGCACGTTAAAATGGGTACTTTACATTCGCTGCCAACAATCTGACTCACCACTGTACCACCAATACCAGATCCTCCCAAACCACAAATCAATACGTTTTTTATTTCGTTTTTTGCAGGTTTAAATGTTGCGGCTTTACCTATTTCTATAGCCTTTTTTAACTGTGCAGGAAATTTTTCTACTAAACTTTTCATGTAATGTGTTTTCGATAAGAATGAAGCTAAAGTAATTTATTTCTTCCATTTTTTCCAATGGAACTTATTTCATTTCGGCTTTGCGGCCCAGAAATTTGAGATTTCCTTCTTAAAAACGTATGTTTGTTTTTATATAAAAACGCGGGATTTATGTCAATAGAATTATCAGAACAAGAGTTAATCAGACGAGAGAATTTAAACAAAGCCATTGCAGCCGGAATCAATCCTTATCCTGCCGAGCTTTTCGAGGTGAACTGCTCTGCCAAAGAGATTCACGAAAATTACAACAACGATAAAATTGGTTATAAGAACATAAGTATTGCCGGCAGATTGATGCGTCAGCGTATCATGGGCAAAGCTTCTTTTGCCGAGTTACAAGATTCAACAGGCAGAATTCAATTGTACATCAATCGAGATGATTTGTGTCCGGGTGAAGATAAATTCCTCTACAACGATTTCTTCAAAAAGATTTTAGATATCGGCGATATCATTGGTATTAAAGGATATGTTTTTACTACCCAAGTAGGTGAAATTTCTATTCACGTTACCGAGATAAAATTGTTAAGCAAAACTTTGCGCAATTTACCAATGCCGGTAGAAGATGCCGAAGGAAAAGTGCACGATGCCTTTACTGATACTGAACAAAGATACCGTCAGCGCTACGTGGATTTAATTGTGAATCCGCAGGTGAAAGATGCCTTTATCAAGAGAACACAACTCACGAATTCCATGCGTTCTTTCTTGAACAACAGAGGTTATTTAGAAGTTGAAACTCCCATATTACAACCACTTTACGGAGGAGCAGCAGCGCGTCCGTTTAAAACGCACCACAACACTTTAGATACTACTTTGTATTTGAGAATCGCCAACGAGTTGTATTTGAAAAGATTGATTGTAGGCGGATTTGATGGTGTTTATGAATTTGCGAAAGACTTTAGAAACGAGGGGATGAGCCGTTTTCACAATCCGGAATTTACGCAGATGGAGTTGTACGTAGCCTACAAAGACTACGCTTGGATGATGGATATGGTGGAAGAGATGGTAGAGAAAATCGCTTTGGATTTGCACGATTCAACAGAAATTAAAGTAGGTGAAAATGTAATCAACTTCGAGCGTCCGTGGAAGAGATACACGATGTTTGAAGCAATTAAAGAATATACTGGTATCGATATTACAGCCTTAGATGAAGCAGGTTTGCGTGAAGCAGCTAAAAAATCGGGCGTTGAAGTTGACGATACCATGGGTAAAGCAAAATTGATTGATGAAATTTTTGGAATGCACTGCGAACCTAAAATGATTCAGCCAACTTTCATTACCGATTATCCTGTAGAGATGTCGCCATTGGCTAAAAAACATCGTTCTAAAGAAGGCTTGGTAGAGCGTTTCGAATGTATCTGCAACGGTAAAGAAATTTGTAATGCTTATAGCGAGTTGAACGACCCTATCGACCAAAGAAAGCGTTTTGAAGAGCAATTGGAATTAGGTAAAAGAGGCGATGAAGAAGCGATGATGTTAGATGAAGATTTCCTTCGTGCTATTGAATATGGCATGCCGCCAACAGCAGGATTAGGTATTGGTATCGATCGTTTGAGTATGATCATGACCAACTCTAATTCTATTCAAGATGTGTTGTTCTTCCCGCAAATGCGACCAGAGAAAAAAGAGAAAGTGGCTAGCGAAGAAGAATATGCAGCAGTGGGCATTTCAGCAACATGGATTCCAGCTGTGCAAAAAGCAGGATATAAAACCATTGAATTGTTGAAAGCAGCCAATCCGAATAAATTGCACCAAGAGATTGCAGGCTTCAGAAAGAAAAATAAGATTGAAGAAGCATTGCCAAGTTTGGATGAAGTTAAAGCTTGGGTAGCCTAATGAAAACACGCTCTATTGGCATATTAGGAGGTGGAAGTTGGGCTACAGCTTTGAGCAAAATATTGCTGAACAATGTAGAACACTTGAATTGGTGGATGCGTGATGAAGCGTCTATCGAGCATGTTCGTGAGTTTCATCACAATCCGAAATACTTGAGAGACGTTGAATTCAATGTTTCAAAGTTGAGTTTGAACAACAACATTCGCGAAGTCATTGCGCAATCAGAAGTTTTGGTCGTGGCCATTCCATCGGCCTTTTTGCACGATGCTTTGAAAGATTGCAGCAAAGAAGATTTCAAAGGAAAACTCATTGTTTCTGCCATCAAAGGAATTATACCACAATACAACTTGGTGCCTGCAGATTATTTTTCGCAGCATTGGGATGTAGATATTAATGATATAGGCATCATTGCCGGACCCTGTCATGCCGAGGAAGTAGCCTTAGAGCGACTTTCCTACCTTACGGCAGCTTTCATGCAAGAAGAAAAGGCGATTGAGTTCACCAGCTTTTTAAAATGCCGATACATCAATGTTTCTTACAACAACGATTTAATTGGTACCGAATATTGCGCGGTTTTAAAGAACGTTTACGCCATAGCCAACGGTATTTGCCACGGTTTAGGCTACGGAGACAATTTCCAAGCTGTATTGGTTTCCAATGCCATTCGTGAAGCCGAATTTTTGTTGGATAAGGTGAGTCCGAAACACCGCGACGTTAAAAGTTCAGCCTACTTAGGCGACTTATTGGTAACCTGCTATTCTCAATTTTCGCGCAACAGAACTTTCGGTAACATGATAGGAAAAGGCTATTCAGTAAAGAACACCATGATGGAAATGAACATGGTTGCCGAAGGATATTATGCTACGAAATGTATTGAAGAAATTCGTGAGGCACACGCTGTAGAAATGCCTATTTTTCAAGCGGTGTATGATATTTTGTATCAAGGAAAGAATGCAAAGAGAACGATGGTTGGTTTGCAGGATAAGCTGATTTAAATCAGGGAGAGGTTTGAGAGTAATTGTCATTCTGAGGAACGAAGAAACTATTGTCCTATACTTCAATCATTGATTTTCATTTATTTCTTCTTTGCAAAGAAGCAAAGCCATACTTTTTGAGAGACCAAAAAGTAAGCAAAAAGTCTTTCACAAAAAGATGCTGCCAACGCTCTTTCCTAAAATTTTGCGTCTCCTTTTATCCGACTTAAATTTTAGGTTCACGTCCGGCACACCCTCGCCTTTTTGTGGGGCCAGCGCACAAATGTGGTGGCAGGACTTAAAAGTATTCGTCAAGGCATTAAGCAAATGGCAATCAAAAGTTTATTTTTTTCTTTCCATTTTAACCAACCCTTAGTAGCAGTCTTGTTTGATTTTTGGTTTAAGATTTCGGAGCATGGTTCATCTGCTGGGCCATTACAATCTGCTACTTTTACCCAATCACCTCTAATTTGTAAGGCACACAAACCATTTCCTTTGATCTTAATTATCGAAGACTTCTTGTCCGGTTCAGAATACATAACCGAATCACGAGGGTTAGAACCAATTCCGTAAGAGGAACTAATATATTCTTCCCAATTTTCAAACTTGTATTTTCTAGTATTTGGAAAGAACTTGATATCGTTACAGTTAATTAGAACTTTGAAGTATTTTGAGTTTTTCTCTAAACAAATGAAATGCATAATGCCATAGTCGGGTTTCCAGAATTTGGAATATAAAGTGGGGTTAGGTTGCTCTTGATACATATCCCATTTAACATATAAATTCTGTAATAAGCTATCGTTGTATAATTCCATTGTGTCAATACCCATAACCAATCCAATTCCTAAAGTGCTCGTTTCATTTTCGTAGGAATAAATTACGGTAGAGTCTTGTGGTTTTGTGATTGAAATAGAATCTTTCTTTTCTAATAATTCAGGTAAAGCATTGCTTTCTAATTGCTGATTTGTAGAAGGCTGATTGCAACTAAAAACAATGAACAATAAAAACAAGGGTATATTTCTCATAATCCTATAGCATTTAAATTTATCTCATCACTTACTCCTCAACCTTTTGATGCAAATTCGCTTCTGCCGTATGCTTTATCATATCATGTGAAACTTCTTCGCCAAGGTATTTATCGATTAAATAATGCACCAAGTAAATTAGGGGAATGATGGCGATAGCAATTAGAATTTTGAATGCATAGCCATAGGAGGCGTTGTGAAGCAGTGTCTCCATAGTCCAGGCGCCTGGCAAAACAAAGGCGATGTACTGCACAATGAAGGTATCGACCAGCTGACTGATTAAAGTAGATCCTGTGGCGCGTAGCCAAATTAATTTTTTGCCAGTTTTGTTGCGTAGGGCCCAGAAGATGTAGCTATCTAATAATTGAGACGTGATGAAAGCAATGATACTTCCTGCGATAATCCACATCGATTGTCCGAAAACTATCTGAAAATTTTCATCATTTACAGGCGAAAAAGGTACTGCTGGAATTTGCATGCATACAAAGAGAATCATGAAAGCAAATCCAATTAAAGCAACGGTGAGATACGATAGTTTTTTAACTCCCGACTGACCATAATACTCATTAACCAAATCGGTAGTGATAAACACCACAGGCCACAAAACAATGCCTATACTTTGAACAAATGTTCCAAAAAATTCAATGAGTTTTCCGCCTATCAATTCGGCGACAATGGCGTTGGTGATGAAGAAGCCCGCCAGCACCAAAAAAACAATATCTTTTCTATTGTTTAGGTTCATTCTTTTCAACGTTGGTAACGCCTCCAGAAACAATGAATTTCATCACGTCGGCCGATTTAGCATCTACTTTTCTAACGTTCTTGGTTTCTACCAAAAACACATTGCCCGAGAAGGCATAAGAATGTGGAAAATACACTGCGGTGAACTCGTTACCTAAACCTAAAATCGCCAAGTTTTCTTGCGTAATGAAGCCCAAGCGCCAAACATTATCGCCTTCCATCTTCACCATTACAGGGTGTGTGAATTTCTTTTCTTTGCCTACAAAAGCGCCCAACAAATCTTTTACAGAAGTGTAAATTACTTTGATGAGTGGAGCTCTATCTAACAACCTTTTGAAATAATTCATGAAAGGTTGAGCGATGAAGGTATTGCCTAAAAATCCAAGAATTGTTAAGCTCAACACCAAAGTTAAAATGCCAATGCCGGGTATGGAGCCAATGCTCGTATGTCCAACACCAGGAAGGTGAAGTGGAATAAAATCATCGGGGATAATGTTGTCAATCATGGTGAGAATTTTAATGATAACAACAACGGTAATAGCTAGAGGTACAACAAGTAAAATTCCTTGAAGTAAGTATTTCAGTAGTCTGCTCATGAATGGGAATTATTCGGTGTAAATGATTTCGCTGTACTTTTCGATTTGACCAACAATACGGAACTCTGTTCGTCGATTTCTTTGTCGACCTTCTGGGTCATCTGAACCATCTGGTTTTTCGTTAGGGGCGATGAATTTCGTTTCACCATAGCCTTTAGCTCGTAATCTTTTAGGATCGATATTTTTAGAAATCAAATAATTTACCACCGATTCGGCTCTTTTTTGCGACAATACAATGTTGTACTCATGGCTACCACGCGCATCTGTGTAAGAACCAATTTCTGCTACAATATCTGGATTTTCAATAAGAATTTTATAAATCGTTGTGTCAATGGTAACGGTACTTGCTGAGGTAAGATTGGCTTTATCGAATTCGTAATAAATGTTTGGAATAACGATAGGTTGTTTCGATAAATTATGGAGTCCGACAGGCTGGAAGATAGTATCAGATTTAGTCATGTTTATGGTAGAAAACTCAAAACCGTTGGCGAAGTAGCCCGGACGAGAAACGATAAATCTATACTTTTCATTTTGCTCTAATTTCAAAAGCAATTTACCTCTTTTGTCAATAGGTATTTGTTTAATCAAAATGTCTTCACCACCAACGCTATCGCTAACTAGATATAATTTAAGCTCTGTTGAATCGATGATCGTTTTATCGGTGTATTCATCTCTATTGTGGTCGAAAACATTTTTGATGTTGTGTTTGTTTTCGCTTTTGTACACCAATAAATCGATGGCCAAATGCACTGTTTTTTTGTGCTCATACAAATCGAAGCAGCAGTATTGGTGTTTAAGGGCAATGCTACCCTCTCTGTTTGAAGAAATAAAGCCTTCGTCACCTTTGTTTTGAACTACATAGTAAATGTCGTGAACGTGGGTATTGATTGGTGCGCGCAAATTAACTGCTGCACCTAATTTTGAAGGCTGTCCGAAAGATTTAAAAACATCGAATCCGCCCATACCTGGCCATCCTTCAGAACTAAAGTAAAGCAATTTATTTTCGTTGTCGTAGTAAGGGGTAATTTCATCGGCTGCCGAATTCACTTTGTTCCCCGCATTTTTGGCTGCTGTAAAAACTTTTTTTGCTTCATCATACACTGAATACCAAATATCCATTCCGCCTTTAGAGCCATTTCTGTTTGATACGAAGAATAGCACTTCTGCTTCCTTTTCATCGTAGCCTATTGATGGCATGGTTGAACTAAATCCTTTAATGTTTACAGGTGCTTTTAATCTTTCTGGTTTTTGCCATTCACCATCTATTTTTTTCGACAAATAAATAACATGGTATTTCTTTTTATCGGCAGGATTGTATTCTTTAATGGTATAGTAGAATTTGTCTTTTTCAGCATTGAAACAGCCGTTTTCTACGTTAGCGCTATCAATATTTAAATTGTTGTTGAAGGGAATGCTGTCGGTCCATGTTTCACCATAACGATTAGCCACATAAAAGCGAACTAAAGGCGGTTTCATTTCTACCAAGGGATGTTCAGATTCTAATAAAGTATCTGATTTTACTGGTGCATACATGAAAGGAGTTCTTTGTTGCACCTTATTGAAGTAAAGAAGAGTATCAGATTTCAAGGAAACATAAACAAAAGCATTTGGATTCATCACGATGGGCGAAACATCCATGTAGGCTTTGTTGATGGAGGTATCTAGATGGTTGATTTCAATAACCTGACCTTTATTTTTAAATACATTCATGCTGTCGCAACCAGCAATTTGAACCTTCACCAATTTCTTAAGCGCAGCGGCATTGGCGCTTTGGTCGTTTTTACCTTCTTTTTTAAATTTCTCAAATGTTTCTTTCGCTCCACTCACATCGCCTAGCATTTTTTGCATGGCACCTTTGTAGTAGAGCGCATGCACAAAGTGTTTAGGGTCGGCGTTGTATGCTTGCTCATAGTAGCTTTCGGCATTTTTATAATCGTTTGCGGTACGATACACGTCGGCCAACTCAAACATCATTTTTGGCTTAGAATAAATAAATTTAGGCCAACTTGGTTTGTTAGATAAGTAGTATTTGTAGTAAGCAATAGCGTTGTAATCTTTATTTTCAGCAGCTTTTCTTGCGGTTCTTTTCATCGAGAATGCGCCATAACGAAACACATTAGAATCGATCTCTTCTTGCGCAAAAACACCAGAAGTTAAAAGGCAAAAAGCTATTATGAAATGCTTAATATATGTCACAAGGAATAGTGTATTTTGAAGGTGAAGGGTAAGGAGCAATGTAGGTTACCGACAATTCAAAAGCTCCTCTGAAATAAGTTGATGTAGATAATTTAGAAATATTTACATCGTAAGCCAATCCAACTCTATAACTTTGAATTTCTGCACCCACTATCACAGCTAAAGCATCAGTATTTCTAGCGAAACCTGTTCTAGTTGCTAAACCACCAAACACTAAATTAACGTTTGACTTATTGGGTGCTAATCTATAATTGTAGTGTGCTGCTACAACCAAATCACTGGCTTTTTTCTTGTACATGTATAGAACGTGCGCAGATACAAATGATTTAGGGTTAAGATTGTAGTTTGCACCTCCACTAAACACATATCTTGGCGGTATTTTGTTGGTTTTTGCACCATTAAAAGTTTCCTTTGGATAGTTCCAGTGAAAAATGGCTAAGCCTCCTTCGGCCAATAATTTTTCGTTAATTCTTGTTTTGAAATTTACACCACTGTTAAAATCAAAGTAATTGCTACTGGCATTGGCAAAACTTTCTCCGTTGGTTAAAGTGGTATTGAATGCTCCGATGCTGTTGTCGAATTGACCAGGGTACGATAATTTATTGTAATTCAAAAATCTATTGGTGTAGCCTACTTGCAGTCCGGCAGAAATTTGATGAAAACCAAATGCTCTATGATAAGCACCAGACAGCATCAATTTGTTCATGAACAAGGTTTGACTAGCCGATTGATCAAAGGCGTAAAAGGCGCCTAAACCAATGGTATGTTCTTTTATTTGAAACTGTTTGTCGAAAGAAAGCGCTGTAGTAACAAAGGGCTTGCTGATGCTGCCCCATTGGTTTCTATAAATTCCATTGGCGCGCCAGCTTCCAACAAAACGGCCGGTGTTGGCAGGGTTAAGGGTAAGTTGTGGTTCGTAAAATTGAGTGAAATGTATATCTTGAGCATAGGCTATCGACGAAAAAAAGACAGCTACTATCAATACCAGTTTATAGATATATGTAGTGTTTCTTACCACAAGTAACTTCTTTTAGTTTTTAGTATAGACAACATTACATTGAATTGTTCAGGAGTAAAGAATTTAGAGCAAGCAGAAGCAGTGTATCTTCCCATATGATTACAAATGGGAGGGGTGTAGTAATCACCATTGCTATCAACTCGTGATTTGTTTAATATGTGGCAATTTGCGTCGTTAAGATCCAGTGGGTCAGCTTCTGTATCACAAATTTTGTCTCCCGTTGTAGCGCAGTTCTTACCATTAGCGAACTCAGCCCCAAACTTGGTTTCAAAAGTATCATACAAGCCAAAGAAATGCCCCATTTCATGAGTGATAGCTGAGATATCACTGTAATTAATCAACATAAAATCTTTGAATAAACTGTCGTTCATTCTTGTAACATCATTTGCTGAGGTAGTTAATCCATAAGAACCATCTAAGCTCCCCCATAAAGGTGTAACAGAATTGGAATAATATACATTGATGGTATTTCGGTTATTGTACTTTGTGGTCATTTCTTTTAAGTAAATCTCTTGCGTTTTAACATTGTATATTGATTCGTATACTGTATCGTAACTGCAAACCTTAAATTGAAGACACATTGGGTTAAAAGCCAAGTTCATAATGTCAACAGAATTTTGAACTTGCACAGGTGTTGTAAGCGCTATTCCTGCTGTATCTAAAATAACGTGAATAGAGAGTGAAATTGTTTTATTCGGACAATCATTGATGTCAACAATATTCTTTGCCATCTGCGCTTTAGACTTCAGACAAAAAAGGATTGAAAAAATGAGTAGTGCTTGACGAACCATGCAACGAAAATAACTAAAAAAAAATAACACGAACAATTAAAATTCAAAAGTGGGTCATTTTTATTTCCAACAAATGAAGCTTCATAACTAGCCCAGTATCAATTCGTTTTTTCTTTTTTGAATATTGGATATTTCATTATCTTCACCCTTCAAAGAGATAAATCGTGAATCTATTTTTAAACATATCTAACAAGGCAAAGTCGTTGTTTTTTGTCGTTGTTTTTGTTCTTGCTTCATCAATTACTTTTGCGCAAATTACGGCGAGTGACGATGATATTTGCGCGCCAACTACAGTTACTTTTTCACTTCCTGGCGGTGCCAATTCATTTGTTTGGGATTTTGGTGATGGTTCTTTTTCTAACAATGGTCCATCTGTTCAGCATATTTTTACAACGCCAGGTGTTTTTACCGTGAAATACGATGGCAAAGTGGGCGCGAATACGGTTAATTACACCAAAACAATTACGGTTCATCCTAAGCCAACTGCTAAGTTTACTGCTACACCAACGCATGGTTGTATTCCTTTGGCTGTTCAATTTACCGATCAATCTACTGCAGGTGTTGGTTCTAATATTACAGGTTGGCAATGGACTTACGGTGATGGTGGAAGCAATAACGTAGCACAGAATCCTAATTACACATTTACTTTAGTGGGCTCTTTCAATGTAGTTTTAATTGCTACCGATAACAATGGTTGTACCGACGATACCACTTGGACTACCCCCATTGTTACTACCAATAAACCGCCTGTTGCCAATTTTACGCCTTCTGTTTTGCAATCATGCACAGCGCCATTAACAGTTTCTTTTGTAAATAATTCATCTGCCGGCAATGGGGGTGCCTTAAGCTACACTTGGAATTTTGGCAATGGCTCACCATCATCGAACTTGCAAACACCTCCGTCTGTAACTTATAATGCTACAGGAATTTATAATGTGACTTTAACTGTAGATGAAGCGAATGGATGTACCACTACCAAAACGATTCCTATTGTGGTGAGCAAACCGCTAGCTTCCTTTGCTTTAACGAACGGAGATACCATTTGTCCGAACCAAAATTACACTTTCAATAACCTTAGCTTAGGTGCTACTTCTTATGCTTGGAATTTTGGCGATGCAACTACAAGTAATCTTACCAATCCAACCAAATCATTTGCTTTGCCTGGTACTTACAATGTAAAACTTACAGCATCAACCAACGGTTGCTCAGATGATACCACGATAGCGATTGTTGTTGAAAATGTTGTTCCTAATTTCTCTATCAATCCAACCTATTCTTGTGAGTTTCCTTTAGATGTTCAGTTTACTGATCTATCTACACCAACCAATATTGCTTCATGGACTTGGCAGTTTGGTGATTCAAAATCTAGTAATGTTCAAAATCCATTGCATACTTTCAAGAGAGAAGATGGCAGTCCGTACACCGTATTTTTCCCACAGAATTATCCTATTTTTCACAATAATACTTTAACGGTTACCACCACACACGGATGTACAAAAAGTGTTAGTAAGGTCGATACAATCGCGCCATTAATTGCTCGTTTACAGCCCGATGTTGCCGAAGGTTGTGCACCATTAACAGTGCAGTTTTCCGACTCTACAAGATCGAACGAAGCTAGAACCAATTGGATTTGGGATTTTGGTGATGGCGGTAGTTCAACACTTCAGAATCCAACTCACGTTTACAACACTCCAGGTGAATATTCTGTTACGGTAGATGTTACAAATACTAAAGGTTGTAGAGACACAAGTTACATTATCGTAATTAAAGTAGGTGAAGAAACACATCCTAATTTCTCAGTTTTTCCTTTGTCGGTTTGTCCCAACGAAACGGTTACTTTAACCGATTTAACACCCGATGATTCTACCGACAGTTGGCATTATGGTGCCGATGGCGGTAACTTAAGTTCTTGTCCGGGAGACGCCAATACCACATGGACTTTCAACTCAGCCGCAGGTTTTCAAAATATTTCACTTACCACTGGTTTCAACGGTTGTTATACCGACACCGTAATTCAAAATGCAATAGAGGTGAAAGGTCCGATCGCCCGTTTGAACTACACCGCACAATGCGATACCGCTAACAAATACAATTTTACAGGAACTATTTCAGGAGCCGATTCATGGACATGGATCTTTGGTGAAGGTATTCCTGGCGACACCATTTACAATTCTACCGACTCTACAGTTACTCATTATTATGCTGCATCTGGCGACTATTGGGCACGAATTATTGGTAAAAACAATACGTCGGGTTGTGCCGATTTTGTGGATAGCGTTTTGATTCGAGTTAGAAATATCAAATCGGAATTTGTTCACGATTACGTGATTTGTGAAAATGTACCACATACCTTTGATGCTGGCGCTTCTGCCGATGTATATAGCGCATGTAAGAACGGGTATCGTTGGGATTTTGGTGATGGTACACCTCCTGATTTGACAGATTTAACTACTCAATCACATACCTATGCCGATACTGGTGTCTACAAAATTAGATTGATTACAACGGCGATTACGGGCTGTAAAGACACTTCTTATTTCGATCAACATGTGTATGGAATTGTTGCTGATTTCACGGTAGATAAAACTACTGGCTGTTTACCTCTCTTGGTCAATTTTACAGATCAATCGGTTTCAGATACAACAGTTACCAAATGGTCTTGGATCTATGGTGATGGTGCATTAAATGGAACTACACAAAATACATCTCATACTTATTTTGGCGGACAAGCTTCCTACTCTGGAAAATTAGTTGTTGAAGATGCTTTAGGTTGTTTAGCAGAGAAAAGCTTTATTATTTCTCCAATCTATCCTGATACCAATTTTAGTGCAACTAAAACTCAAGTTTGTACAGGTGCTACCGATTTTACTTTTAATGCTACTGGTAATAACATTAAGACCTTCCAATGGGATTTTGGTGATGGTTCTCCAACAGCCACTGGAAACAACATTAAACATGCTTTTTCACCAGCTCCAGGTCCTTATACCGTTAAATTAACCGTAACCGATAACAACAATTGCGTTGCAACAAGAACAAGAGTAAATTATATGCAGGTGCAAGATTATCCTGTGGCGAGTTTTACATCAAATAAAGACAATGTATCGCCCCTATGTTACCCTACTCAAATTACTTTTACTAATAATTCAACAGGAAATGTCGCTTCCATGGATTGGGATTTAGATAATGGCTCGCCTACTTTACCAACGTCTCCAGTTGCTACCACTTATAACACTCCGGGTATATACAATGCAAAATTAGAAGTTACTTCTTCTTATGGCTGTGTAGATGACACTATCCGCCCTTTCAATGTAGTTGGTCCAGTAGCCGATTTCGACATAAGTAAAACCCTAATTTGCGTTGGTGAAGAGGTAACTTTTACCATGAAAAATCAGGTAGATGTAGATACCTGGGATTGGGATTTTGGTGGTGTAGTGGTGGCTGGTGGAAATCCTGTTAAACACAGATTCGATTATTATCCTCCGGGAGGAACGAACAATGTTATTCTGAATGTTTTTTCAGCTGGTAAAGCATGTAATTTTCCTATTACAAAGACTATAAATTTCCACGATGCTTATGCAAATTTCGGTATCAATGATACTACATTATGTGCCAATACGCCTTTGGTGTTAACCGATTCTTCTGGCGGTGCAGATACTTGGCAATGGGTGATTGTTCCTAATGGACAAACTTATTCTAATCAAGATCCCGGACCAATTTCTTTATCAACCCCTGGAAATTATTCCATTGCGCTTAGAATTAGTGATCAAGCATCTGGCTGTAAAGACACCCTCGTTAAAGAGATGGAAGTAGTGGCTTTGCCTACATTTACAGTTTCTAGTAATAAGAGCATTTGTGAAGGTGCTAGCACCGTGCTTACTGCTACGAATAAACCAAATCATACTTACAGCTGGACTCCCACTACTAACCTAAGTACACCATCTTCTTCTTCAACCAATGCTAGTCCGGTAGTTACTACTCCATACACTGTGCTAGTAACCAATGCCGATGGTTGTAGCGATTCTAAAACGACAACTTTAACTGTATTCGGACCAATATCATCTTTCCCTTTTGATACTGCTTGTATCTTAGCCGGACAAACCATTTCATTAGGTACAGATTTGGGTTCAAACTACACTTACGATTGGACCGATGGCGATACAAAAAATTTAAGCTGTACATCTTGTCCTGTTACCAACCTAAAAGTAGTAGAAGTAGGTATCTATGTGTTTAAAGTAACCGATAAATTGGGTTGTTATTCTTCAACAAACACTTATGATATTTGTGTTAGTCCCGACCACACCGTAGATGTTCCATCGGCTTTCACTCCCGACGGAGATGGTGTTAACGACGTTATTTACGTGGATGGCTGGGGAATTGAAACACTCAAAATGTTTAGAATCTTCAACAGATGGGGTGAAGTAGTATTTGAATCTAGTGATATTAAAATTGGATGGAATGGTAATTATAAACTTTCACCTCAACCTAGTGATACTTACGTTTACCAAGTAGATGGCGTATTCTACGGAGGCGAAGATTTCACAAAATCGGGAACTATCACTTTGATTAGATAAAACAAAAACCCTCCGGGGAATTTCTTCACACCGGAGGGCCAAAACAGAATACTTCTTTTTTTCTTTTTCAAAACATGTGCCAGCGATTGAATATCTTCGCGCTGTTATGTTATTGAATACCATACTCTTTATAGCATTTTTAATTTTAACTCTCGATTTGTATTACCAAACAAAATACAGGTTAGAGCTGCTGTTGGTGGGTTCTATTGCTTTCATTGGCTTTATTCAGTGGCAAGCGGTGCCAGTTATTTTAATCAATATTGTCATCACCTTTTTATTTGCCAAAAAGATAGAACAAGGAGATGCAAAACATCTTTGGTTTATAAGTGCCTTGTTTTTAATTCTCTTGCAGTTATTGGGCATAAAAATGATAGGTGGTAATTTCTCTTATTCATTCAAATGGATTGCGCTGGCGCTTGGCTTATCGTTTTATGCTTTGCAAAATATAGCCTATTTGATAGAGGTTAAATTGAAGAACATCAGCGCAGAAACCAATATTTTAAAGTACGCGTTGTACACTTCGTTTTTCCCAAAAATTTTGTCGGGACCCATTGTTCTTTACCCCGATTTCAAATCGCAAATAGACAAACTTCCCTCTTTTAAAAAAAGCAATTTAGCCGAAGGATTCAATCGTTTTTTGTTCGGACTCTTCAAAAAAATGGTGTTGGCCGATAGATTGGCTCCTATGGCTTCTAGCGTTTTTGAAAGCAATGAACCTTTGCATGGATTTACTGTTTTGTTTGCCGGCTTTGTATTTACCCTTCAAGTGTTTTTCGATTTCTCTGCCTACATAGACATGGCCATAGGCATTGCCAAAATGTTTGGTTTTCACTTACCCGAAAATTTCAATACACCCTTTAAAGCCAAAACCATCGGCGGTTTTTGGAAGCGTTGGAATATCACGCTAATGGAGTGGTTGCAGCACTACATTTATTTGCCTTTGTCGTTTTTATTGCGCCAAAAGCCTGTTCTATCTGTAGTTATTCCTGTAATTCTTACTTTGTTGTTTTCTGCCTTGTGGCATGGTGTGGGACCAACTTTTATGTTGTGGGCCTTGTGCCATATTTTGTATTTGTTGATAGAATGGAAAGCGAAACATAAACAAATGAAAGTGCCCTCGTGGTTGGCTCATTTTCTTTGTTTGTTAGGTGTTTCTTTTGCTAACATTTTCTTTCGTGCACAAAGTATGGAGGTAGTTGGTAAAATGATGAGCGAAATATTTTCTTTTGGCACTTTTATTCCCAACAATTGGTATGCTGGTTTTGTGGCTGTTTTCGCCCATGGGGGTGAACTTACCGAGTTTTTTAATTTTCTAGTTACTACCTTATTGGTGCTGCTTTTCTTTGTTTTCGAAAAGCAAATTACACAACAATCTAGCGCAAAAGAATTGAATGTAAAATGGTTGTTTTTCATCATTTCATTATTGTTGATTTTCGCTGTGTTTTCTAGTGGTGAAGAATTTATTTACGCAAGGTTTTAATGAAGAAAAAAGCTGTTATATTATCTGTTTTATTGTTGCTTTTTGCTTTGCTGTTTAACAGTATTTACCGCATTTCCTTAGAACACAATGTGAACTTAAAAGCCGCGTACATTCAACGCCAAAAGATTGATGCTGAGGTGCTGTTTCATGGTCCGTGTGAGCCTTTGTTTACCATCGACCCTGCGTATTTAGAAAGTAAATGGAAGAAGAAAATTTACAACCTCAGTCTTGACCATTCTGATTTTGCCGACAATTATTTGCACCTCTACTTGTACTTGAAAAACAACAAAGTTCCCGAGTATTTGTTTTTGTATGTAACACCCGAATCTTTCGATTTGAATTACAATACTTTCCACACCTATCGCTTTATTCCTTTTATGAACGATAGTTTGGTAGCGGCTACCGTAAACGACTGCGATACCAATTACACTTCATGGTCGAACTTGCCTTTGCTCAAATACACCTATTTTGGCAATCGTTTAAACTTCTTGGTGCTGCAAGGTTTTAAGCATTTGCTAAGCGGAAGAGACAGAGCTTATTTTGTGAATGGTTATGAAGAGCACAAACAAAATCCGCTCACTTTTATGGATGGTGAAATTCCCAATGATTCTTTGGTATGGGGCAATTTACCCTCGGTGAATAAATACCCTTTGGGCGTTGGCTTTAGGTGGAATGCAAATCGCGCTAAGTATTTTGCAAAACTTTTAGAACTGGCTGCTTCAAAAGGCATAAAAGTGATTCTTTACGAATCACCATCGTACTTAGCAGTGGTAGAAACTCAACCCGACCGACTCGATTTTTTACTCAACATTAGAAAAATTGCCCACAAATTTGATGTGCCGTACTGGATTTTTGACGACACTGAAATCTCCGATGAACAAAGTAATTTCGTTTCTCCACAAATCATGAATACCAAGGCTTCCAAGCAATTTATGGATATCCTCTATGAAAGGATAAAAGAAAATCATAAATAAATTCATCTGCCACGAATAATTATAATAACTTTGCCACGCAAATTGAGGGATCGTCATGAGCGAAGCAATAAAACACGAATGCGGAATCGTATTAATCCGCCTGTTAAAACCGCTAAATTTCTATTTAGAAAAGTACGGTACGACTACCTACGGCCTCAACAAGCTGTGGCTAATTATGGAAAAGCAGCACAATCGTGGCCAAGATGGCGCAGGTGTGGCTACCATCAAACTTGATGTGCCACCAGGTAATCGCTACATCAGCCGCTACCGCTCCAACTCGCCTCAACCTATCAAAGATATTTTCGAAAAAATTAATAGTTCATTTTACGCTCTTCAAGATAAAGCTCCCGAGAGATTGCTTGATGCCGAGTGGATGAAGAAGAATGTTCCTTTCGTGGGCGAGTTGCTTATGGGGCATTTGCGTTATGGTACTTTTGGTGGAAACAGCATTGAATATTGCCACCCTTTCTTGCGCCAAAACAACTGGAAAACCAGAAACTTAGTGTTGGCGGGTAACTTCAATTTAACTAATGTTGATGAGCTTTTCGATTTGTTGGTGAAGTTGGGACAGCATCCCAAAGAGAAATCGGATACGGTGACGGTGATGGAAAAAATCGGACACTTCCTTGATGACGAAAACCAAGATTTATTTCAAAAATACAAGTCGAGTAAAAAATCGAACGAAGAGATTTCTCAGTTGATTGCTCAAGAGTTAGATGTTCAATCTATTTTGTCTCGTGCTACCAAAGAATTTGATGGCGGCTATGCCATGGTGGGTATGATGGGTCACGGAGATTCATTTGTACTAAGAGATCCAGCTGGTATTCGTCCGGCTTTTTACTATAAAGACGATGAGGTTGTAGTTGTTGCATCTGAAAGACCTGCTATTCAAACGGCGTTTAATGTGCCGTTGGAATCTATTGCTCCTATTAAACCCGGACACGCTTTAATCATCAAGAAAAACGGCGATATCTCTGAGAAGTTGGTGCGTCAGCCATTGCCACGTAAAGAGTGTTCTTTTGAAAGAATTTATTTCTCAAGAGGTAGTGATGCCGATATTTACAGAGAGCGTAAAGATTTGGGAAAATACTTGGTGCCTAGAATTTTGAAGTCGGTTAATTTCGATTTCGACAACACCGTTTTCTCTTATATTCCAAATACCGCAGAAGCTTCTTTCTTTGGTTTACGCGAAGGTTTAAGTGATCATCTTATCGCCAAACAAAAGCAATTGTTGGTAGAAAAAGGCGGAAAAATCTCAGCAGAAGAGTTAGATAAAATTTTGAATATTGTTATTCGTACCGAGAAAATTGCCATCAAAGATGCTAAGTTGCGTACTTTCATCACTGGTGACTCTGGTCGCGATGACTTGGTAACACACGTGTACGACTCTACCTATGGCGTAGTGCGTAAAGGAGTTGATAATTTGGTGTTGATTGACGATTCTATCGTTCGTGGTACCACTTTAAAACAAAGTATTTTAAGAATCATGGACCGTTTGCGTCCTAAGAAAATAGTCATTGCTTCCTCGGCACCACAAATTCGTTACCCCGATTGTTACGGCATTGATATGGCTAAGTTGGGCGACTTTATTGCTTTTCAAGCGGCTATAGCTTTATTAAAAGAGCGCGGACAAGCCGACTTAATTCAAGAAGTTTACAAAAAAGCCAAGGCGCAAGAGCATCTTCCAAAAGAACAAATAGTGAACTACGTTAAAGAAATTTACCGTCCGTTTACCGCCGATGAAATCTCTGCTAAAATCACGCAATTACTTACTCCAGAAGGCTTACACGCCGAGGTGGATATTGTTTATCAATCTATCGAAGGCTTGAGAATGAGCTGTCCGAACCACACTGGTGACTGGTATTTTACTGGTGATTACCCAACCCCTGGTGGAAATAAAGTGGTGAATAAATCATTTATCAATTACGTGGAAGGGAAGAATGTAAGGGCGTATTAGATATTGAATTCTTGAACTACCGCCCTCTCATCACGTTATCAACACCCTTTTTTTCATCATCTTTTCTCTCCCCCTGTTACAAATCCTTCATTCCGCATTACCTTGCAGTATGAAGCATCTTTTATTCATATTGTGCCTTTTTACTTTTGCCTTTTCTTCCCTTGCTCAGCGAAGCTTGGAATTCAGCAAAATTAAGGATGCAGAAGAGCTCGATTTATCGCGTATGAATTTAGATTCTTTGCCTTATTACATCAGCTCTTGTAGCAAATTGAAGAAGATTGATTTGAGTGGCAATAGAAGAATAAAGGTGAACGATACTTTTAAGAAATTAGCAAAACTTCCGCACTTAGAAATACTCATTGTTGATTACTGTAATTTGTATTTTTTGCCCTCGGTGATTAACGAATTTAAAAATCTGAAAGTCTTATCTGTAGAAGGAAATGCAATCAGCTGGCTGCCGCCCACCTTTAAGAATTTGCCTTTAGAAGAACTCAATTTAGCTAAAAACAATATCGATAGTTTGAACATCGGATTTTATTCTTTGTTGAAATTACAACGCTTCAATTTCTCTCAAAATCCGGGCGTTGCCAGAGATTACAACATGGATATTTTGGCTTCCTTTCCTTTGCTAAATACTTTGATTTTACAGAATTCTAAAGCCATCTCGAAAGATGTAGGTAATTTGAAAGCCTTGACACATCTCGATTTTTCGGGAAGCGACATTAAAGTATTACCTCAAGAAGTTTCTAAGTTGAGTCGCTTACAAAGTATTGATATTCATGATTGTGCTCAACTCGACGTTAGCATTTCCTTAGAGTATTTAACAGCGCAAAAGCAACTTACTGAAATTCATTTCGGACATTCAAAGTTTAGTGTTATTCCTTACAATATTTCAAAATTGAAGTCCTTAAAAAGCATGCATATCTACAACTCTATTTTAGGCAGATTGCCTTCTTCTTTCAAGGATTTACGTGTAACATCGGTGCATTTTCATCATTGTTCGTTCACTCAGCAAGAAGAACTATTTGCCGAATTGAATAGAAGCAACAAGAAAGCAGTGGTGGAAAGTGAGACGGAAAAGCCTTTCAAATACGACCATACTTTCAATGAAGTGGTACTCGATCATCGTGCCGAGGGGCCTCAACAAGAATATTTATTGCTCACCTCCAAAGTGTATGTTTCTCTCAAAAGAAACATAAAGAAAAACACTTTTTCTTTCACCATTGAGCCTCAGTACGGCTACAACGAAAAGCAAATGCAGTTTTGGGGAGATAAGGTGAAGGCTTATCCTGAACTGAAGGAATACAAAGGCATTCGCTGGAATTATACCGGCACAACAACACTGGAAGACATCGACAATATTTACATTTTAAGTGAGAAAGATGATTTGCAAAAGATGAAGAAAAAGAGCAATGTAAATTTGTATGTTTTGAATTTGCAAGACATCATTATCTCTCCCAATAAAAAGGAAGACAGCTATGTGATGTCGTTCTCTAGGGGTTTTGATACTCTTCACTTAAAAGTCTTGCCAGAACACAAAATTAGCGACCCTAAGAAGCTACAAAATTGGCACAAAAACAGATACGAGAATTATTTAGCCGAAAGAGCCAAGCGCGAGCAAAAATGGACTTTATTAGATGACAAGTATGTTTTGTCGTATCGCAAATACGAAGAGCAATTGGAAGAATATAGAACCCTTTTAAACACGAAGTTTTATAATGAATTTGAGAAATAAATACAGCGTTTTTTTTCTGTTTTTGGCGCTAGTTCTTTTTACGAGTTTCAACATCTCGTCGACATACTACAACCAATCGGCGAGCGCTTTTTTCGCTTCTGGTTTGGCAGATAAAACGCTAAACGTAAATTCAGCAGACCCTGAACTGTTGAATGCCACGGTATTTCATGCCATCAATCTTTTGCGCGAAAAGAAGGGAAGAATTGCTTTTGAATACTCTGAAGAACTCTATAAGATGAGCAAAGAGTACATGGATAAAATGGAGAAAAAGAAATTTACCGACCCCGAGGCCATACAAAAACGATATGGAAAAGTGATGCTGAATGACGCCAAAAACAAGGGTTTTAAAGGTACATTGGTAAACATGAATGCCATAGAACATCAGGCGATCAACTACAACGGCAAAGAATTTTTCTATAATAAGAAAGACACCATCACAGCATTGCATCTCTTTTATGGCAAGCCACCAGTGAAGAATGAAAAGAAGCCAGAGCGTGATTCTATAGATTGCTATACTTACAAAACCTTCGCCGATGCTTTAGTGGATGAATTATTAAAAGCCGACAAGCAGAAAATTACAACCAGTAAAGCCTATCGCTTTTCGGCCTGCGTGCTGCAATGGGATTATTCTACTTTATATAAGAAAAGAATCCCACAAATTAAGTTCATACAGCTGGCGGGCGGCTTTCAAACCGATTTGATGGAGGAGGAAATTGAAGCTAAGTAGTTTAATTATAGAATATTAAGTGTGTTAAACCTCCAAATCCTTGCAAATATCTTTTTTTTTATATCTTTGCAGGCTCTCTGAAAAAAACAGAACGTTATGAAAGGGTTTGTAATCAATTTCGTGGGACTGAAAGATGGGAAGCACGATTACGACTTTGATATCGACGAGAAGTTCTTTGAAAGCCTTGATTACTCTATAATAGAGAAAGGTGAGATTAAGATGAACATGACCTTGGAAAAGAAGCCAGGCGTGTTACTTTTAACCTTTAACTTCAAAGGTTTTATCGATGCTGTGTGCGATCGTTGCGCTGATGCTTTTCAACTTCCTTTAGAAGGTGAGGATCATTTAACGGTTAAATACAGTCCGACTGAATACGATGAAGAATCAGAAGATGTGGTGTTGTTAGATCCACAAGCCAATTCTGTGGATGTGAGTCATTACATTTATGAAGCGATAAGCCTTTCTTTACCATTGAAAATGGTACATCCAGGTAAAAATGGAAAAAGCACTTGCAATGAAGAGGCAATTAAAGCATTGGAGAAATTAGCTCCATCAGAGAACAAAGACATTGACCCGCGTTGGGACAAATTAAAAAGTTTTAAAAATTAAATTAAATAGACCATGGCACATCCTAAGAGACGTCACTCAACAACAAGAAGAGACAAAAGAAGAACTACTTATAAAGCGGTTGCTCCTACTATTTCAGCATGTTCAAACTGCGGTGCTACTGTGCAATTACACAGAGTTTGCGGTGAGTGCGGATACTACAAAGGAAAGCAAGCAATTGAAAAAACTGTTGCAGCTTAATTAAGTCAACCCCCTGCATTTAATGCGTATAGGTATTGACATAATGGGAGGCGACTATGCTCCCAAAACCACCACAGGCGGCGCCGTAGCAGCAAGAAAAGAATTGCCTGCCGACGTTGAATTGGTGTTGATTGGTGATGCCAATCTTATTCGTGAGCAGCTGGCTGCTTACGGAGGAAAAGAAAGTGATTTCACTATTGTTCACACCACTTCAGTTATTGAAATGGCCGAGCATCCGGTGAAAGCTTTCAAAGAAAAACCCGATTCGTCTATCGCCATTGGCTATAAAATGTTGGCCACAAAACAATTAGATGGTTTTGCAAGTGCTGGTAATACGGGTGCTATGATGGTAGGGGCGATGTATGCGGTGAAAACGGTACCTGGATTAATTCGTCCGTCTCTTATCTCTCTACTTCCTAAAGAAAACGGCAATACCAATGTGATTTTAGATGTTGGTGTAAATGCCGATTGTAAACCAGATGTATTGTATCAGTTTGGCGTTTTAGGTTCTATCTACGCTAAGTTAATCTTGAAATACGAGAACCCTCGTGTTGCTTTGTTAAACATTGGCGAAGAAGCTGAGAAAGGCAACTTGAATACTCAAGCTGCTTATCAGTTGATGAAAGACACCAAAGATTTCAATTTCACTGGAAATATTGAAGGAAGAGATGTTTTCGATGACAAATGCGACGTAATAGTTTGCGACGGATTTACTGGAAATATCGTGATTAAAGAAGGAGAGGGCATTTATCACCTCATGAAAAAAAGAGGAATTGTAGATGAATACTTCGAGCGCTTCAATTACGAGATTTATGGAGGGAGTCCGATTTTAGGTATTAACTCCACAGCTGTTGTCGGTCATGGAATTTCCAACGAAACAGCCATCAAGAATATGATTCTCTTAATGAAAGATGTAGCGGCTGCTAATCTTTCCAATATAATCAAAGAAGCTTTTAATTAAATGGGTAAAACTCACGCTGCCATTACTGCCATTGGAGGATATGTTCCCGACTATATCTTAACCAACGCAGAATTGGAAAAATTGGTAGATACTACCGATGAATGGATTACTACTCGTACGGGAATTAAAGAAAGAAGAATTTTAAAAGGAGAAGGAAAAGCTACTTCTGATATGGCTGTTGAAGCTGTAAAGGAGTTGTGCCAAAAAAGAGGTATTTCTCCTGAGGAAATTGACTTGGTGATAGTAGCTACGGTTACTCCCGACATGCCATTTCCATCAACTGCAAATATTACTTGCGATAAATTGGGCGCGAAAAACGCATGGGGTTTCGACCTTAGTGCTGCTTGTTCGGGCTTTTTGTATGCTTTGTCTACAGGCGCAAGTTTTATTGAAACCGGAAGACATAAAAAAGTGGTTGTAGTGGGTGCCGATAAAATGTCGGCTATCATGAACTATAAAGACCGCGCAACCTGTATCATCTTTGGCGATGGCGCAGGTGCTGTTTTGCTAGAACCTTCTGAGGAGAACCTAGGAGTGATGGATTCTGTGTTGAAAAGCGATGGTTCGGGAAGAAATTTCTTGTATCAAAAAGCGGGAGGATCTTTAATGCCTGCATCACATGAAACTGTTGATAATGGTACACATTACGTTTTTCAAGAAGGAAAAACTGTATTCAAATTTGCGGTAACCAATATGGCCGATGTTTCTGCCGAAATCATGGAAAGAAATAATTTGAAATCGGAAGATATTGCATGGTTGGTACCTCATCAAGCCAACTTAAGAATCATCTCTGCAACCTCTGAAAGAATGGGATTGCCCGATGAAAAGGTGATGATCAACATTCAGAAGTACGGAAATACAACCGCTGGAACTATTCCTTTGTGTTTGTGGGATTACGAGAAACAATTGAAAAAAGGCGACAATTTAGTGTTGGCTGCTTTTGGTGGCGGATTTACTTGGGGCGCTACCTATATCAAATGGGCATATAATTCATAAAAAAAATATATTTTAGTCACGAACTTAAAAAAGACCAGGGATTATGGAATTAAATGAAATTCAAGATTTAATCAAATTCGTAGCAAAATCAAATGTTAGCGAAGTTGAGTTGGAAACCAAAGGATTCAAGTTGGTGGTTAAAAACAAAGCTCCAGAAGCACAACAAGTAGTTACTGTTACTGCAGCGGCTCCATTGGCAGCAGCAGTTCAACAAGCGGTAGCAGCTCCAGCGCCAGTAGCAGCGGCTCCTGCAGCTCCGGTAGCAGCAGCACCAGCAGCAGATGACACTTCAAAATACATTACCGTAAAATCTCCAATGATTGGAACGTACTATAGCAAACCATCTCCTGATAAACCGGCTTTTGTAAAAGAAGGCGACGTGGTTAAACCAGGAACAGTGCTTTGCGTGTTAGAAGCCATGAAATTATTCAACGAGATTGAATCAGAAGTATCTGGTAAAATCGTGAAAATATTGGTGACCGACAAAACTCCTATCGAGTACGACCAACCATTATTCTTAATTGATCCAACAGCTTAGTTTTTAACTAATATTGCCTGCACAGGCTCTGTGCTTAGCTTATGTTTAAAAAAATATTAATCGCCAATCGCGGGGAAATTGCACTACGTGTAATTCGTACCTGTAAAGAAATGGGAATTAAAACCGTTGCGGTTTATTCTACAGCAGATAAAGACAGTTTACACGTTCGTTTTGCCGATGAGGCAGTGTGTATTGGTCCGCCTCCTAGTTCTGAGTCGTATCTTTCTATGCACCGCATCATCGCCGCTTGCGAAATTACCAATGCCGATGCAGTTCACCCAGGTTATGGTTTCCTTTCTGAGAACGCTAAGTTTTCAAGAATTTGCCAAGAACATGGTATTAAATTCATTGGCGCTTCTCCAGAAATGATTGAAGCTATGGGTGATAAGTCTTCTGCAAAAGACACCATGATAAAGGCTAAAGTGCCTTGTATCCCTGGTTCTCCTGGTTTGTTAAAAGACTTCAATGAGGCTAAAAAATTAGCTAAAGAAATTAAATACCCAGTCATCATTAAAGCAACTGCTGGTGGTGGTGGTAGAGGGATGAGAATTGTGTGGGAAGAAAGCAAATTGGAGGAGTTGATGGATAGTGCTAAACGTGAGGCTGGTGCTGCGTTTGGTAACGACGGATTGTACATGGAGAAATACATCGAGAGTCCGCGCCACATAGAAATCCAAATTGTTGGTGACCAATTCGGTAGAGCTTGTCACCTTTCTGAAAGAGATTGTTCTGTTCAACGTCGTCACCAAAAATTGGTAGAAGAAACACCTTCTCCATTTATGACAAAAGATTTACGCAAAAAAATGGGTGAGGCTGCTATTAAGGCTGCTAAAGCTGTGAAATATGAAGGAGTAGGTACAGTAGAGTTTTTGGTGGACAAACACCGTAATTTCTACTTCATGGAGATGAATACTCGTATTCAAGTTGAGCACACTATTACAGAAGAAGTAATCAATTACGATTTAATTCGCGAGCAAATTAAAGTAGCTGCAGGAATACCAATTTCTGGTAAGAACTACGAACCACAATTACATGCTATTCAATGCCGTATCAATGCTGAAGATCCATACAATGATTTCCGTCCGTCGCCAGGTACAATTACCAATTTTCATTCGCCAGGCGGACATGGTGTTCGTATCGATACTCACGCTTATGCGGGCTATAAAATTCCACCAAATTACGATTCAATGATTGGTAAATTGATCACTGTGGCTCAAACCCGTGAAGAGGCAATTGCTAAAATGAAGCGTGCTTTGGAAGAATTCGTTTGTGAAGGAATTAAAACAACCATTCCTTTTCACTTGAAGTTGATGGATAATAAAACCTTCATCGACGGAGAGATTACAACGAAGTTTATGGAAACTTTTGAGTTTTAGATAAATGAAAATACCGCTTTTGGCGGGATTTTTCTTTTTGTATAAAGGCAACCAAAATATTTTTTTGCACTCTTGTAACTAAATGAAGTTCTTTAGCTCTTACAGACATAAACTCAAAAATTAAACTGTATGAAAAACTTATTTAGAATTCTTTCCATCGCTTTGGTTGCTGTTTTAGCTTCATGTAAGCAAGACCCAACAACCTACAAACAAATTGTGAAAAACAATACCGATGAGACCATTACTTTTACTGCAGTAAGTGAAACTTGTCACAACACTTACACGCTTAAGCCAGGCGAAGAGGTAACGACACATGATGCTAGAGTTGCCAATGCCCCTTCAGATTGTAAAGATCATCAGTACATTGTGACTACTGCTTTAGACGAAAGCTATAACGACATCACCAATCCGGCTTATTGGGATTACGTTAAAGATGGCAAAACAGTAACTTGTAGATTCTCTTTCGAAAAGCGATAAGCATTTGTAAGATTAATTTAAGCCGATAGAGAATATCTATCGGCTTTTTTCATTTAATTATTTTAATTGTTTGGCAAATACCCTTTTTTAGGTATTTTTGCGTTGTTTAGAATTAATCTAAATAAAACCAAGGCTATGATAAACGTTAGTGAAAGTGCAAAAAATCAGGTGGAAAGATTGCTTAGTGATGGCAGCAATGCCCCTGGAAGTTTTATTCGTGTAGGCGTTAAAAGTGGCGGCTGTTCGGGCTTATCTTACGATTTGAAATTTGATACCGAACTTAAACCCGAAGACAAAGTTTTTGAAGACAACGGCGTGAAGATAGTAGTAGACAAAAAAAGTTTGCTCTATTTAGCCGGCACCACTTTAGAGTTTGAAGGTGGATTAAACGGAAAAGGATTCAATTTTAACAACCCTAACGCTTCGCGCACCTGCGGATGCGGAGAAAGTTTTGCTGTATAGATTATGAGTGAAAGCGAAAAAGCCATAAAAGAGGCCACCACCGGAGAATACAAATACGGTTTTACTACCGATGTTGAATCTGATAAGGCGCCCAAAGGATTGAACGAAGATATTATTCGTTTGATTTCATCTAAGAAAAACGAACCAGAATGGTTGCTAGATTGGAGATTGAAGGCATTCAAAATTTGGCAAGGAATGGAAGAGCCTACTTGGGCTCACGTTCAATATCCTGAGATTAATTTTCAAGATATCATTTACTATTCTGCCCCAAAACCAAAAAAGGTGTTGAATAGCTTAGATGAAGTAGATCCTGAGATTATCAAGACTTTTAACAAGCTTGGAATTCCTTTAGAAGAACAAAAAATTCTATCGGGTGTTGCTGTTGATGTGGTGATGGATTCTGTTTCTGTAAAAACTACTTTCAAAGAGAAGCTAATGGAATTGGGCATCATCTTCGGTTCATTTAGTGATGGTGTACAAAATCATCCTGAATTGATTAAGAAATATTTGGGTTCTGTGGTTCCAATGACAGATAACTACTACGCGGCCTTGAACAGCGCAGTTTTTACCGATGGTTCTTTCTGCTACATTCCAAAAGGCGTTAGATGTCCGATGGAATTGTCGACGTATTTTAGAATCAACGAATCGAATACCGGACAGTTCGAAAGAACATTAATTATCGCAGAAGACGATTCATATGTAAGTTATTTAGAAGGTTGTACTGCTCCTCAGCGCGATGAAAATCAGTTGCACGCAGCAGTGGTGGAATTGGTAGCTTTAGACAATGCAGAGATTAAATATTCAACCGTTCAAAACTGGTATCCTGGTGATGCTAAAGGTCGAGGAGGTATTTACAACTTTGTTACCAAGCGCGGTATTTGTGCGGGAGTGAATTCTAAAATTTCATGGACTCAAGTAGAAACTGGATCTGCCGTAACATGGAAATATCCTTCATGTATTTTGAAAGGCGACAATAGCGTTGGTGAGTTTTACTCGGTAGCGGTGACCAATAATTTTCAGCAAGCAGATACAGGTACCAAAATGGTGCATATTGGTAAGAATACCAAGAGTACTATTATTTCCAAGGGAATATCAGCTGGTAAAAGCAACAACTCTTACAGAGGTTTGGTGAAGATTAACAAAGGCGCCGAAAACGCAAGAAATTTCTCTCAGTGCGATTCATTGTTGTTGAGCGATAAGTGCGGTGCACATACTTATCCCTATATAGAATGCAACAACAAAACAGCTAAAATAGAACACGAAGCAACAACTTCTAAAATTGGTGAAGACCAATTGTTTTATTGCAATCAGCGAGGCATAAAAACCGAGAAAGCAATTAGCTTGATAGTAAACGGATTTTGTAAAAATGTAATGGATAATCTTCCAATGGAATTTGCTGTTGAAGCGAAGAAATTGTTAGAAATATCTCTAGAAGGTTCAGTAGGATAATAATTAAACGACGATATGTTAAAGATTAAAAATTTAAAAGCTTCCATCAACGGAAAAGAGATTTTAAAAGGCTTAAACCTTGAAGTTAAAGCAGGCGAAGTACATGCTATTATGGGTCCGAATGGCTCTGGTAAAAGTACTTTAGCTTCTGTTTTGGCTGGAAGAGAAGATTACGAAATCACAGGTGGTTCTGTAACTTTTAACGGTAAAGATTTATTGGATTTAGCTCCAGAAGCTAGAGCAGGCGAAGGTTTGTTTTTGGCTTTTCAATATCCTGTGGAAATTCCGGGTGTATCAAACATCAATTTCATCAAAACAGCGGTAAACGAAGTGCGCGAATACAACAAGTTGCAGCCTTTAGATACCAAAGAATTCATGAAGTTGTTGAAAGAAAAACAAGCTTTGGTAGAGTTAGACGGTAAGTTGGCGAACCGTTCTTTGAACGAAGGATTTAGTGGTGGTGAGAAAAAGAGAAATGAGATATTTCAAATGGCTATGTTGAATCCGTCTTTAGGCATTTTAGATGAAACCGATTCAGGGCTAGATATCGACGCATTGCGAGTAGTGGCAAGTGGCGTAAATCAATTGAAAAATAAGAACAATGCTTTTGTAGTAATTACGCACTACCAAAGATTGTTAGATTATATCGTGCCAGATGTGGTTCACGTTTTATTTGATGGTAAAATCATTAAAACTGGCGACAAAAAATTGGCGCTTGAATTAGAGAAAAAAGGATACGATTGGTTGACTAAAGAAACAGCAAAAGCAAAATGAGTTTTAAATTAACCGATAAGGAACGCTTCCTCATTAATTTTGAAGGTCAGGATTTTTCCAAAGAAGGAAAAAACTTCATCAAAGTTCGTGAGTTGGCTTTGGAATTTTTGAAAGAATCAGAATTTCCTACCACTAAAGATGAATTGTGGAAATACACTTCTGTAAATGCAATTTTGAAAGATGAGTTTAAACCTCTTTCTTCTATCAATAATTCTAATGTTGATGCACATAAAATTCCTGGATTAGACGCCTATAGAATGGTTTTTATCAATGGATTTTTTGCAGCTCACTTTTCAGATACTTTTGAAGATGAACATGGTGAATGTATCTTGATGAATATCAATGCTGCGAAAGGTAAGTTCGGTCAATTCATGGAGAATTATTTTGGCACTTTGGCTAAGGCTAAGGCAAGCGCTTTTAATGCGTTAAATGCAGCCTATTCTCAAGATGGAGTTTATTTGCATGTTACCAACGGAGTGAAATTAGATAAGCCCGTTCATATATTGTTTTTGAATGAAGGTGCAAAGGTGTCTTCTCAACCGCGCAATTTGATTGTGGTGGGTAAAAATGCAAAGGCTGAAGTCATTGTTTCTTACGACACCATTGAAACTGAAAATGCATTAACCAATAGTATTTCTGAGTTTGTGGTTTTAGATGGAGGAAAGCTTACCGTGAACAAATTGCAATACGAAAACGATAATACTTACCATATTTCTACCGACTCTGCTTACCAACAAAAAAACAGTGAGTTCCACATCAACACTTTTCCTCTTTCTGGAAAGTTGATTAGAAATAATTTACATATTCAATTAGACGGCGCTGCCGCTGATGCGAAGTTGTATGCATTGAATTATTTAACCGGGAAAGAACATGTAGACAATCAAACCTATGTTGAACATGTTAAGCCACATTGTACCTCTACCGAGTTGTACAAAAGCGTTGTGAATGATGAGTCGACAAGTGTTTTCAACGGTAAAATTAAAGTACATAAAGACGCACAAAAAACGCAGGCTTTCCAATCGAATGCAAACATCATTAATGATGACAATGCAAAGGCATATGCTAAACCTGAGTTGGAAATTTATGCCGATGATGTGAAATGTAGTCATGGCAGTACAACCGGACAGTTCGATAACGAAGCATTGTTTTATTTGCGTGCTCGTGGAATCAAAGAAAGTTCAGCAAAAAAACTATTGTTGGATGCCTTTGCTTCTGAAGTTTTAGATGCTGTTGAAAATGGTGTGGTGAGAGAATTTATTGAGAAGAAAATTGAGAAGAAAATCAAGTAATGAAAACCTTAGAAGAGATAAGAAAAGACTTCCCCATCCTTCACACTTCTGTGAATGGAAAGCCTTTGATTTATTTTGATAACGGTGCTACTTCTCAAAAACCTCAAAGTGTGATCGATACTTTTTCTACTTATTACACTACGCTAAATGCCAATATCCATCGCGGAGTGCACACGTTGAGTCAGCAAGCCACACAAGCCTACGAAGATGCACGCGTAAAAATTCAACAGTATTTTAACGCTGCACATTCCGAGGAAATTATATTCACCAGAGGTACAACCGAAGCCATCAATTTAGTCGCTCATTCTTTTGTAAAAAAAGGAGATGAGGTGATTATTTCTGCTGCCGAACATCATTCTAACATAGTGCCTTGGCAATTGGCCGAATGCAATTTGCAGGTGGTAGCGGTAAATGATAAAGGCGAATTTAATATAGAAGATTTTAAAAGGAAGCTCTCTAACAACACCAAATTGGTTTCTGTTACTCATGTGTCAAATACCTTGGGATCGATTAACCCAGTGAAGGAAATCATTCGTTTGGCGCATGAAAAAGGCGTTAAGGTTTTGTTAGATGGAGCACAAGCACTTCCGCACATGAAAGTGGATGTGCAAGATTTAGATTGCGACTTTTATGCTTTCTCTGC
>JBMTCG010000012.1:0-49729 GCA_049430665.1 Flavobacteriales bacterium | reverse complement strand
TGTCATCCTGAGGTACTCCGAAGGAACTATTGTCCTACACATCATTAGGTGTTCTAGTGTTCAATCACCTTTTTAATGAACGTTTGGCAAATATATACTTTTATAACATAATCACTCCCCACATTCTACCTGTTTTTCCTCCATCTCGTCGGTACGAAAAGAAATCGGTTTCATAAGTGCAACGCTGCAAGGCCCAAATGTTTTCTTTTTTCAATCCCATTTCTAAAGCCACAAATTCATTGGCTTTTACAAGGTCGATGTTTTTATCATAAAAGATATTTTCTGGAAATCCTTCCTTGCGAAATTGCTCATGCACTTCTGCGCCCACCTCAAAGTGCTCGTGGCAAATGCCTGGTCCGATAGCCATTTGAATGTTTTCTGCTTTAGCGCCTAATTCAATCATTTTAGCAATAGTTTGCGCTGCAATGCGTGCTACAGTTCCTCGCCATCCTGCGTGTGCTGCGCCAATTACATGATGTTCTGCATCGTGAAAAAGTAAGGGATAACAATCGGCAGCAGCTACTGCTATGGCAATTCCTTTTTCGTTCGTTACCAAGGCATCACCAGTAAAAGTGCCTGGTTTAGCGCAAACAACATCACAACCGTGTATTTGTTTTAAGTTGGCAATTTGCGAAGGTGAAATGCCCAATTCACTTAAAGCAATTGTTCTGTTCTTTTCTATGTTTTCAAGTAAATCTTCGCTACCCGCTAAGTTCAAGGAATCGAAGGGCGCCGGAGATATTCCACCTTTTCTCGTTGAAAATCCGTGCTTTACGCTAATATTGGGTGCTTTTATCCACATGTTCAAATATAATAAAATCACTCTTTTGTGGTATTGACGATGTTTAATTAATATCGACCTTTGCCTCGCAGAGGCAAATGACAACATGAAATTATCTGAATTAAATATTGGCGAAAAAGCAATCATCACTAAAGTGAGCGGACAAGGGGCATTTCGCCGACGCATTACCGAAATGGGCTTTGTGAAAGGCAGGGAAGTGGGTGTGGTGAAACATGCGCCATTGCAAGACCCCGTGGAGTACGAGCTCATGAATTATCATGTGTCGCTAAGAAAGAGAGAAGCCGAATTGATAGAAGTTTTAACACGTGAAGAAGTAGGTAAAAGTTTAGATGCAGAATTTGCTGGCGCAGTGCCCGAAGAAATTTTTAAGCGCACTGTTCAAAAGAAAAGTAAAACCATTAACGTCGCTTTTGTAGGAAATCCCAATTGCGGCAAAACAACTTTGTTTAATGGCGCATCTGGTTCTCGACAAAAAGTGGGCAATTATATTGGTGTTACCGTTGATGTGTTTACCTCAAAATGTACACAAGATGGCTACACATTTAATATTACCGATTTGCCAGGAACCTACTCTCTTTCGGCTTACTCGCCCGAAGAGTTGTTTGTGCGTTTGCACTTGTTGAATGAAAAACCAGATGTAATTATCAATGTGGTAGATGCTTCTAATTTAGAGCGTAATTTGTTTTTAACCACGCAGCTCATAGACATGAATTTGCCAGTAGTATTGGCTTTAAACATGTATGATGAATTGCAAAAACAGGGCGCTGCTTTAGATGAAAAAGCATTGGGCGAAATGTTGGGTATTCCTATGGTGCCTACCGTTGGCTTTAAAAAACAAGGCGTAAAAGAGTTGTTGGCTAAAGTAATTGAGGTGTATGAAGGAAATGATGCAGTATCGCATCCTGTAAAAATTCAACACGGCAAAATGCTGGAAGAGGCCGTAAACGAATTGCAAAATTTAATTGATACAGAGCGCAATAGCGCCATTACAGATACAGTTTCTCCCCGATTTTTAGCGGTTAAACTGTTAGAGAAAGACACTCAGGTTAAAAACATTGTGCGCAAATCTGATAACGCCAAAGCCATTGAAGATTTAGCCAAGAAGCACATTAAAAAGTTAGAAGCCGATTTCAATGAAGACAGCGAAACCATTGTTGCCGATGCTAAATATGCTTTTGTTGCCGGTGCTTTGCAAGCTACTTATACCAAAACTTCTCACATCAAACGTTTGCGCACCGAAGCCTTAGATTCATTTCTAACCAATAAATACTGGGGTTTTCCGGTGTTTATATTTTTTATGTGGCTGATGTTTCAGGCTACTTTTACTATCGGGCAATATCCTATGGATTGGATAGATTCGTGGGTGGGTGCTTTTAGCGATTTGATTAGCGCACACATGCAAGACGGCATGCTGAAAGATTTGCTGGTAGACGGTATCATTGGTGGCGTTGGCGGTATCATCATTTTTTTACCCAACATTTTAATTCTCTTTTTCTTTATTTCTTTGATGGAAGACACGGGTTATATCGCTCGTGCCGCCTTCATCATGGACAGATTGATGCGCTCTTTGGGCTTGCACGGCAAATCGTTTATTCCACTCGTAATGGGCTTTGGCTGTAATGTTCCAGCGGTGATGGCAACACGAACGATTGAAGATAAAAACAATCGTTTGCTCACTATGTTGATTGCGCCGTTTATGTCGTGTAGCGCTCGTTTGCCCGTTTATATTTTGTTGATTGGCGCATGCTTTCCAAACTATCCGGGCACTGTTTTGTTTTCTATTTACATCATTGGAATCATCTTAGCGATTTTGGTAGCACTCGTTTTCAAGAATTTTATTTTCAAAACCGAAGCTTCTCCTTTTGTGATGGAATTGCCTCCTTACCGCATTCCTACAGCTAAATCGCTGCTGATGCATGTGTGGGGAAATGCATCGCAATATTTACAAAAAATGGGCGGAATGATTTTGATTGCTTCGGTGATAATTTGGGCACTCACTTATTTTCCACGTAACGACCAGCAAACGTCTTCAGAACAAATGGAGAATTCGTATATGGGGCAGGCCGGACACTTTGTTGAACCCATCATTGAACCCTTGGGCTTCGACTGGAAAATGGGCGTATCGCTCATTACTGGAATGGCGGCCAAAGAAATTGTGGTAAGCACCATGGGCGTTTTGTATCAGGCTGAAGAGGGTGCAGATGAAAACTCTACTACGCTGAAAAAGCGTTTGGAAGAGCATACTTTTGCCGATGGAGAAAAGAAAGGTCAGCGCGTTTACACTCCGCTTGCCGCCTATGCTTTCATGTTATTTGTGTTGATTTATTTTCCGTGTGTTGCCGTAATTGCTGCGGTTAAAAAAGAATCGGGTGGTTGGAAATGGGCCAGCATCACCATGCTTTACACCACAGGAATGGCGTGGTTAGTATCGTTTTTGGTTTTTCAAATAGGAAGTTTAATTTTATAATCTATGCAAGAAGTAATTACATATATTCTTATCGCTGCCGCAAGTGCTGTTGCTTTGTATAAATTTTATACTTCTGTTTTTGCTAAAAAGAAAACTGCTGGTTGCGGTGATTGTGGCTGTGGTAAGCAGAGTTGCGGAGTTGATTTGTAATGCCCATTTGGAATCAATGACTTAATTATGCAAGTAATCTTCCCGCTAATGATGTGACTTGGAAGATATACAATATGAACGGACAAGAATTGTTGTCTCTAAACGCCAGCGCTAATGATGAAAATTCTGCAACACTTACTTTGCAAAATTTAGAGCAAGGTTGTTATGTGGTGCTTGTTTATTGTGGTATGGAAAGGGTGAGTGTTAAGGTGGTTTTGTGATCAGCGCAATTGAGGGTAAATTTGTCTTTGTAGAGACGGAATATTTTCCGTCTCAATCTATGTTTGATTAGCTTGCGTAAACAAAAATGGATGAGATTGCTTCAATTTTGGGTACAAAAATTTCACTAAAGTAGCTTTTTACAAACAATGCCCTGCAAACCCTAAATACACTAAGGTTTGGCCGTTGACTAACTTATGTTTGATTATACCCTTTTAGGGTTGTTTTTGCAGTTTTTGTTGCCCGCTTGTTACCCAAAAATACCCAAAGACTTACATGTAAGTTCATGAACCCTACAGATGCTATTTCCTATATGGATATTGCACCAAAGGGGTGAATTATTAACCTTTAAAACCTTAAGTCATGGGTGTTAAATTGCGAGAAAAACAATTGAGTAACGGACAAATATCCTTCTACTTGGATATTTACCACAACAAAACAAGATGGTATGAATTCCTCGACATTAAAATTCAAAGGATTCGTCCGAGCCAAGAAGACAAAGAAAGAAAGCGGCTTGCTCAAGAAATTAGAACAAAAAGAGAGCATGAGTTGATTGTGGAGGACAATGGCTTGCAGAATAGAAAGAAAAAACTGGCTTGTTTTGTCCGCTTTTTTGAAGAATATACCATTGAAGGCAACAGAAACGGGATGTATCATAGCGTGCATAAAAACCTTCAAAATTACATGCGTAAGGAACCACTGTCTTTTATAAGAGTAACTCCCGAATGGCTGAAAACCTTTGAGCGCCATCTTTTAAAGAAGATAAGTAACAACAGCGTAGTTCGTTATATGGAGGCGATTTCCTGCGCATTGAATGAAGCAGTTAGAAGAAAAATTATCAATAGAAATCCCTGGCACGATATACCTTCTATTCAAAAACTTAAAATGCAGGATGTTTTCAGAAAGGCTTACACTATTGAAGAACTGCAAAAACTTGCCTCAACTCCTGTGAATATTGAAAAGCAAATTAAACAAGCTTATTTCTTTTCCTGTTTTAGTGGCTTGCGATGGAGCGACGTAAATCCGTTGCGTTGGGATGAAATCATTGTGAAAGAAATACAAGGAAAACAAGAGTATTATTTGTATTTCGAGCAAGAGAAAACCGAAAACATTGAATACTTACCGCTTTCTGATAATGCCATCGATATTTTACAAGAACGACAAGAAGAAGCGCTAGATGAAGATAAAAGTCCGTACGTTTTTCCAAGAATAAAAGAAAAAGACGATGGCCGACAAACAGTTTACCATCGAATGAATCGTCAATTAAAAAAGTGGGCAAAAGCTGCAGGGATCGACCCAAAGAAATTACATTTTCATACCGGAAGACATTCCTTTGCCACCAATGTGCTGGAAAGTAGTAATGAAGGTGATTTGTACACCGTATCTAAACTCCTTGGCCATTCCAACATCAGAGCAACACAAATTTATGCCAAGGTGCGAGATAAACGAAAACAAGCAGCGGTAAAAGCTCTTCCTCGAATTGATTTTAGTATAGAAACACCTGCTCCACTTCGAATGAAAGTAGTTTAATATTTATTACCTTAATTCACCTTCTTGTTTTAAGCCCCGATTTTCGGGGCTTTTTCTTTTTTGGCCTTTACCAAAATAAAACATTGGCAATTCGAGTAACTGCTCTTAAACTATATTTTTTTGTAAGTTTATTATATGAAAAAAGAAAGCCATAAAACAAAGGAAAACAACAGCGAGGATGCGAATCCCGACTTGGAACTAAACCTTAACAGGATGACAATTGTTGAAAGGTTAATGTTTCCCGAAACTTTTAAAGAATACCAAGAAAAAGTAGCGCTACTTATACAAAGTATCGAAATGTACTTTTCAGAGAAGGAAATTTTAGAGCATCTAAATGTGGTTGATATCGATGCTGTTCTTTCAAGTCAGCCTGATATTATAAAAACCAGTCGCAAAGACAAAGAAGGAAAGTTCTTTTACATGGATATTGCTATGGATTATAATGTAACACCAAGCAATATATTTCACGATAGTTTTTTCGCTTACAAACTACGTGGGCTAGATATTTTAAAAATAGATGCGTTTTTAGATTATCAACTTGCGGCACATTACCAAAACGATACAGCCTCTTTTTTCCGCTTTCTTAAATTGGTAGAAAGAAAATATTCTTCACTAATATCTGCCGAAACAGTTCAAACTATTAACGAATGGATAGAAAGCTTTAGCAAAGAAATTGAAAATCCTCTTGCTGAAAAACCAAAAAAAGGTAAAGTAAAGAGAGAGGCGCAAGATAAACTAACTTGTTTAAACCAAGAGCAAACCGTGCTTTTGATGTATTACCTGCAAAAAGAAAAAGTGCTATTAAAAAACGAATACCTCACCGATATGGATGCAGGAAAAGCCTTTAAATTAATCACTGGGTATAGTCAGCACACACTCAGGCAGAATTTAAGTAAGTTTCATCTTTATCAAAACAAAGCCAACCTAAAAGAAATCGATAACCTTTTAACACGTTTAAAAATTGCCATCGATAAAGATTTAAAAGAAAAATAAATTTCTTTGTACTTGCCTTTATTTTATTGAGGAAAAACAACATTCTATTTCGTTTTGTTTGTATTCCTTTTGCCTTACGTGAAGGTTCATGAACCCTAAAAAACCAAAATAGAGCAGTCATATTTGCGTATAAACAACTTAAAACAAAAGTTATGACTGTATCATTTTTAACCAATTTAAACGAAGAGGAATTCAAGCATTTTCTTAAGCAAAGCTTATCAGAATTGCTTCCTCAATTTCTTAGGGATAACCAAAAATCCTTACCCGAAATTTTAGACATTTCACAAGCTGCCGATTCTTTGAAACTAAAGATTGCCACCTTGTATGAAAAAACATCAAAAAAACTCATCCCCTTTTTCAAAAAAGGAAACAAACTCTATTTCAAAACAGATGAATTACGCTCATGGATTTTGGATGGCAAGGTAAAAACTGCTCATGATGTACAAGCGGAAGCCAGTTCATATGCCATGCATAAACAAAAGGGAAGATAATATCTTCCTTTTTTTCGTTTTATTTTTTTTAAAGCCTTTGACTTTAATTTGAATCTACTTTGAATTTGTATTGAATGAGCTTTGAATCCTTTTTGAAGGAACTTATACTTTACATATACTAATGAATAATACTATGGAAGAACATAGCCGATATAACAGTTATTATCGGCAAAAGCAGGAAAGGGAACTTAATATTCTCAAAAAAGAAAACGAAAGTTTAGCACTCCGCATCGCAGAATTGGAAAAGATCATAAATCACATATTGAAATTATCAAAGGAAATATGCGAAAAATGAGAGAAGCCAATTCACAAATTTCTTACAATCAGCAGTGGAGTTGGATTAGAAAGATGGCCTATCTTATACATCAGGCCGACAAGCCACTACAAATCAACGAAATTTCCGATAAGCTTCATGCGATTGATGAATTCGCCAAGTGCGTTTGGACGTACTCATCCAATAAAATATTTTGTACCCATTTATTACGAGCAGTTAAATCAAAACGCTTAGCTCGATTTAAAATAAGTGGCAACGGGGGATATTTTTATTGTTTACCACAGTGGATGCAAGGTGATGTTCTTCGAGCAGAGTATCTTAAAAAAGTGCAGTTTTAAAAGATGTCCTATATTTCCCGATATGGCAAAGCACCTGAACTGGTCTTTGCCGAATCTTCGAATGACTTTCTCAAGGATTGAGAAGTTTTATCTACTTTTTATGAGGATTGGGGAGTTTAATCACAAATTCAAGCGAATACATTTAGACAAAATCAATAGATAATACAATCACATTGGCGTATTACTTGAAAAGTATTGCACTAATGAAGATTGGTATCTAAAAAATTAAGATAAAAGAAGTCAAACAGCCTTTGTTTGTTTTGTAATAATTACCACAAGGAGGAACTGACAAAGAATATCTCGATATAGCTTACCCAATTTCTTTTAGATTTCATTGCTTTGTCGCATTTCCAATAAAGAAGTATGTTTTTTCTTTATTGCTTTATAATAAAAGATTGGAAACACAAGTAATGTAAATATTGTCGCTGTTACTAATCCACCGATAATTACAACAGCAAGAGGTTTTTGTGATTCGGAACCTATGCCTGTAGATAATGCAGCAGGAAGCAAACCGATCATGGCCATTAAAGCAGTCATTATAACCGGACGGGTTCTTACTTTTACAGCTTCTCGAATTGATTCAACCAAAGGCAATTTCTGCTTGAGATTATTTTGAAATTCAGATATGAGTATTACTCCATTTTGAATACATATTCCAAATAGCGCGATGAAACCAACACCTGCTGAAATTCCAAAATTCATCCCAGTAAGATGCAAAGCCAAAATTCCACCAATCAATGCAAATGGAACATTTGCCAAAACCAACCCTGCATCTTTTACATTGCCGAACATAATAAAAAGAAGAACGAAAATTAAAATAAGACTCACAGGCACGACTTGTCCTAAACGCGTTGTGGCTCTTACCTGATTTTCAAATTCACCTGTCCAACCAATACTGTAGCCTTTTGGTAGATCAATTTTTGAAAGCACCTTTTCCTGAGCCTCAGCGATTGTACTTCCTAAATCTCTTTCTCTTACTGAGAACTTAACGCCGATGAAACGTTTTGTGTTATCTCGATAGATAAAAGCAGGCCCGGTAATTTTCTTTATTTCAGCAATTTCTTTTAATGGAATTTTCTCTCCTCGCAGAGTAGGAACCATTAAACGCATAATATCCCCTTCATCTTTCCGATAGTCTTTTTGGTAGCGGATACGTATATCAAATTTCTTTTCTCCTTCGTATTTCTGAGTAGCTGTTTTTCCTCCAATGGCCATTTCAATAATACTTTGGGCATCTGCTTTTTGCACACCGTAAACAGCCATTTTTTCTTGATCAAGAATTACACTAATCTCAGGTTGCCCCAAGTTTCGAAGTATTCCCACGTCCTTTATTCCTTCAACATCCTTTATTTCTCCTATGACCTGATTGGCAATCACATCTAAAGTACTCAGGTCGTCGCCATATATTTTTATCGCATTGGATGCGTTTATTCCCGCAACGGCTTCCGCCACATTATCAATGATCGGTTGCGAATAATTGTAAACTATTCCTTGATAATTCTTTAGATTTTTATCCATTTCTTCCACCAGTTCATCTACAGTAATTTTTCTATCCCAATCGTCTTTTGGTTTAAGATTTACTTGCATTTGAACGTAGTAAAATCCGCTTGGATCTGTACCGTCATTACTTCGCCCTATTTGAGAAAGAACACCATTCACTTCAGGAAATTTTTCCAATTCACCTCGAAGAGTAGAAACCATTTTTACAGTTTCCGGAAGCGAGCTGCTCATGGGCAATTTTGCTTCTACCCATAAAGCTCCTTCATTTAACTGAGGTAAAAATTCAGTCCCCATCCATTTGGTAGACAGTAATGCCAAACCAAGAATAACAAAAGAAATAATTACACTTAATTTCTTTTTTGCGAAAGTGAAGTTAAATCCTTTTTCTACCGTTTTATTAAAGAACTCAACGAATCGATTGTGTTTTTCCTTAACATTTTTCTTTAAAAGGATAGATACCAAAACAGGTACAAGAGTGAGTGTAAACAATAATGCTCCAAGCAATGCAAAACCTAAAGTATAAGCCAAAGGTGAAAACATTTTTCCTTCCACTTTCTGAAAGGCAAAAATGGGAAGCAAAGCTGAAATAATAATTAGCTTTGAAAAAAACACCGCTTTACCTAAACCTGTCCCCGTTTTTCTAATTACGCCAAGCTTGGATAATTTATTGAATTTACTCATCCCTTCCTTTTTAGCAAGATGGTCAAGTGTTACAAATAATCCTTCCACCATAACAACCGCTCCGTCAATTATAATTCCAAAATCAACCGCGCCAAGCGATAGCAAATTGGCGCTCATTCCTTTCATTTTTAAACAAAGAAAAGCGAACAAAAGTGAAAGAGGAATAATAATAGAAACGATAAGTGTAGTCCGCCAATCAGCCATGAACAAAAGCACGATAACAGTGACTAAAATAATTCCTTCAAATAAATTATGAAGCACTGTTTTGGTGCAATAACTCATTAAGTTATCTCTGTCGTAAAACGCTTCCATTTTAACATCGGAGGGCAATACAGAAGTATTCAGTTCTTCTATTTTTGTTTTGAGACGCGTTAAAACCTCACTTGGGTTTTCTCCTTTTCGCATTACTACAATCCCTTCCACAACATCATCATTACTATTTAAACCTACTTGTCCTACTCGGGGAGCACTTGATTCAAAAACATCGGCAATATTTTTTACCAATACAGGATTATCATTGTATTCGGCAACAATTGTGTTTTCAATGTCAGCGATAGAATTTAAAAGTCCGAGCCCACGAACAACATAAGCTTGGCCATTCTTCTCAATCACATCTCCTCCCACATTCAAGTTGGCTTTTGTAACCGCTTCGTATGCTTGCAAAGGGGTTAATTCAAACTTTTGCAACTTTACAGGATCAACAGAGATTTCATAAATTTTTTCCTGTCCACCAAACGCAACAACATCAGCAATTCCGGGAACTGCACGAAGCTGCCTATCAATTACCCAATTTTGAATGGTAAGCAACTCACGTGTGTCTCGTGTTTTACTTTTTAAAACGTAGCGATAAATTTCTCCTGTGGGACCATAAGGTGGTTGCACATCGGGTTCGACATTTTCGGGTAACTGCACATTTCGTAATTGATTATTTACTTGTTGCCTAGCAAAGAAGTCATCTACATCATCCTCAAAAATAATCTTGATTACAGAAAGTCCAAACATCGTAATACTGCGCACATTCGTTTTACGTTGAACAGAGTTCATTGATATTTCAATAGGCGTGGTTACAAAACGCTCTACTTCTTCGGCACTTCTTCCGTTCCACTCGGTAACAATAATAATCTGAGTATTTGTAACATCGGGAAAAGCTAGCAAAGGAATATTCATGTAGCTTATCGCCCCCGAAATAGCTAATAATCCTACCCAAAAAAAAGTCAATCCTTTATTCTTGAGAGAAAACGAAATGATTTTTTTGATAAACTTATTCATGGAGCTTAGTCGTTAAGGGCATCATAAATTAAATCTCCATTTTTTGAGATTACTTTTTCGCCTACCGTCAATCCTGACTTTATGTAGTAAACATCACGTAATTCGCGATATACTTCCACCTGACGGGTTTCGATATTATTTCTGTCCTTGAAAACCATCACCCATGTCTTGCTTTTTTCAAAAATAACTGCGCTGGCGGGTACAGCTGACATTTGCCTTTTTTCAGAATATTTGATGGTCACGGTAGCGTTCATTTCAGGTTTCAACATAAAATCGCTATTGGGAATTTTTATCAGCGCTTTCATAGCTTTGGTAGAAGGATCAATAGCGTTGAAGATTCTATCTACTTTTCCTTTGAATACTTTATCGGGATAACTGATAGTTTGAACTTCTGCATCATAGCCAACACATACCTTTGAAATATCAGATTCATTCACATTTGCAAGTGCCCACACTTCATCAATTTGCGCAATAGAAAATATAATATCCGATTTATCACTTCTTAATTCCTCGTTTCGGTTGATGTCTTTGTACACAATAAATCCATCAATAGGAGCGGTAACATTATATACTGATCCTTGAAGATTGTAAATATTAAAAACCTCGCTAATCCTGTTTAATTCTGCTTTAGCTTTATCTAACTCTTTTTCGGCAGCAGTTACATCCTTTTCGGAATTTAATTTTCCTGCGTGTAAATCTTTGGCAACCTGTAAATTCTTTTCTGCAATAGCTACGTCGGCCATCGCATCCAGTTTTTGTCTTTGGAAATCTGCTGCCTCGCTACTTCTTACAGTAGCTAGAATTTGTCCCTGCTGAACGTAATCACCCAACTCCACATTGATTTTCAGAACAATTCCACCCACAATAGGATAAACATTTGCTTCACGATTATTATCGGCAGCAATTTTTCCAAAAAGTTTTAACTCATGCTTAACATCTTGCATTTCCACCGTTGCAAATTCACATCTTTTCATCATTGTGTCGCTTAGAGTGAAGGCAATTTGATTTTCTTCCACTGCATTTGTGCCGCAGGAAGTGCTTGAACAAATGATAACGGAAAGCGCAAACAGTATAAAAAGGATCTTTTTCATATTAATAAATTGGAGATGCTGTTACACAATTAATTTGTCCGGCAGATATTGCCAGTTGTGTTTTAATGCGTTCAAATTCCCTTATTGATTCATTGTAAGCTTCAAAAAAGTCAACAAATTCAAGGATGGTTATATTTCTTTTTTGAAAATTTTCATTAACTCCCTCGAATACTGATTCAAAATCTTTGGTGTAGAGCAATTTAATTTTCTGATATTCTTCAATACTTCTGAGCATATTTTGTCGCGCGGCTTGTACATCAGTTTGCACCTCCAATTTCTTATGCTCCAGATAAAGCTCTGCCGATTTTTTATCAGCTTCTGCAGCTTTAATATTTCCTCTGTTTTGATTCCAAACAGGTAAAGGTATACTGATTCCTGTATTCCATTGGTTATTAAATGCGCCCCCTCTTTGGTCGTAGGAAGCATTAATGGTTACATCTGGAATCATCATTTTTTTTTGAAGCGTGTAGTTAAGCATAGCCAAAGCATTATCTCCTTCTGCTATTTTTAGGTCGGGACGATTTTGCATTGCAAGAATTAAAAAATCATCATACGACTTGAAATCACTGCTATAGGTATCAAATACAGTTTTTTCAATTTGAGGTAAAACATAATTTGAGTTTTGAAGAAGTAATTGCATTTTCTTCATCTCATCCACAAATGAAAAAGAAAGAGCCGAGCGTTCTGTATTGATTTTAAGATAAACTGATTTAAGCCGGATAACATCTTTAACTGGAATGTTGCCTAAATCTGCTTGATACTGGTAGGAATTGATAATGGTATCTAATATTTTTAATTGATGACTATAATTTTGAATAACAACTGATAGTTGATGGAGCGTGTAAAAAGTGTTATGTAATTGCAGCTTTAGATTTCGAAGCATTTCAGAAAACTCAGCTTCAGCAATTTGTTTGTTTTGCTTTGCCATATCTATTTCTACTCTGCGTTTACCGCCAAGTACGATTATCTGTTCAATTGCAAAAGCTTTTTGTCCGGTTTGATTTACATGAAACATTCTGTTATTACTTGGATCATACGCGTTGACATCGGCAGAGAATATAGGATTTGGATATGCTTTCGCTTGTAATATGAGTGCATCTTTTACGTCAATGTTGTATTGTTGAGAAAGCAGAATAAGATTTTGTTTAAGGAATATATTGTCTGCTTCTAACAGTTTAAGGAGGAGAGTATCTTGCGCTCGTAAATTCAAGGAAAAAAATCCAAGTACAAAAAGGAGAATAAGTTGTCGCATCTTCATTCTACAAAGCTATTCAATGTTCTTTTAGAACAGATTAAAAGGAAATTAAAATGTGGTTAAAATTCATGTTCTTTTTCTGCGCCTTGCCTTATCTTTTGGTTTAAGGTCGAATTGGGGAGGGATATCCGTTGAAAAGACATTTTCCTTTTTTAAAAGTTTATGAATGGCGTTGATTGTAATTTTGCGAAATATTAAACTATCTACACCATTAATTCCATCATGACCTGAACACCATTCGGTACTACTTGCATTTATTATTATTCCGGAATAAGGCGTTTTTTTGAAGAGGAACAAAGATCCATTTCCTCTTTTGTTATATAAATTTTTTGCTCCATCGGCTGCAATTATTTCAATCATGCAAAATTTCAAAAGATTGGTGTCAGGAACAGGACATCCGTTGATTTTATAATCCAAAGCAGGAATTCCATCAAATTCACGGGTCTTACATCTAAGCCCATCATCTCTGTTTTTGTTAGTCCCTTCTAACAAAGGTGAATTAGGAATATAAACCCTGTACATTGCATCAACACCAGCGCACCCTTGATCACCATAGCCGCCATGAATCCAATCTGCGCCAATACTATTAATAATTGGAAAATGTAAAGAGGTGTCGCTCCAGTTTATTGTTTTTAGCAAAGGATTCATTATCGGATCAAGTTTTTTGTCTTTGTAGCAAATCATTCCAGTTTTATCGGCAGTATATCTAACTTTCCACCACATTGTATTTCCTGATAATACAAGTGCATTTTTACCCTCTTCAACAAATCTGTCAAAGTTTAGTCTAGCCTCTCTCGTCCAGTATTCATTATGCCCTATGATTATTAAAATTTTTGATTTCGAAAAAGTAACATAGTTGTCCATGTCCATATCGCAGATCCATTGAATGTCGTATTTCAAGGTATTCGCCCAGGCCGGAAAGCCTTCTGCATAAATTTTATTTTTATGCTTATCGTCTGGTTCCGGGCCGATTGTGATTTTCTGTTCTGAACTAAATGTTCTTCGTGTTTTTCTAAGAATCTCTTTGATGTAGTTCTCGGTGGTTTGTTTCTTTTTATTTTCCATGTTCTCTAAATTTATGATTTTTAGAAAACACTCCTTTATTTTTATATAACTTTAGTCCACTTTATGCTGACGATTTACACCTTTAATGATCGTTTCTGCTTTTAGTTTTATGATTGCCCGTTATTTCGAACCTCATTCGCTTGATGCAAAAAATCTGGCCAAAGAAGGTCATATATTTATCGATGATAAGGATAAAAACATTCTTGCTTCCTTAAAAACCATGTATGTTATAGAAAAGAATTTTCAATCTGTATCCCCCAATGCAACATTAGGAGAATTAGTTAAAGTTGTCTCCCTCTCAAAAAGAAATATTTTCCCTGTTGTTGAAAATGAGATTCTTTCAGGAATTATTGTTTTAGATGACATTCGAGAGATTATGTTTAAAAATGAGCTTTATGAAAACACATATGTTCAACAACTAATGCACAATCCCCCAGCAACGATTTCGTCAGAAGAATCGATACAATCGGTGATGAAAAAATTTGATAAAACTAACGCGTGGAATCTTCCAGTAATTGATGAAAATAAATATATTGGCTTTGTTTCTAAATCAAGTTTATTGGTGAAATATCGCGAGAAATTGATTCAAACATAGTTAGTTTAAATTCAGTAAATCATGAATCTTAAAAATTGATTAAAATCTATCAAGAGTTTGCAGATGTTACTCAAAATCAGAATCTTTAACCTATGAACAATCCGTCTATATTAATTGTTGAAGATGAACCCAAGGTTGCTTCCTTTATAAAAAAAGGCTTGGAAGAAAATTCATTTGATGTAGAAATTGCATATGATGGATTCATTGGAAAAAAAATGGCTTTAAGCAATGATTACGATGTTGTTATTCTTGATGTTAATATACCTTTGTTTAACGGTTTTGAAGTCTGCAAGGAGATTCGTGCAGTAAAATCCAATTTGCCAATTCTCATGCTCACAGCGTTGAGTTCAACAGAAGACAAATTACTCGGATTTGACCTCGGAGTTGATGATTATTTGGTTAAACCTTTTGAATTTCGCGAACTCCTGGCAAGGATACGCGTTCTTTTAAAACACAAAAAACATGGCAATATCTCTGATAACACCATTAAGATAGCAGATTTGACAATGAACTTAGATTCAAGAATAGTAACACGTGGTGAGCAAAAAATTGTATTGACAAGTAAAGAATATTCTTTATTGGAATACCTATTAAAACATAAAGGAAGGGTCGTTAAAAGAAGTGAAATAGCCGAAAGAATCTGGGATATCACTTTTGATACAGGAACTAATGTTATTGATGTCTATATAAATTTTTTGAGAAAGAAAATCGACAAAGACTTCTCTCCAAAATTGATTCATACTCATTTTGGAGTTGGTTATGTTCTAAAAGAAGAATAAATGAAAATTCGCGCAAAGCTTGCTCTCAGATTTACTCTAATTGTTGCTTCAATATTATTGCTCTTTTCGAGTTCTATTTACTATTTTTCTTCAAGTGATCGTGAGCAAATGTTTTATTCGAGATTGCGTGACAAGGTAATGAACACAGGTAAATTGTTAATTGATGTCCAAGAGGTAGATTACAATTTATTTAAAATAATAGATCGAAACACTACATCTCTGCCTCAAGAGAAAATTTTAGTATATAATTACTTAAACAAGCAGTTATATAATACCGACGATAACGATACTTTGGCTCCCCCAAATATCTCTTTGTTAGATAAAATTCGACATGAAAAGGAATTACAGTGGATGGAGAACGGTAAGGAAAGTCTTGGGATTTTATACACTTATAAAAAGGATAAATTTGTAATAATTGCTTCTGCACACGACGTTTATGGTTTAAGTAAACTAACCAATCTTAAATATGCATTGATTGTAGGTTTTATATTTTTCACTTTAATTACTATGCTTTCGGGGTGGATATATTCCGGACAAGCCTTAAGCCCAATATCAGATGTAATTAAACAAGTGGACAATATCACCGCAAATGATTTAAGTCAGCGAGTAGATGAGGGTAATGAAAAAGACGAAATTGGTCAATTGGCAATTACTTTCAATCGTATGCTAAGTCGTGTGGAAAAAGCTTTTGAATTACAGAAAAGCTTTGTGTCTAACGCATCTCATGAATTGAGAACACCTCTCACATCAATCACCGGACACATAGAAGTTGCCTTAATGAAAGAACGCGATATTGTTGAATATCAAACCGTGTTGATGTCTTTGTTGGATGACATGAAAAATCTAAATAAACTTTCCAATGGCTTACTTGCCCTGACTCAGGCCGAGATATCTCTTCCTCATGCCAATATTAATCCGGTAAGGATTGATGAACTGCTTTGGCTATCAAGAAAAGAAATTATTAAACACAACCCTGATTTTTATGTGGACATTCAAATAATGGATTTTACTGAAGATGAATCCAAGCTCATTATTTTAGGAAATGAATTTCTACTAAAGTCTGCTATCATGAATTTGATGGAGAACGCTTGCAAGTTTTCTCCCGACCATGCCGTAAAAGTATCTTTCAGTATGAAAAATAATATTGAGTTGACTTTTGCAGACAGAGGAATAGGGATTTCCCAAGATGATCTCAAAAATATTTTGGAGCCTTTCTTCCGAGGTGTTAATGCCAAATCAATTCCGGGGCATGGATTAGGATTATCACTTACTCACAAAATCATTACAATGCACAAAGGAAACTTCAGTATCCATTCTGTATTGAACCAAGGAACTTTGGTTACCATTTCCTTTTCTACGGAGTAATTTTAACTGACTTTTAATCTGTGTTTAATTTCTGTTTAATTCCATAGTACAATCTTTAACTCAAATTAAAAGTTGAAATATGGAAACCAAAGAAAAAAAATCAATCAAACTATTAATCATATTAGTTGGTGCATTAGTTCTATTAGGCTCAATTGTCGCCAACATTATGTTTTTTAATAAAAGTAATCACTACAAAGGAGAGAGTGAAAATGCTTTAGTGAAAATCGATTCCCTTAACACATCCATTGGCGAATCAAAAAAGGAATTTGAAGCCTTGACAAAAGAAAGAGATCGTTATTCTTCAGAAAATAAAAAATTGAATTCGTCTATCGAAAATCTAAAGAATGAAATCAATCTTATAGAAAGTGTCAGCTTCCCTATAAGTTGGCCATTTAAAAGTTGAATTTATTCAAAACCAGGAGATGTACTGAAGAATCATTCTTTTCTAGTATTGGCTCCAAATAATTATATTTTTCTACAACTCCAATTACCTCACGCATCGGACAAAGAACTTTATCAAATTTTCTTTTTGAAAAAGAATTCGGGATACTCAATACCGGACAAGTGCTCTTCTTAATAACTTCCATCGTGTTTGATCCGATAAACAGATCTTTCCAGCCCGAAACGCCGTGTGCCCCCATAACCACTATATCAATGGAATAAGTATCGATATAGTTTTTAACGGATTCAGGCACTGCTCCAATTTCCACCTTCATTACCACCGGGAAAGAATATTTTTTTTCTATCTCCTCTTTTAGTCCAGTTAAGTCTTTTTCTGTTATCTTATAGATGAAATTGTTTATTCCTGGAACAACATTTTTAAAATCCAGTGGGCGCTCCACCAGCAGTGGTGAAATGCAGTTGATTAGGTGTAAAGTAGCCTTGTGCCTTTGAGCCATGGCAACTGTTGTTTTCATAGCATTATTAGCAGTTTCAGAAAAATCTGTGGGCACCAAAATATTTTTAATTTTATACTCTTTCATGATAAAATGGTTTAATGATTAAAAGGGAAATACGTTTTGTATTATGTAAACCCTATATTATTAATTTACACTAAATTTACGTGAAACAGGTTGATGACGATCAACCATAAATTTTTTGTTCATGAGTTTCAATATTGCCAACTTTCATTTTCGCAGTAACATCCTCTTAAAAAATGTTCATGCGAACTACATTAAACAATTGAATGCCATAAGCAAAATTGAAAAATTAAAAAAAGGAGCAGTTCTATATCAGGAAAAAACTAATCCTCGAGGAGTGTATTTCGTAAAAAGAGGAAAGGTGAAAATTGAGCAATGTAACGAAGAAGGAGCAACCCGTATTTTGTACGTTTACAGCGCTGGAGAATTTTTTGGGTTTCGTCCTTTACTTTGCAATGAGCTTCATCCTGTGTCGGCGATAGTATTGGAGAACAGTGAAGTTGAAATTTATGAAGGCAATGAATTCATCAAAATTGCCAGAAGATCTCCTTACCTGTCTTTTAACTTAGTTGAAATTCTAAGTTTTGAATTTACTGTTTGGACCAATTTCATTACGTCGCTTACTCATAAATCCGCCAAAGAAAGAGTAGCTCTGATTTTACTGATTCTTAATGAAAAATATAAAACTGATGACCGCCCAGGAAACATCACTATGTCCAAGATGGATATTGCTGCCTATTCTGATACTTCAGAAGAAACAGTGGTGAGGGTAATTAGTTTTTTTCAGGAGCAGGGCATAGTGAAGAACTACGGACGAAAATTTTCAATTGTCAATAAGGAGATGCTTGAAGTAATTGCGGAAGGATTTTAAGAAATTGAAATGTCGATGCTCCGTTGCCGCCGGAATCTAAATACAGCGCATTTTTTGGAACACGCAAGAGAATTAGTCAATAAGAAAACCTTTGTTTACGAATTAATGCGTTGAATATCAATACTTTTTGCAAATTCCTTCAAATTCACTAAATTAAAATTGTAATTCTTTGATATTTTGAAGTACAAGCAACCAGAACAGAAACAAACCTAAAGGTCTTTTAGATTGGGTTATTGCGGATTTTGTTACCTGTTTGTTACTTTAATAATTAGATGCCTCCTCAACTCACTGATAAATAAAAGGGATTCGAACTTTCAGAAATTAGGGGTACAAAATTTTCGCAAAGACGCACTGTGTTAATTTGCTTCCATCTGCTTTGAGAAATCAACAATTCCCAAAACTTTTCAACAGCCCTTAAAATACCCGCGTTTTAATTGAGATGCCCCGTGCTATTTTTGTAGCTTCGCACAGTATTTTCAACAAAGACAGCAATTTAAAAATGAGCGAGTTAAGAAAAATTGAAGGGGCGTTGATTTCCGTATTTGATAAGGATAATCTAGAACCCATTGTTCGTGAGTTAAATCGTTTTGGAGTAACCATTTATTCTACAGGCGGAACACAAACTTTTATTGAAGAGCTAGGCATCTCTGTGGTGCCGGTGGAAGATTTAACTTCTTATCCTTCAATTTTAGGCGGTAGAGTGAAGACTTTGCACCCTAAAGTTTTTGGTGGAATTTTAGGCAGAAGAGAATTACAGTCGGATATCGCTCAGTTGGAGCAATACGAGATTCCTGCTCTCGATCTTGTAATTGTTGATTTATATCCTTTCGAAAAAACAGTAGCCTCTGGCGCATCACATGCAGATATCATTGAGAAAATCGACATTGGTGGAATTTCTTTGATTCGCGCAGCAGCTAAAAATCATAAAGATGTGGTGATTGTTCCTTCAAAAGAACAATACCCAACATTGCTTACTTTGTTGAAAGACAAGCAAGGAAATACCGATTTGGAAGATCGTAAGGCTTTGGCTAAAGCGGCTTTCAACGTTAGTTCTCATTACGACACTGCCATTTTCAACTACTTCAACAAGGATGAAGAGCCTGTGTTAAAACAGTCAATTCAATCGGCAAAAGTGTTGCGTTATGGCGAAAATCCTCATCAAAAAGGAATTTTCTATGGCAAGCTAGAAGACATGTTCGAGCAAGTGCAAGGAAAAGAATTGTCGTACAACAACTTGTTAGATGTTGATGCTGCGGTAAACCTTATCGCAGAATTTAAAGATACTACTTTCGCTATCTTGAAACACAACAACGCTTGTGGAGTTGCTACTCGTCCGACTGTTTTGGAAGCTTGGAAAGTTGCCTTAGCTGGCGACCCGGTTTCTGCTTTTGGTGGCGTATTAATCACCAACGCGAAAATTGATAAAGCAAGTGCTGAAGAAATCAATAAACTTTTCTTTGAAGTGGTTATCGCTCCTGCTTATGAAGATGCTGCTTTAGAAGTGTTGAAAGGAAAGAAAAACAGAATCATCTTAATTCAAAAACCAGTTGCATTAAGCAAAAAAACAGTGCGTACGGCATTGAATGGTGTGTTGGAACAAGATAAAGATGCGGTGATGGAAACGGCTGCCGACCTAACTCCGGTTACCGATAGAAAACCAAGCGAGCAAGAAATTGCCGATTTACTTTTCGCAGCAAAAATTTGCAAACACACGAAATCGAATACCATCGTTTTCGCGAAAGACAATACATTGATTTCAAGTGGTACCGGACAAACTTCACGTGTTGATGCCCTGCGTCAGGCTGTTGTTAAAGCCAATGAGTTTGGCTTCAGTTTGCAAGGTGCTTCAATGGCATCTGATGCTTTTTTCCCTTTCCCTGATTGTGTGGAATTGGCGAAAAACGCTGGAATTACTGCGGTGATTCAACCAGGAGGTTCTATAAAAGATCAAGAGTCTATCGACTACTGCAACAAAAACGGAGTAGCGATGGTGATGACAGGAATTAGACATTTTAAACACTAAGAGATTATGGGCTTATTTAGCTTTTTAACGCAAGAAATTGCCATCGACTTAGGAACAGCCAACACGCTAATTATCGAAAACGATAAGGTGGTGGTGGATGAACCTTCGATTATTGCGATGAACAGAATTACCGGTGAGGTGCAAGCGATTGGAAAAAGAGCGATGCAAATGCACGGTAAAACGCACGAGAATATCAAAACTATTCGTCCGCTTAAAGATGGTGTGATTGCCGACTTTAAAGCTGCCGAGGAAATGATTCGTGGCTTCATTAAAATGATCAATGTGAACAAACGCAAGATGTTTGGTCCGAGCAACATTCGTATGGTGATTTGTATTCCTTCAGGTATCACCGAGGTGGAGCGCCGTGCGGTAAAAGATTCTGCCGAACATGCCGGAGCAAAAGAAGTGCGAATGATTCAAGAGCCTATGGCTGCTGCCATTGGTATTGGTATCGACGTGGAAGAACCAATGGGTAACATGGTAATTGACATCGGAGGTGGTACAAGTGAAATCGCCGTTATCGCTTTGGGTGGTATTGTTTGCGACAAATCTATTCGTGTTGCAGGTGATGAATTCACGCAAGATATTGAAGATTACATGCGTCGTCAGCACAACATATTGGTAGGAGAAAGAACCGCTGAAAGAATTAAAATAGAAGTAGGTTCTGCTATTCCTGAATTAGACAATCCGCCTGCTGATTTTGCAGTGCACGGACGAGATTTAATGACAGGTATCCCTAAAGAAATCACTATTTCTTATTCAGAAATTGCACACTGTTTAGATAAATCAATTTCTAAAATTGAAGCCGCTATTTTGAGTGCTTTAGAGATGACTCCTCCCGAGCTTTCTGCAGATATTTACCGCACAGGTATTTATTTGGCTGGTGGTGGTTCATTGCTAAGAGGTTTAGACAAACGTATTTCTAAAAAAACAAAGTTGCCTGTACACGTTGCCGAAGATCCACTAAGAGCGGTGGCACGAGGAACAGGTATTGCTTTGAAAAACTTCGATAGATTCCCATTCTTAATTAAATAAAGGAAAAAGGAGTTCAATGTTCGATGTTTAAAGTTCAATGTTAGCTAACTTTAAACATTGAACTTTGAACATTGAACTAATGTTTTCATGAAGAACTTATTCGCACTTCTCTATAAAAATCATTTATTTCTCCTTTTTCTTTTCTTAGAAATTACGGCGCTTTTTTTTGCCATTCAATACAATGCCTTTCAGCGTTCTTCTTTCATTAGTTCTTCTTCTTCCATATCGGGCAATACCTACCAGGCGATAGATAATTTTTCGGGCTATTTAGATTTAAGAGAGAAAAATGAACTTTTGGCTGATTCTTTAGCCAAATTGAAGGGAGAAACATTAAGTGCGATTATGTTGCGCGATTCCAACTTCACTAAAGTGCACGATACTCTTTACAAGCAATTGTACACCTATGTGCCGGCTCGCGTAATTCACATGACGATGCGACGTGCAAACAACTACTTAACACTAAACAAGGGAAGTGATGACGGTATTAAGGAAAATATGGCGGTTGTTGGTGTAAATGGAATTGTGGGCGTTGTTAACGGAGTAACACCTAGTTATTCATCGGTAATGTCTATTTTACATAGCAAAACAGAATTATCGTGTAGATTGAAATCGACCAATAATGTTGGTTTTTTAAAGTGGAATAGCGCCGATTACAATTACAGAACCGCGTTATTAAAAGATGTTCCCCTTACTGCAAAAGTAACCAAAGGAGATACCGTTATAACTGCCGAATATTCCAATTCATTCCCTGGCGGAATTCCTGTAGGAAAAGTTTTAACAGCAAGGCTTGCCGAAGAAGGACAATCGCAAGATGTAGATATTGAATTGTTTTTAGATTTTAATGTTCTCGACCATGTTTTCATTGTGCGAGATTTAATGAAGGAACAAAAAGATTCTTTGCAAAATAAGTTTCAACATGATTGAGAAGTTGCCACGATATGTGCTCATTTTTGTACTGCTAATTTTAGCGCAGGTGCTGGTATTTAATCGTGTGAATGTTTCGGGATTTTTAAATACTTTTCCCTACGTTTTGTTCTTACTTATTTTGCCTAGTGATACCAATAGAGCTTTGCTATTGGTAGTGGCTTTTATTGGTGGCATCTCTGTAGATATTTTTTCTGATTCGGGGGGAGTGCATGCTGCAGCGTGCGTACCTTTAGCATATATGCGTCATTTCATGTTAAGCACAACCACCTCTTTGGAAAGTAAAAACGATTCGTTTGAACCCAATATTTATTATTTCGATTTTAGAAGATATCTTACCTATGCAGGAGTTTTAATTTTGGTGCATCACAGCATTGTATTTTTTATCGAGGTATTCGAGTTTAGTCATCTTTTTAGTACCATTCTAAAGATAATAGGTAGTACACTTCTCACGCTTACTTTTGTGGTGTTGATTCAATACATCTTCTTAAAGAAAAAAGAACAGTAGTTTATGAAGAGTAATAGCGATCGCCAATACATCATCACCGGTATTTTTGCAACGATTGCTTTCATCTTCATTTTTCGCTTGTTTTACCTTCAAGTAATCAATCCCGACTTTCGAAACGATGCCATCAACATGGGTAGAAAGGTGGTTATTGAGTTCCCCATGCGCGGCACTATTTACGATCGCAATGGAAAAATATTGGCGCACAATCAAATTGCTTTCGATCTTATCGTTTTACCTAAGGAAGTAAAAATCGACACTTTCGAATTTTGCAAATTGTTAAACATCGACACGGCCGAATTTAACCGTAGAATGAAGATTGCAAAAAGTTATCCTAATGCAAGCTATAAGGAATCGGTATTTCAAGAATTAATTAGTGTAGAAGACTATGCCCGCATAAGTGAGCAGTTGTATCGTTTTAAAGGCTTTTCTGCTCAGCGAAGAAACGTTCGTTCTTATCCAAAACCAATTGGCGCCCATGTTTTGGGCTATATGCAAAAGGTGAGTCCGGGCGATAAACGTCGCGATAAATATTACGTGAACAACGATTATATTGGAAGAAGTGGTTTGGAGATGTATTACGAAAAATATCTTCGTGGTATAAAAGGAATTAAAAATTTGCGTCGCGATAGAAGCAACAATGTAAAGGGCCCTTATTTGCATGGTGAGCTCGATCAAAAGTCATATCCGGGAAAAGATTTACACACCTCTCTTGATGCCGAATTGCAAGAATACGCGCAGTCGTTAATGCAAGGCAAGCGCGGTAGTATTGTGGCCATCGACCCTTCAACGGGCGAAATTTTATGTATTGTTTCGGCACCTACATACGATCCTAATGATTTGGTTGGTCGTTACTTCAGTAAAAATTACGATACCATTGCCAATAGTGAAGGTCAGCCTTTGTTCTTTAGAAGTATTGCTGCCACTCAACCTCCTGGTTCCATTGTTAAAACCATGCAAGCTGCGATAGCTTTGCAAGAAGGTGTTGCCAATGAAAACACTCGTTATCCGTGCACAAAATCTTTGGTAGGTTGTCACGACCACCCCAATCCGCTTACCTTGCCCGAATCGATCAAAAGTTCTTGTAATCCTTATTATTACATGTTGGTAAAAAGTATCTTGTACAAAGACGGTTCAATAGAAAGCGGACTAAACCATTGGGAAAAAACGGTGAGGTCGTTTGGTTTTGGAAATCCTTTGGGGATTGATTTACCCGGAGAGAAGGACGGAAATGTGCCCGATTCACGAGAGTACAACAAGGCTTATGGCAAAGGGCATTGGAATTATAGAACGGTGTATTCGTTGAGTATCGGACAAGGAGAATTTGCGCTAACACCTTTGCAAATGGCTAATTTAGCTGCGATATTAGCCAACAAAGGGAAGTATTATACTCCGCATATTGTTCGCGCAATTGGAGATTCGGTGTTAAACTATAAAGACTCCTTACATAAAGTGTTAATCGATCCGGTGAATTTCGAAATTGTGCACAATGGAATGCAATGGGTGATTGAAGAACCGGGAGGAACTGCTGGAAGAGCAAGAATTGATACACTCCATTACTGCGGAAAAACAGGAACTTCTCAAAATCCGCACGGCGAAGATCATTCTGTTTTTATTGCCTTTGCACCACGTGAAAATCCAAAGATTGCTATTTCTGTGTATATAGAAAATGCGGGTAAGGGGGGGCTGTGGGCTGCACCTATCGCCAGTTTGGTGATTGAAAAATATTTGCGAGGAGTAGTGGCTAGAAAAGAGTTGGAAGAGAGTATGTTAAACGGCGTGATAAAGTACTGATATGAAAAGTAAGGTTGTGGCCATTTTCTTAATTGTGTTTTTTGCTTTGGGCGTAGTGTCTTTTCATTTTCGACATCAATTTTTTCTCATGGTAGAGGATCCAAAATTAATCTGGGAATTTTTGCGACTTCGTTTTCGTAATCTCTTTGCACTATTGGATATTACGTATATACATCTCTTTGTTGATTTAGCAATCGTTTTAGTTGTATTTGCTGTAGAATATTTCGTTGTAGGATGGAAAAATTGTTCTATGAAGAAAGTGATTTCTTTTAAATCAAAATCGATACTCAATGATGTTTTTTATTTTTTATTATCACTCAGTAATTCGTTTAAGTTTTTTAGTGTCATTTTTACTTTTGCTTTAGGGTATTTTGCTTTTGGAATTGTTTCAAATACGATACAATTAGATTTGGGAAGCTATATTGGTTCACCTCTATTTCAATTCATTGTTGTTTCCCTTTTTGGCGAATTTATGGCTTACTGGGTGCATCGAAGTTCTCATTTTTTTTCATTGTGGTGGATGGCTCATCGCGTGCATCATTCGGCCGATGAAATGTCTACCATTAGTTACTACCGAATTCATTTTATAGATAGTGCTTTGGCTCAATTCTTTAAAGTAATTCCATTTGTGATTTTCGGTCAACCCATCGAGAATTACTTCATTTATTATGTTTTTAGCGAAATTCATAATTTACTCATTCATTCGGAAATTAAATCAAATTGGGGATGGATAGGGCGCTATGTTTTTGTTTCTCCGTTAGCTCATCGTATTCATCACTCTGCTAATAAAGAGCATTACAATAGTAATTACTCAAATTTTTTTATTTTTTGGGATAGATGGTTTGGAACATATAAAGAGGCTGTTGCGGTAGAAAGGGTAGGTTTAGAACCCAATAGTTTCAATAAAAGAGGAATTGTATATGATGTTATTCAACCCTATAAAGATATTTTTAGAGTTTTGTTTGTTCGAGATAGTAAATAACTAAGATGGCAAAGCGTAACGACATAATAGCTAATATCGACTGGGTCATTGTAGGAATTTTTCTTGCATTGATGTTGATTGGTTGGGTGAACATTTATGGTGCTGTTTACGATGAAGCGCATGCCAGCATTTTCGATATGGAAATGCGTTATGGTAAACAGTTAATGTGGATTGGTGGGGCTTTGTTTTTGGCCTTTTTAATTTTAATGTTGGAGAGTAGAATATTTTCTGTTTCGGCCTATTTCATTTACGCCATAAGTTTGGTGTTGGTAGTGATAGTAATGATAGTAGGTAAAGAGGTAAATGGTGCGCGTTTGTGGATCGAAATTGGTGCATTTAAATTACAACCCTCTGAGTTTACCAAATTTGCTACCAGCTTGGCTTTGGCGAAGTATCTTTCTTCTTTGCAGAACATAAAATCTAACGAAACTTCTTTGCTTGATTTGGGCCGTCAATTCAGTAGAATCATTACCGGTAAAGCCATCTTTCGATTGAGCCACATCGACACCAAAACTCAAGTAATGCCCATGGCCATTATCTTGTTTCCCATGGTGCTTATTTTAGTACAAAACGATACAGGTTCGGCTTTGGTGTATTTGGCCTTTATTTTCGTTTGGTACCGCTCGGGTTTTTCGGGCAGTATTTTGCTGGTAGGCTTTTATTTAATGGTGCTGGCAACGCTCACTTTAATGGTAGAGCCACAGCCTGTTATTGCTGCTATTTGTTCTATAGGATTGTTGCTGTACACCATGTACATGAAGCAAACCACCACCGCTATTTTTTTAATTAGTGGATTGTTGTTGTACTATATTTTGTATTTCATTATTGGTTGGAACGATGCTATTACCAATTACTTGTTTTATGCTTTGATGGGCATCTTTTTGATTGTGAATTTTGCTTCGGAAAATGTGTGGCGAAAGTTCGAAAAGAATTTGGTTTTGTTTTCACTTTTAGTGAGTATTCTTTTCATTGGAAGTGTTCAGTTTTTGTTTGAAAATGTGTTGCAGCCCCATCAAAAAGACCGCATCATGGTGTTGTTTGGTAAGAAAACAGATATTCACGGAGTAGGTTATCAGGCGCACGTAGCGAAGATTGCTATAGGTTCGGGCGGATTTGATGGTAACGGTTTGTTGGAAGGAATTATCACCAAAGGAAATTTTGTGCCCGAACAAGGTACAGATTACATCTTTTGTACGGTAGGTGAGGAGTGGGGCTTCTTAGGTTCGGCTTTTGTAATTCTTCTTTTTTTAGCCCTTATTTTGAGAATCATTCAGCGGGCCGAAAAACAACGCAGTGATTTCACCCGAATATATGGCTACTGCGTGGCGTCTATCTTGTTTATTCATTTCATGATAAATATTGGAATGGTGATAGGTTTGGCGCCTGTAATTGGTATTCCACTTCCTTTTTTAAGTTATGGAGGTTCGTCGTTGTGGGCCTTTACCATCTTGCTTTTCCTCTTTGTTAAGTTCGATTCAGAACGTTTGGAGATTTTGTAAACTCACAGTGCATTGTTTATAAATAGCCATGTTGATTGAATAATTTGCTTTATTCTAAAGGTACATTTAACCTGCACTAAAATCATTTGTATGCGAAAGATTATTATTTTTTCAGGAATAGCTTTGTTAGCCGCTTGTGTTCCTGCCCGTAAGTATGATGAAACCGTTGCTAAGTATGAGACTTCGGTAGCCGAAAACAAGGCTTTGAAGGAGAAAGCCATGACGGCAGAAGAAAAGTACAACGAGCTTACGGTGAGTACCGATCAAATGAGAAAAGATATGGAAGCCATCAAAAGAGATACTTCTGTGATGGGGCGTTCATTGCGCACTCTAACGCTTAACTACGATCAATTAGACAAAACCTATCGTGAGTTGTTAGATGTGAACGATCGTTTGCACAAAGGAAATGCTGCAGATGCCGAAATTTTGCGCAAAAAATACGAAGACAAATTAAGCGAATTACATTCATTGCAAGATCAAGCCAATCAACTAAAAACAAGTTTGGGAGAAAAAGAACAAAAATTAGTGAAGATGGAAGGCGAATTGCAAACGCGTGAGAAACGTGTGAAAGAGTTGGAATCGGTAATTAATAGAAAAGATTCATTAGTGCGCGAGTTGAAAAACAAATTATCTGCTGCTTTATTGGGTTTTGAAAACAATGGTTTAACCATCACTATGAAAGACGGAAAAGTTTATGTGTCTTTAGAAAATCAATTGTTGTTTAAATCGGGAAGTTACGAAGTAGATGAGAAAGGAAAAGATGCTTTGCGCAAATTGGCGAAAGTGTTAGAGCAAAATCCAGATATCAATGTAACGGTTGAAGGACATACCGATACAGATAAATTTGCTGGTTCAGGATCTTTGAAAGACAACTGGGATTTAAGTGTAATGCGCGCCACTCAAATTGTGAAGTTATTATTGAATTCGGCTACGATAGATGCTAAGAGAATCACTGCATCGGGTAGAGGTGAGTTTTTTCCCTTAGACCCAGCCAACACCGATGCGGCGAAGAAGAAAAACAGAAGAACAGAGATTATTTTGACACCTAAGTTGGATGAATTGTACCAGATGTTGAATGAAAAGTAATTATTTTTTTGTCCACTGTAACTAATTCTTATAGTATTGCTCTTAAATCTATAAACCAAATAAATCTCATATGAAAATGAACAAAATTTTACTTGCTATTGTTGCTGCATCAGTCTTCGCTGCTTCATGTAACACTTCATTAACAGTACAAAAAAAGCAACACAGTAATGGGTACTATGTTAGCGTAAGTAAAACAGAAAAGAAAGCGCAAAAAGTTGAGAATACAATAGCTTCAAAAAATGAAACTATTGTTTTGTCGGCTAGAGAGCAAGCTGCAATGGATGCTTCAGTTCAAGTTGCAGAGGCTAAGGCTATAACTGCAAATCAAGAAGTTCAAGCACAAGTTGAAAACAAGAATGCAGTTGCTAAAACAGTAAGAATCAATAAAGAAGCAAAATCGTTAGTAGGTAAGAAAGTAGCGCAAGTTAAAGCGGCTGAGCAAACCATGAAATTGTTGAAAGCACCTGCTGTGAAAGAGAATCGCCCTATGGAAGATGATGCTATTATTTTAATCATTTTGGCTATTTTCCTTTGTCCGATTGCAGTAGGTTTAGCAACTGACTGGAATGCTAAGGACGTATTAATTAATGTATTGTTATGGGTATTTTGCTTAGGTATTGGCGGAATTATTCATGCATTTTATGTACTAAACAGAGAAGGTGTTATCTAAGAAGAAAAAGATAATTTCATTTTTAATATTATGCGGGTACATCAGCATACCATTGGTATTGCTGGTGCTACCCGCAAATTTTTTTGATGAAGGTGAAAGTATATGTCTTTCTAGAATGCTATTAGAGCGAGATTGTCCGGGTTGCGGATTAACCCGCGGAACACAACATTTAATTCATTTTGATTTTGCTGCAGCTTGGGCATACAACAAGCTTACTTTTTTTATTTTTCCAGTACTTATTTTCTTTTGGGGAAAATTTACTTGGGAGCAGTGGAAGAAGTTGCGTGAGTGAGATTGGGTATTGAGTTTAGAAGATCAACTCAGCAAATTGGAAATCTACGGGATATGTAATCTTAATATTTCTTTCGTCTCCTTGCACCAAATTTATTTTACCGCCCAAGTGTTCAAACACCGAAGCATCATCGGTAAACGAGCTTAATTCCTCGCCATTATAACCTTCTTTAATCAGTGACCACTTAAAACATTGTGGAGTTTGAATCAACACATATTTTTCTCGCGCAACTGCTTTGTTTTCATTGTTGTTAATTTCACGCAAAGAATCTTTACATGGAATAAATGGAATTGCATTTCCTTTGTTTTCTGCTTCGTTAAATAAGAGTTGAATATTCTCCACCGAGATGAGCGGACGAACAGCATCATGCACTCCTACAACACATTCTTCTGAAATCAATTGCATTCCGTTTTTTACCGATTCGAATCGTGATTTTCCCCCAGCTGCAGTTTCAACCGCAATTGAAAAGGAATATTGTTTTTTTAGCTCTTCCCAGTAGGTCATTTGAGTGCTAGGCAGAACAACAATGATTTTACAAGAAGGTAAAGCTTGATGGAATTTTTCAATAGTATGCAAGATAAGTGGTTTTCCTTTCAACAGCATAAACTGTTTAGGAATGTCGCTTTTCATGCGTGATCCAGATCCTCCTGCTACTATGATAATTGCTTTATTCATGACTTTATAAAAAATCAAAGTTCAAGATTAGCTAACCTTGAACTTTGAACATTAAATCTGGAACGTTTTCTTATTAAAGAATCAACATTGCATCGCCATAAGAGTAGAATTTATACTTCTCTTTAATGGCTTTTTTGTATGCTTCCATGATTAAGTCGTAACCACCAAAAGCCGATACCATCATCAACAAGGTCGATTCAGGCATGTGGAAATTCGTAATCATACAGTTGGCAACGCTAAAATCGTATGGAGGAAAAATGAACTTGTTGGTCCAACCTTCATAAGGCTTCAAGAAACCATCTGTAGAAACAGAAGTTTCAATAGCTCTCATGGTAGTAGTACCTACAGCACAAACTTTTCTTTTGTTTTCTTTTCCTTTGTTAACAACGTCTACAGCTGTTTGCGGAATGCTTATTTTCTCAGAGTCCATTTTGTGTTTCGTTAAGTCTTCCACTTCAACAGAACGGAAAGAACCTAAACCAACGTGTAAAGTGAGCTCGGCGAAATTAACGCCTTTCAACTCTAATCTTTTTAGCAACTCTTTACTGAAGTGTAAACCAGCAGTTGGCGCCGCTACCGCACCTTCGTTTTTCGCGAAAACAGTTTGGTATCTTTCTTCATCTGATGCTTCAACCTTACGTGTGATGTATTTAGGTAGAGGAGTTTCGCCTAAATCGCGTAATATTTTTCTAAATTCTTCATAAGAACCATCGTGTAAAAAACGCAAGGTTCTTCCGCGAGAAGTAGTATTATCAATTACCTCAGCTACGAAATCATCGTTTTCACCGAAGTATAATTTATTTCCAATACGAATTTTTCTAGCTGGGTCAACTAAAACATCCCACAACAATGATTCGCGGTCTAATTCTCTCAACAAGAAAACTTCAATTTTAGCTCCTGTTTTTTCTTTGTTACCATACATTCTCGCTGGAAACACTTTAGTGTTGTTCAACACCATTACATCGCCATCGTTGAAATAGCCTAAAACATCTTTAAATTTTTTCGACTCGATTTTGCCCGTAGCACGGTCAACTACCATTAATTTGCACTCGTCTCTTACTGCAGAAGGGTGCATGGCCAAAAGTTCTTTTGGTAAATTGTACTTGAATTGAGATAATTTCATGAAACTGTTGTTTTAACGCAAGTAGAGATGGAATGCATCAGTCGAGAGACCGAATTCTTTCATAAATCTTACGGGATTTATTAATATCAATGAGGGCAAATATAACATCAGAAGGAGGCGAAAACAATAGGCAATGAAAGATTTATTGAAATTTGTTTTAGTTTTGAGCAAACAGCAAGATGTATAATGTCTCTCGAGTTTAAATTTCTTCAGCCTGGCGATAAAGATTTTCATCTTTACAAAAGTGTATTGGCAACGGTGTATGGTGCCGATTCTAAGCGTGTTAAGCAAAAAGGTGCAGTAGAAAGAGAAGCATTGTTGGGTTGTTTGGTGGCAGTTAAAGCCGATGTGCCTGTGGCTCGTTGTTCATTGTACAACAACCAAAATCATTATTACAATAAATACCGTTTTGGCGCTATTGGCAATTACGAGTGTGTAAACGACATGAGCATTGCACAAGAGTTTTTGCAAAAGGTAATTGCTACGTTTAAGGCCTTTCGATTGCCTTATGCTATCGGACCCATGGATGGTTCCATTTGGAATAATTTTTCTTTGCAGTACAACAATGAAGAGCCGCTTTTTTATCCTGAAAAACAACAACAAAAATATTATCACCAGCATTTTAAGTCGGCCGGATTTCAATCTATAGCCGAATATGTTTCGCACAAAGATGTGCATTTACAAATAGATAACGATGCCTTAGATTGCGCGCGTGGCGATTACGAAAAATTAGGATTGGGATTACGTACCATCGACATGGATAATCTCGAAATAGAGATGAAGCGTATTGGCGAATTTTGTGTGGAAAATCAAAAAGACAATTTCTTGTATTCTCCTATTACTCCCGATCAGTTTTACGAAAAAAATATTGTCATCGAATCTTTTCTTAATCCCGATTTGATGTTGATTATGGAAGGTGCCGAAAGAAATATTGTAGCGCTTTCTTTTGCTTATGATGACCCTTACAATTCCTTAGGAAAAACGGCAGTAATTAGAATGGTGGTGCGTAAAAAAGATGGTCGTTACAAAGGCTTGGGTAAATTTTTAGGCGGAATGATTTATCGTTACGCCATTGAAAATAAATACAATGCTATTATTCATGCTTTCATGAAAACGGGCAATCCTTCTACCTTGGCGAGTTTTGAATACAGTGGCACCAATACGTATTACAAGCGTTATGCTTTGTATGGATTGAAATTAGACGAGTAAAAGCTATTCTTTTTTCTGCAAAAGTTTAATGTTTACTCTAGCGTTTAATGCTACATTAAAACTAAAACCATTATATATCATCTCCCGCATTTTTAAGTTGAGCAATTGTATATCACTCATTAATTTTGCTTCAGAGTAGGGCGTATTTTCTCTGTCGGCATAGCCCAAAGAATCGGCATACATTGTAAATTTTTCTTTTAGTTCAGGCGTAAGTTTTTTCTCGCAATGATTCATCCACTGACTCAATGAATCATTAAAAGAATCTAAGTTTCTAAAGCCTATTAAATTGTTTGCCTCGCAAGACAATTTAATTTGAGATTCAACCATTTTCTTAATCTTGTAAATGGTTTCTGTGGTGTCTTTTCCTTCAATGTTGGTTAAAATGAAGATATCGTTGTAGTAATTTTCTTTTCTCAATTGGTATAGCATTTTGCCTAAGCGATGCATTTTTATTTCTGCCGAATCGGTGCTTGAAACACTTGGAAAAATTTTGGTAAAACTCGATGACATTTCTCTTTCAATGTATTCTAAATCTTCTAAAAAGTATTGTTCTTCAGTACTCAATTCAATCGTTGTGCTTTCAACTTTATCATAAAAATATTCATGGGTATTTAAGCAAGATTCTAAATTCTCCTTATTCACAATATCTTTTGGCAGCAGGCTTTTCCAAAGTCCGCTTCTAATGCCACGCATTTCTAAATTGCTCATGTTTTTACTCAAAAAGATTCTTCCTTCTTCTAAGGTTTTCTCATTGAAAGAATCGTTTTGAAGGGTGTTGCAAGAAGTAAGAAAGAGATTGAAAAGCGAAAGGATAAAAAACAGATTTTTCATAAATGCATATTGTTTTCAATTACAAAGCTAAGACATTTTTAAGTATAGTTTTTCAGGGCATGGGTCACTAACTAACTTCTCCCTTTCCAAAAGGGAGAGTGCGAAAAGGCCTGTGAAGTGGAAAGAGGGATTTTATATATTTGCATTACTAACTAAACAAAACATGATTATCAAATATGAAAAATACCTCAAAAGGTATTCGCGCGATTTGCGCAATTCATCAACTTATGCAGAAATATTATTATGGAATGAATTGAAAGGAAAACAGATTTTAAATATGCAATTCAACCGACAGCGACCTCTTGGAAAATACATTGTTGATTTTTTATGTCAGAAAGCTAAATTGATTATTGAATTAGATGGTATTACTCATCATACTGAAGAACAATTTGAATTGGATAAAATTCGTCAGGCTGAATTAGAAAAATTAGGATATGAAGTTTTGCGATTTCATGATGAAGAGGTAATGGATGATAGGGAAAATGTGTTGAGAGAAATTAGTGCTGAGTTGATAAAGAGAATATCTTGAAATCCCTCTTGACATTACGCTTAAGGCCTTTACACACTCTCCCTTTTGGAAAGGGAGAAGTTAGTTAGCGCCCCATGCCCTGAAAAACTACATATAAAAACTCCCCTTTAATTTACCTCTCCATCGATTCGAAATTCGCTTCATCACTGTTTCCAAATTCATCAACTAGCGTTAGTTTGTGTTTGCCAATTGTTGGGCGTATCGACAAGCGATGTAATCCTTTTGTGCTGCCTAAAAATATTCCATCGAGGTGCCAATATACCAAAGCGTTGTTTTGATTGTGTACGGCCTCTAAAATGACTTCTCCGTGCTCTCCTTGCAAGTTACGTGGAATAAATACTTTGGTGTGATTCACAGGATACACCAAGTTAACGCCTATTTTTCCCGATAAGCACCCCGGTAAATTGGGTGGTAATTCTTTGTAATCGGTGGTGTGATTTTTAAAATACCATGCTTGCAATGAAGGTAAAATAAACCATGTTTGGCGCGCCATTTTTTCTACAGGATAGCAAGTGCTGTTCACCAAATATTTTCCTTTTTCGTCTAAAAATATTTGTTGATGGTAGGGACAAGTTTTCGATTCCATTCCCTTTGCATGAATTTTTTGCATGTAGCTTTCTTCGCAATTTGCACCCGCTCGATAGCCACTTTTTTTACACACTTTTATTGCCATTAACTTTGCTGGTTCTTTAAACCAAGAAGTGGAAGGAAGTTGTTTGAATAATCTAAATAAAACCGGACCGGCATAATTCAATCCGGTTAAATCGGGTCTTCCTTCGCCCGAGGCATTACCCACCCAAACACCCACCACATACTCGGGCGTTACACCCACTGCCCATGCATCGCGGTGCCCAAAACTGGTGCCTGTTTTCCACGCTACTTTTCTGCCCCCTAAAAACTCTTGCCAGCCGTCTTCAGTGCGCGGCCTTGCAACGTTGCTCATCGTCTCAAAAGTATGCCATATCGCTGCTTTCGAGAAATCAAGATTTTTATTTTCTGTGTTTTTTTGTTCTTGATTTTTTAAATATTGTACATCGTTCATCTTGCGCGAATCGTATTGTAAATCGAAAGCTTGTTTTCTATACGCAGCAACCAAATCGATGAGTTTTACTTCGCCACCACCCAATATCAACGATAGTCCATAATTTTGCGCCGTTCTGTTCAATGATGAAAAGCCTAGTTGATGCAATTTATCTAAAAATCTTTTGGTGCCATATTCTTGCAAAGCAAACACAAAGGGCACGTTAAGCGAACGGGTGAGGGCATTCGACATGGGCACAACACCATCGTATTTGTCTTCAAAGTTTTGCGGAGAATAACCCGAAAATCCGAAAGGAATATCGTTCATCAATGCATCGGGCAAACGCAATCCTTCATCTACCATGGATGCATATAAAAATGGTTTTAAAATACTTCCCGAACTTCGCGGCGCTTGCGCCAAATCTACCTCTTCACCTTTGTTTTTTTTCTCGCCTTCTATGTTGCCCACATAAGCCATTATTCTTCCTGTTTTTACTTCCATCACCACCGCCGCAATACTGTTTACTTCGTTGCCCGAATACGCTGTTTGAAAACGCGTGAGTTGTTGCATCACTTTATTTTGCAAATCGTAATTTAAAGTGCTTAAAATGCGTTCTCCTTTTTGTCCGTTTTTTTCTTGTAGCGCCATTAAGTGCGTCGCCAACTGAGGCAAATCTTTTGGTTTTCCGGGCAGAGGTTCTGCAATGGCGAGCTCATAATTTTCTTGAGAAATATCGCCGGCTAACATTAATTTTTTGAGCAGCCAATTTCTTTTTTGCAGCAATCTATCGTGGTTTTTTCCTGGAAAAATAAGTGCAGGTGCATTGGGTAAAACAGCAAGCGTTGCCATCTCTCCCCACGATAATTTGCTGGCATCTCTTCCATAGTATCTCCACGATGCAGCACTTAATCCCACTACGTTTCCGCCAAAGGGAGCATGAGACGCGTAGAGGGTTAAAATCTCTTCCTTAGAGTAAGCACATTCTATGCGTAAGGCCCAAAAAGTTTCGATGAATTTTTGCCAAATATTTCTATCCTGATTTCCTCTGGCCATTCTCGCCACTTGCATGGTTAATGTGCTTCCGCCTCTTTTGCGAGCCGTGCCAAAGATGTTGTTCCATAGGGCTTTCGACATCGACACTGGATTTACGCCAGGATGCGAATAAAAATATTCATCTTCAAAAAGAGTAATCAATCTTTTGAATTTTGGTGGAATAGAATCCTCTGCGGGAAAGCGCCATTGTCCGTCATCGGCAATTCTAGCGCCCAACATTTTTCCGTTGCTGCTGTAAATCACAGTGCTGTTGGGCGATTGAAAAAGCTCATCGGGAAGAAAAACATAAAACCAAATGCTAAATGCGAGCACAAAAAGCAATTTGATTTTATGTTTTAAGAGGAATGGTTTCATTGTATATTTTTACGTGTAGGACAATAGTTCCACACATCTCTATTTCACAACCTTCACCCATCTACCACTTTCACTCGCATTAATATCATGATCATACATCGCCTCGCAATACACCGTAGGCAAGTAAAACTGTCCCACATACGCCGCATTTAAAACTACTTTAAAAGTCATTTTACCACGGTAGCGCATATCGAAGTACGTAAGCACTCTATCGTCTCTAAAGTCGATGTATTCTGCTTTATCGATAGGTGTTTCATTTCTTCTTTCGTAGTAATTCTCATCGGCTTCTTCATAGTTTTCTGCAACTTCTTCGTAGTTGCTTTCTGTTTCATCCGATTCGGCCAAATCCATTCTTGTATTTCGAATTTCCCATCCCGACGGAAAGATTTGAGTAAGCGCCATTTCTTTTAAATCGAAGCCATAATTGCTATTGTTAATTTCAACTTCGGCAACGAAATCGGTTCCTTGTGGAATACTTGATGGGTCGATGGTATTTCCATCCATATCGGTGTATTTAACATCCATAGTGATGAAATTCGAGCCTGTAGTACTTTGGTCCATCATAGGAATACCGCGCGTGTACATTTTGGCAAACAACATTGATGTTCCTTTGTTCACAATATGAATATCTCCCATTTTCGTTTTGTTGCCATCAATCTCCACAGTGGCCATAGGTGTGTTAACAGAAAGTGTGCGTACTGGTCCGCCTGCAACAGTATATTCCACTTGCAAACCTTTACCGCCTTTCATTTTATTTACAAATTTAGAAACCGCCAATAAGCTGTAAGCTGTGGTTTGCGTGCCATACCAATCATCACTTCTAAGAGAGATGCAAATATTGTCCATCATCTTTTTCGCTTTGTCGTTCATGTTCAAATACGTCATCGATTCTAAAATCATGGCCATATCGCGCAAGCCGCTACCGTAGGTGTAAGAAAGCTCTCGGTAATTTTTCACTTCGTAGCTAATGTTTTGCGCAATGCTCAAAGCAATTTTGTCTTTTCCTGCTAAGGCATAGGCTGCAGCCAAACGCCATTTACTTTCGTTGCTTAGATTGGTCATTTCTTTCATTCTGTTCATCGCACCTAACTCTGGTTCGCCTGCCAATGCTAAAGTGTAGAGGCGATAAGCTTGCGTAATTTGGTCGTAACTTTGGTTGTTTTCCGACCAGCCATTCGCTGTATTTTTTTGAAAGTCAACCCATTTTTCTTTGAAGCCAGCAGGCAAAGTATAGCCTTGTTTTTCTGCTTCCAGCATAAAGTGTCCGGCATAATTGGTCCCCCATTCGCAAGCGCCATCGTAGCCATATTCTGGCCAGTAAGTCATGCCGCCACCACTAATTTGAAAGGTGCGCAATCGTTCAATACCTGCCTTAATATTTTCGCTAATTCTCTTTTTCTGTTCTTCACTTAAATTCAACAATCCGCCTAAAAACAATTGAGGAAAAACAGACGAAGTAGTTTGCTCAATACATCCATGAGGATATTGAATTAAGTAGCGCATTCTTTCATCTAAATTCATGGCCGGAATGCTAGAAAATTCCAAAGTTATTTTGTTCGTTCCTTGAATACCAAAGGCAGCAAATTTCTCATTCCAACTTTCATTGGGTTGAATTGCTTCTGAAGCTACTTTAGTCATTAAAGGATTAGAAGAGCGCACTTGAATTTCGGTAACATCACTTGCTTTTTCACCAGCGCCTGTGGCCAATATTTCTATTTTACCCACACCAATCGCCTCGGCAACTTGCAATTCAAATTCTACAATTTGGTCGCCTTCTTCGCTAAAATGAATGGTTTTTTGTTTCTCGCCAATCACCGTGAAAAGTGATGATGCTTTAAGTTGAACCACTACATCTTTTACTTTTTTATCCATCGCGAAAACGGTAACAGGAACTTTCACCCTTTCTTTCGGGCCCAACACTCTCGGTAAAGTAGAAATCACCATCAAAGGTTTTTTCACCGGAGTGGTTTTTTCGGCAGAACCGTAAGCACCATCTTCCATAGCAACTACCATAGTTCTTACCGAACCCACATAGTTTGGCATTTTAAATTTATGATTGGCTGTTTTTCCTGCTTCAAGGTAGAAGGGGCCTAAGTGAATCACTGCCGGTTTAAATCGGTTGGCTTTTTCACCCCCGTTTTTACCGCCTGCTACGGCTTCATCACCCCCCGCTGCAAGTAAGCCTGTCATTTCACCATTGTAAGCACCAATCACGTATTTGTACATGTCCCACGTTCTAATACCCAGTGCTTCTTTGCTGTAAAAAATAGGCCAGCCATCAGGTGTTTTAAAGCGAGTTAAATCCAACAATCCTTCATCTACAACAGCAATGGTATAGGCCATTCCTTTGCCATTTTTTTCGCTCACGGTAATGTTTACATTTTGTTCGGGCGCCAACACATCGGGCATCTTAATTTGCGGCACCAAATGCGTGTTAGGGTCTTCAACCATAATGTTTTGTATACCATACATTCTAATAGGCGCATCGTTCGCCGTTGCGTTGTGAGGCTGAATTAAACTCACATGAATAAACACGTTGGGCGACATGGCTTCAGTGGTGGCAAACTCAAATGAATTTCCATCCAACTCGTGCCAAAAATGATCGATGATTTTAGAACCACTTTCAATACTTACCAAAGCTCTTCCTTCGGCCACTTTAGGCAATTGTACTTTTACTTTTTCGCCTACATTGTATTTTTGTTTGTCGGTAGAGAAGGCAAGCATTTCTGCGCCACCCGGACCATGGCCGCCTTCTTCCCACCATGAGCTGTAGGTGGTATAGAAAATCTGACCAGTGGTGTGTCCCGAAACAGAATCGGTAATTTTTATCATTTTTCGGCCCCAGCTAGGCGATGGAAAAGTAAGTTCATACATCGCTTTTCCGTTCACCGTATTTACATAATCGGTTTTAATTAAATTGCTGTAGCTACCTTCGTGGTAGTTGTCGTAACCCTCGTCATCGCTATAATCCCACCACCATCTCCATTCTACTTCATAGATTTCAATTTTTAGTTTTTTGCGTGAAACCGCTTTGTTGTTTTCATCTACCGAAGCGATATTAATGAGCGTTGGTTTATCAGAAAAAATAGCGCCATTCCATCCTTTGCCTTCTGGTACTTTAACGCCCACATAAGATTTAAATGGAGAGTAGGCAATTTTAAATTGGTCGGTGCTAAAGTCGCCACCACTCTCGAAAGCGCGCGTTTTGAAAAAGCAGTTTAACATACCTGGAGCTTTACCTTCCACACGAATTTGTGGGTCGATAATGGCCTTTCCATCGTTGTCTAATTTGCTTTTGAAAATCATTTTTTGTTCCGACTCAAATGCAATAGTGGGGTCGTCGAAAGTATAACTTTCATAACCTTTAAACGAGGTGCTGCCGCGTTTTAAAGTCATTTCAATATCGGCCATTAAGCCACGAGCTTTGGCGCCAGTAAGCCATTTTACTTCTAAATTTCCTAGGTTTTCTTTGCTCGATTTTAATAGTTCGGTTTTAAAATCCATGTTGATTTTTAAACGGTTGGGTTTCACCGTTTCTATCTTCATTATTTTGCTAAACTCTGTTCCACCTACCTTAATTTTAACGGTCCAGTTGCCCGTAGGGTCATCTTCGTTAGTAGCAAATCTAAAATCGTACAAACCTTTAACAGAAGTATTTTTCATCCATTTTTTATACAATTGGTCACGTGAATTGTACACCTCGCAAACCACAGGATGGCCGTTTGGAATAACATCATTTTTATCTTCCAACATGAAGTTTACATAGAGTGAATCTCCAGGTCTCCACACTCCTCTTTCGGCGTAGATATAACCCTTCACGCCCTTCTTGTTTTCTGTTCCCGATACATCGAACATACTTAAAGAAAGGGAAGAACCTTCATCCAAACGCAAGTAGCCTCTTTCTTCCCCTTTTTTGGCGACTAAAAGAAAAGCTTTTTTCTTCGATTTAATGCTTACAAATCCGTTTTCATCGGTAGCACCTTTGGTGATTAAATCGTTTTGGTAATTGTACAATTCAATTTCTACTCCGCTCAATGGTTCGGTACTGCGCAAATCGGCAACGGCCACCAATAATTCATCGGTATTTCCGCCTTTGGCAATGATACCGAAGTTTGAGGCGAAGATGCTTCTAACGTTTTTGTTCTGACGTGATATATAGTACGAAATATGGCAAGGATTATCGGTTTCACCACCATCGTAACCATCGTAAAATTGAAAGTCGCTAAACTCGTAATCTTCCCAATAGCCCTCACTTGGTCGGTCGTAAAATTCTTCTTCCGCCTCTTCAAATGTTTTCCAATATTCTTCATCAATTGCCTCTTCGCAAGGGTAAAAAGAATGTTGAGGTTTAAAGCTTAAATAAATGCGATAAATGGCGCCCGGTTCACTTTGAATGTATTTGGCCAAGTCGAGAGAAAAAGTATTCCAACTATGGTAATCTATAGGTTTTTCGGGGATGATAGGAATTTCGCCTCTAAACACAATTCTACCTACACGTTTCAATTCATGCAATTCATCGAACTGATTTTTTTGAAAAAACTGATGTACATTTTTCTCAGAAACTTTTAAAATTTTGAGTTCTACGGCTTTCAAGTTCACGGCACGGAAGGGAAGTACCAATCCGCGTGTACTTGGTAAAATCACGCCATTGCCAATAATTTCTACGTTGGGCAATAGCTCTTGAAACATTATTTTTTTGCTGAAGCGCTCTTTCAAACACATGCCTAAAGAGCTGCAAACACCATTGGTAACAATAAGTTCAACTTCGCCTACAATGCGCGAATTGGGGTACACTTTAACCTGACTCCCCTTTATACTTAAACGCACTTGCACGCTGTTTTTAAGGTAGATTAATCCTACCAAATCCAGAGAATCTTTAATTGGATCGGAGAAATTTAAAGTGATAAATTGTTCGGGTTCGTTAACGTGTTTGCAACTAAAAACGGTGAACTCATCGAGCGATGGAATAGTAACTGATTTCTCCGCATTTTCATCGGCTCCCACATCGCTCATTTTGCAATACAATTCAACTTTTCCTTGCTCTTTGGTGCGGCGCACAACGCTAATGTTGTAGGTGTGGTTTCTGCCATCTTTGGCGTGTTCCCATTGAACAGTTAAAGCATTACCATTTTGTTCGGCGCTAAATAATTTTTCTAAAACATCGGTCTTTACAAAATCGGCAGTGGTTAAAGTTCCTTTCAATCTTATGTTAGAGCGGTCGGCCGGATTGGGAGTGGTGATAGATTCCTCTTCTATAAAAGCAATTTGATCAATCACTTTGAATTTAAATTCTAAATTTTCGAGGTGATCGGGCACCTCTTTCACCACATCAGAAAGGTGAAATTCCGCTTCAAAACTTTCACCTGAGGGCAATAAATCTTTCGGACGAAATTCAATGGTTTGTTTGTCTAACCAATAGGCTTTCCCCTCAATTGCAGGAGAAAATTCAATGAATTCATCCTTCACCTCTTCACCCGCTTTAGCGCCAGGCACCTCTTCTACCAACTGCACTTTAATGCTGGTTTGATTGGATACAACGCCGTAAGTAAAAGCGCTGATATACTTTGCAAATTCAGGGTTAACAGCAAAACTGTTTTCATCTTTACAAGAGCTAAGCGTTAGTAAAAACAGAAGGAAAAAAGCACCAAATTTTCTCATACAATAAGATTAAGATTTCGAAAGGTAAATGTATCGTGATTCGTTTGTGAGGCGCAGTGAAAATATTATCCGATGGGAATTGTTGATTAAGTGTAGGAGGTGGGGTATTTTTTGCTGTGTGTGGATTATCTATATTAGTAAAAGCTAATTTTCTATTATGCAAGAATACTTCGAAACGCAATATATCAGAAAAACCATAATGGGCATTTTTGTTATTGCAATAATGTTTATTGTAAGCGCAGTAGTTATTGTTAGCTTGTTTGTGGAAAGCACCGATATTGTTTCGAAAATATTTGTGGTGCTTGTGTTAATTGCTTCTTTTATTTTTTTCTATGTAATGAAGTTGGAATATAAAATCACCGAACAAAAAATCGAATACAAATACTTCCCTTTCCATCGTAAATGGCGAAGCATTGATAGAAGTGAAGTAGCGAATATTTCCTTTGTGCAATACATCGCTTTAAAAGAATATGGCGGCTGGGGAATTAAGTATGGCAGAAAGGGAATTGCGTATAATGTATCCGGTAATTATGGAATTTTTGTGGAGTTAAAAAGTGGGAAGACGATGATGTTGGGGACGGTGAAGTATAAGGAGTTGTGCAAGTAATTTTTGATGTGTAGTACAATAGTTCCTTCGGAGTACCTCAGGAGGACATTACTGATCCACTGCTTGAAGTACTAAATGTAAGAATGGTTTTCCAAGAATGCGTCACTAAATGTCCTCCTGAGGTACTCCGAAGGAACTATTGTCCTGCTAAGCTTTTCTCAAAAAATAGGAACGATAAGCACAGCCGTCAATTTAATTAAGCGTTCATAGTATTCTAAGGAGTTTCTGATGTTTGCCTACTCCGACAGTATTCTATACAACTCCAAATTCAAATAGTAATGATGTCCGCCAACTTTTCTCTTTTCTAAAATATCTAATTCGCACAATCTATTTAAATAATTTCTAGCTGTATTTTCTGCATACACTTTAGCCTCTGTTAAATGATTTACCTTGGTGAATGGCTGTGTGAAAATCATTTGCACCAATTGATCGGGACGGCGAATTGCTGTTTCCGATTCTACTGTATGCAATATAGCATCACGCGCTTCGATAATATCATTGATTTTGTTGAATGTAATAATTGATGTTTTTTCAACTGCCGTGAGCATATACAATAGCCAACTTTTCCAATCTCCTCTTTCAGAAACTCCCGAAAGACATTCATAATATTCCTCCTTGTGTTCCATTATATATCCGCTCAAAAACAAAATGGGAAAATCGAGTAAGCCCTTTTGAGTGAGGTAATGAATATTTAAAATTCTACCCGTTCTTCCGTTGCCGTCTCTAAAAGGGTGTATCGCCTCAAATTGGTAATGTGCTATAGCCATTTTCAACAGAGCATCTACCTTATATGTTTTATCGTCGTTTAAAAAATCAATCAGATTTTTCATTTTTTCTTCTATAATTCCTTTTCCTCTGGGCGGGGTATAAGAAACTTTTCCTGCATTGGGTCCGCTGCCTCCATGGCGAATGATGATGGGAGCAAAAGCCGGACGAATTCCATCTTTTGTTTGCTTCACTTCGCGGTACATTTCTATGAAGTAAGAAATATCAAATTTGGAAGTTCGCTTTAAGTAGTTAAAACCTTTCCACAAGGCTTCGCGATATCGTAGGATTTCTTTTGGAGCTGATTTTATTTGCTCATCTTCCTTTTCACTGTAGGCTTTGTATAGCTCATCATCGGTAGTAAAAATATTTTCAATGGCACTCGAAGCCTTAGCTTCTTGCAAACTAATACTGTTGATGAGTAAACCCTGATTGGGTATTACAGCGCTTCTTCCATGTAAGCGAGCCAATGCGGTTTTGGCATCTCCTAATTTCTCTAAAATCATGGTGTTTTTATACAATTCTTCGCCAATAGGCAATAAAGGCAGTGTATTCCATGGCTTGGTTCGATCGGGATTAATGTTGTATTTCTTACTAGACATTATTTATAGTATATTTTAATGTTTACTCGTATTTTTCGCATTAAAAGTAGGGAATATATTTTATTAAACATTAAAATTATTACATTCTAATGTTTACTGTGTGATTTACCATCAATTCCCCAAGTAATTTTTGATGTGTAGGACAATAGTTCCTTCGGGGTACCTCAGGAGGACAATACTGATGCACTGTTTAAAGTTCTAAATGTAAGAATGGTTATCCAGAAATGCGTCACTTACTGTCCTCCTGAGGTACTCCGAAGGAACTATTGTCCTGCCAAGCTTTTCTCAAACTCTTCCAAGGTCATTGCATCACTCAATTTATACTCTCCAATTCTTGTTCTACAAAGAGCAGTAAGATGTGCGCCACTTCCCAATTCTAAACCGAAATCGCTAGCGAGAGAGCGAATGTAAGTGCCTTTACTGCACACCACACGGAAGTCAATTTCAGGAAGTTCTATGCGCGTTAATTCTAATTCGCTAATGGTTATTTCGCGTGCTTTTAATTCGCCTTCTTTTCCTGCGCGGGCAATTTTATAAGCTCTTCTTCCGTCGATCTTTAAGGCCGAAAAAAGGGGAGGCACTTGGTCTTGGGTTCCAATGAATTTCAAGCGTGTTTCTTCAATCATTTCTGGCGTGATATGTTCTGTTGGAAAACGCTCGTCGATTTCTTTTTCTAAATCGAAACACGGTGTGGTAGCGCCAATATAAAACGTGCCGGTGTATTCTTTTTCTTGGGCTTGGTATTTCTCAATATTCTTGGTTTCCTTGCCGGTACACACGATGAGGAGTCCGGTGGCCAAGGGGTCGAGAGTGCCTGCATGTCCCACTTTCAACTTGAATTTTCGCACAGGTAAATTTTCGGTGTTCGGTGTTTTGGTGTATTTCTTTATCGAGTATTTTACCTTCTGTACAACGTTGAAGGAAGTCCAGGTATATGGTTTATTAATCAACAAAACCTTACCAGATGTAAAGGGTGATTCTTGTTCCATGAACTACATTAAGGAATCATTTTTAGTCCCTTATCAAGGGCATAGATTAAGAATAAAACACCTAAAACAATTCTGTAGTAACCAAAATGTTTGAAGCCATATTTGGTAAGAAAAGCGACAAATGCTTTTACGGCAACAATGGCAACTAAAAAGGCAACACCTGCACCAAGAAATAAAATACTTAAATCGTCGGAATGTATATTTTCATGTTCTTTTAATAAGTCGTAACCTGATGCTGCAAACATAGTGGGAATAGCCAAAAGGAAGGAAAATTCGGCAGCTTGTTTTCGGCTAAAACCAGAATAGATTCCACCAAAGATGGTAGCTGCTGCACGTGATACTCCTGGTATCATAGAAAGGCATTGTATGAATCCAATTTTCACGGCACCCAAGTAACTAATATCTTCTACTTCTTTATAGTCGGAAGTTTCTTTGTTGCTCCATTTATCCAGTAGAATTAAAACAACACCACCAACAATCAATGAAATACTTACCGTAAACGGATTGAATAAATAGTGTTTAATGCTTTTGTAAGCAAGGAGTCCGATAACGCCAGTAGGTAAAAAAGCGACAAGTAATTTGAAGTAGATATTTAAGCCAACAAAAAATCTTTTGATATAGATAAGAAGCACCGCCATGATGGCGCCAAGTTGAATTACAATTTCAAAAGTTTTAGCAAATTCGTGGTCTTGCACTTTCAAAACGGCATCGGCCAAAATCATGTGTCCTGTTGAAGAAACGGGAAGAAATTCTGTAAGCCCTTCTATAATGGCGATGATAATTGCTTGGAAGGTAGTCATGATTTATTGTGGTTTTTTAAGGATACCAAACAACACAATAGCAAAACCAATCAACACTGTAATTGGAGCTACGGTTAAGCGTTGCGTGTTGAATAAAGTGTCGCCAGCAAATTCGTTGGTGTTTTCTGTTCCGCCACCACTCATCATGATGAAGCCAACGCCAATCACCACTGTTCCTGCGATAAGCAAAAGGTAATTGGTTTTACCCATTTCAAAAACTTCTTGTTCTTTTTCCATAATATTTTAATAATAAAGTTCGTCGGTTCTCATGCGTAAGAATTTACTTACAGAGACGATGGTAGATAAAAAGGTGATTAAAATGCCAATGGCTATCATGCCTAAATAAATCATGGTGTTTTGTGCGAATACTTGCGTTAACCCCAATTCTGGAAAATGCTTCATCAAAAATGAATTGAAGCCCATCATCATTAAAATAGCCAAAAGCGCGGCAACGATACCTTGAACTACTGCGCCAACAATAAACGGACGAAGGATAAAGGTTCCTTTGGCGCCAATGAGCTGCATGGTGCGAATGACAAAACGTTGAGAATACACTTTAATACGCAGCGTATTGTTGATTAAGGCGATGGCGATAACGAGCAAGACCACGCTAATGCTAAGCAACCAACTGTTTATTTTTGCCAAGTTTGAATGTACAATTTGTAGGGTTGGCGCATCGTATTCCACACTTGTGACAATAGGGTTTTTAAGGAAAACCGCTTCCATTATTTTAAGCGAATCGGGATTGGTGTAATCGGCTTTTATTTTAACATCGATGGAAACAGGTAGCGGATTTTTACCATCTGTTAAATCCATGAATTGTTCGTTTTCTCCTAAGTCGGCTTGCAATAAAGCTGCTGCCGAATCTTTATCGATGAGGTGCGTTGACAAAATATAGTCTTGAGCATCTAAAAACTTTTTAAATTGATTAAGGTCTACTTCCTTAACTTCCTCTTTGATGTAAATAGAACATACAAAATGTTCTTTCACGGTGTCGGCCAAAGGCTTGATGTTTAAAACCACAAAGCCTACCAATCCTACTACAAATAACACCAACGAAATACTTACCACTGTTGATAAGTAAGAGATGCGTGTGCGCCAGCTATTGTTAAAACTTTTCCATTCCATTGCGGCTAAAATAAGAAAAATAGCCAATAGCGAATAGCGAATAGCCAATAGTGTGGATAATAATTTTTGAGATTGTTAATGTTTACAATTTTCTAATGGCTATTCGCTAGTGGCTTTTTCCTATTTTTGCACAAAACGATACAAAGTGGAATATAATTTCAGAGAAGTAGAAGCCAAATGGAGAGCAAAATGGGCTTCAGATAAAACGTATAAATCGGTAATTGATAAAGATAAACCGAAGTGTTATGTGTTGGATATGTTTCCTTATCCTTCGGGAGCGGGTTTGCATGTAGGGCATCCGCTGGGCTACATTGCATCAGATATTTATGCGCGATACAAAAGATTGAAAGGTTTCAATGTTTTGCATCCAATGGGTTATGATTCTTTTGGTTTGCCTGCTGAGCAATATGCCATTCAAACCGGACAGCATCCTGCCATCACCACCGAAGAAAATATCAATAGATACCGAGATCAGTTAGATAAAATTGGATTCTCATTCGATTGGGACAGAGAGGTGCGCACCAGCGACCCTGCCTATTACAAATGGACTCAATGGGTTTTTATTCAGTTGTTCAATTCGTGGTACAATCCCGAAACCAACAAAGCAGAAAGCATTGAAACATTGATTCCTAAAATTGAAGGGTTTAATCAACTTTCTGAAAAAGAACAATCGGATGTTTTAATGGAGCATCGCTTGGCTTATTTGGGTGAGGCGTATGTGAATTGGTGTCCGGCTTTAGGTACTGTTTTAGCGAACGATGAGGTAAAAGATGGAGTGAGTGAGCGTGGCGGACATCCCGTTGAAAAGAAACTAATGAAGCAATGGAGCATGAGAATTACGGCCTATGCTCAACGATTGTTGGATGATTTAGAAGGAATTGATTGGACGGAAAGTATCAAAGAATCGCAGAGATACTGGATTGGTCGTTCTGAAGGTTCTTCTTTGGAATTCAAAATTCAAAATTCAGAATTAAAAATTGAAGTCTTCACCACCCGTCCTGATACAATTTTCGGCGTATCATTTATGGTGATAGCTCCCGAACATGAATTGGTTGCTCAACTGACTTCAGCAGAGCAAAAACAAGCTGTTGAAGATTATTTAGAAAAAACTAAAAACCGTTCGGAAAGAGAACGTATGGCCGATGTGAAAAATGTAACTGGAGTCTTCACAGGAGCTTATGCCATACACCCTTTCAGCGGAAAACAAATTCCGGTATGGATTGGTGATTACGTGCTAGCAGGTTATGGAACGGGCGCTGTAATGGCTGTTGCGGCTCACGATGGTAGAGATTACGCTTTTGCACAACAATTCAACCTACCCATTTTACCAGTGGTTGAGGGCGGAGAAATAGTGAAAGAAGCTTACGAAGCCAAAGCAGGAAAAATCATCAATTCTGATTTCTTGGATGGTTTAGAAGTGAAAGATGCAATGAAAAAAGTAATTGCAAAAATTGAAGAGTTAGGTTTAGGAAAAGGAAAAGTAAATTACCGTTTGCGCGATGCTGTTTTTGGTCGCCAACGCTACTGGGGAGAGCCAATTCCGGTATATTACAAAAATGGAATTCCGCAGGTTTTACCAGAAAATGAATTGCCTTTGGTATTGCCCGAAGTAGATAAATTTTTGCCTACCGAAGACGGTGAACCGCCATTGGCAAGAGCTAAAGATTGGAAATACAAAGGTGAGTTTGAATACGAAACCACTACCATGCCTGGTTGGGCTGGTTCATCGTGGTATTTCTTGCGTTATATGGACCCAAAAAACGACTCGACTTTTGCATCAAAAGAAGCGGTTGATTATTGGCAAAATGTTGATTTGTATATTGGTGGATCTGAGCATGCAACAGGACATTTATTGTATGTTCGTTTCTGGACTAAATTCTTAAACGACCGTGGATTTATTCCGGTGAATGAACCTGCTAAGAAGTTGATCAATCAAGGGATGATTCAGGGGAGAAGTAATTTTGTTTATAGAATTAATGGAACCAATAAATTCGTGAGTTTTGGCCTAAGAAATGAGCACGCAACTACTGCGTTGCATGTTGATGTAAACATTGTAGATAACGACGTTTTAGATATCGAAGCTTTCAAAAATTGGAGAGAAGAATACAAAACAGCTGACTTCATTTTAGAAGACAGCAAGTACGTTTGCGGCAACGAAGTAGAAAAAATGTCGAAGTCGAAATGGAACGTGGTGAGTCCCGATTTAATAGTAGAAAAGAGCGGCGCCGATGTTCTTCGTTTGTATGAAATGTTCTTAGGTCCTTTAGAATTATCCAAACCATGGAATACCAATGGAATATCAGGTGTATCGAACTTCATTAGAAAATTATGGAGACTATATAATCAGGATGGAGTGTGGAGTGTGAGTGAAGAAAAAGCCGATAAAAAAGAGCTAAAATCATTGCACAAAACCATCAAGAAAATTGTAGAAGATATTGAGCGTTTTTCTTTCAATACCTCTGTAAGTAATTTCATGATTTGTGTGAATGAATTGACCGAATTGAAATGCAACAAACGCGAAGTGTTAGAGCCATTGGCCATCATCATTTCTCCTTACGCGCCTCACGTTGCTGAAGAGTTATGGGAGAAATTGGGTCATACAGACTCTATTTTCATACAAACTTTCCCTGCCTGCAACGAATCGTATTTGGTAGAAAGCTCATTCAATTACCCTATTTCTTTCAACGGTAAAACGCGCTTTATGCACGAATTAGATTTATCTGTACCTAAAGAAGAAGTAGAGAAAATTGTAATGGCGATGGAAAAAACACAACAGTATTTGGAAGGCAAAGCACCTAAGAAGGTGATTGTAGTACCGGGTAAGATTGTGAATATTGTGGTATAATTACATACAGGACAATAGTTCCTTCGGAGTACCTCAGGATGACAACCACAGTAGGATGGGCATTGTATGTCATCC
>JBMTCG010000011.1:0-51685 GCA_049430665.1 Flavobacteriales bacterium | reverse complement strand
AACAATGGATTATGAATATCGGCATTTAAAAAAGCCAATCTAAACGGCACTACGATTACAAATAACGCAATCAATGTAGCTATAACTGAATTTTTACTCATATAGAATTATTTTACCCAAAATTGAAAGATTTCGACCTACAAAGAAATGAGATGGGTCATGGCGAAAACTGATTTTTATCATGTACCTTCAACACCCATCTTTTACCTTTGAAATATGAGTAAAATTAAAGTCCATTTTTTAGGCGCAGCAGGAACCGTTACCGGCTCGAAATATTTAATTGAAACAGAAAGCAAAAAAGTATTAATCGATTGCGGACTCTTTCAAGGGGTAAAAAAAATTCGACAACTCAACTGGGAATTTTTGCCTATTAATGCTGAAGAAATAGATTGCGTTTTGTTAACGCATGCGCACATGGACCATACGGGCTATTTGCCCCGACTCATAGACATGGGATTTCGCAAAAAGATTTATGGCACCGCGCCCACTTTAGAAATTGCCGAAATCATACTGCGCGATAGTGCCAAAATTCAAGAAGAAGATGCCGAGCGCGCCAACAAACAAAAATTCACAAAACATCATCCTGCCAAAGCATTGTACACCGTTGCCGATGTAGAAAAAACCGTTCCGCATTTTAAAGCGGTAGATACCGACACCATGATTGATTTGGGCGATGGAGTATCTGCACGATTTAGCTATGTGGGTCACATCTTAGGCGCAACTTGCATTGAACTTTTCATCAACGGAAAAACCTTGGTTTTTTCGGGCGATGTAGGCCGACAAGAAGACTACATGATGTTTCCGCCACAAGCCCCCTCTTTGGCCGATGTACTATTTATTGAAAGTACCTACGGCGATAGAATGCACGCCAAAGAAAACATTGAAGAACATTTAGAAAAGGTGGTTAACGAAACCATAGCCGCTGGCGGAACTTTGATTATACCAAGCTTTGCCGTAGAACGCACGCAAACTTTGATGTATTTATTGTGGCAACTGAAAGCCAAAAAACTCATCCCTGAGGTGATGATGGTAATGGACAGTCCGATGGGTGCCGACGTACTCAAAGTTTTTCAGCACCATTTGAAATGGCAAAAATTATCGGCTAAAGAATGTGTGGCCATGTGTACTAGTTTCACCTACACGCAAGATTATAAAGAGTCGCTACAAATCATTCACAACCCATCACCCAAAATCATTATTGCTGGAGCAGGAATGCTTAACGGAGGTAGAGTTTTAAGTTATTTACAAGAATATATTTCTAAACCCAGCACCACTATTTTAATGGCGGGTTATATGGCCGAAGGCACGCGTGGCCGACAACTTTTACGCGGCGCTCAAGAAATAAAAGTGTACGGCAGATATTACGAAGTTAAAGCGCGCATTGAAGAAATTCGCGGTTTAAGCGGACACGCCGATCAGCAAGGATTGTTAGATTGGATGTCGCACATTAAAAACACACCACAAAAAGTATTCATCATTCATGGCGAAGCTCAAGCCGCCGATGTGTTGAGAGCAAAAATTGAAAGCACTTTAGGTTGGGATTGTGAGATACCTGCGTTGTGGGATATTGTGGAAATATAAATTACTTTAGCGGTATGCCTACATTCACCGCCATAGATTTTGAAACTGCCAACCAAAAAGGCTCAAGCATTTGCCAAATAGGATTGGTTCGTGTTGAATATGGCGAAGTGGTAAAAACAGTGAATCAATTGGTTCGTCCGCCCGATAATTTTTATTCGTACCACAACATTCGCGTACACGGCATAACACCCGAAGATACCGCTAATGCGCCTACTTTTGAAGAAGTGTGGGGCAAAATAAAACCATTTATTGAAGGAGAAATTTTAGTAGCACACAATGCATCGTTCGATTGCGGATGCTTGAAAAAAACTTTAGAATTTTACGATTTAGCAGAAGTAAAATACAGAAAAGAATGCACCTACAAAATCTACAAAAAAGGATTGGCTAAAGTGTGTGAAGAAGAAAACATAAAACTCAAACACCACGATGCGCTAAGCGACGCTATGGCTTGCGCCGAGTTATTTAGAAGACATTTGGTAAAAGGCAAATTGTTTTGAGATGAGTTTCAACCCACAAATATTACTTGACATCATTAAAACTCCCATGCCATACGGCAAATACAAAGATCGCAAAATTTGCGATTTACCTATTCATTATTTGGAGTGGTTTGCGCGACAAGGATTCCCAAAAAATAAATTAGGAGTGATGCTGGAAACCATTTATGAAATTAAGTTGAATGGTTTAGATGATTTATTGAAACCGCTTAAATAAAAGCAAAACTTAACCCTAGGAGAAAAAAAAGGCTTCCGTTTTTCAACGAAAGCCTTTTCTTCATATTCTAATTCTCTTAGTGAGCTAAAGAATCACCATGGCAAGATTTCTCTGCCGCGTGAACTTCACCTTTGCAACATGCTTTTTTCTCAGCAGCACCTGCATGACACTCTTCAGCTTTTTTATCGCAACAAGCTTTAGTAGAATCTGCATGACAAGCAGCAGCATCTTTAGCACAACACTGTTCTGTTTTCGCTTTTTCACAGCAAGCTGTAGCTTCAGCAACAGCTGCAACGTGACCAGAACCCAATATTGGAGCGATAACCAATCCAATCAAACAAGTTAATTTAATTAAGATGTTCATTGATGGACCAGAAGTATCTTTAAATGGATCACCTACTGTATCTCCAGTTACTGCTGCTTTGTGAGCATCAGAACCTTTGTAAGTCATTTCACCGTTGATCATCACACCAGCTTCGAAAGATTTTTTAGCGTTGTCCCATGCACCACCTGCGTTGTTTTGGAACACTGCCCAAAGAACACCAGATACAGTAACACCAGCCATATAACCACCTAACATTTCAGCAATCAACTGGTTGTTATCAGCGTACACCAATTTACCCAACAATACAATAGCGATTGGGAAACCAATAGTTAATAAACCTGGCAACATCATTTCACGCAATGCAGCTTTAGTAGAAATCTCCACACATTTACCGTATTCAGGTTTTCCTGTACCTTCCATGATACCTGGAATTTCTTTGAATTGACGACGTACTTCGTACACCATGTCCATAGCAGCTTTACCTACAGAGTTCATTGCCAAAGCAGAGAACACCACTGGAATCATACCACCAATAAACAACATCGCTAAAACTGGAGCTTTGAAGATGTTGATACCGTCGATACCTGTGAAAGTAACATAAGCAGCAAACAATGCCAATGAAGTTAATGCAGCAGAAGCGATAGCAAAACCTTTTCCTGTTGCAGCAGTGGTGTTACCCACTGAATCTAAAATATCTGTACGTTGACGAACCTCCTTAGGCAATTCGCTCATTTCAGCGATACCACCAGCGTTATCTGAAATTGGACCGAAAGCATCAATTGCCAACTGCATAGCTGTTGTAGCCATCATAGCAGAAGCAGCCAAAGCCACACCGTAGAAACCAGCTAAAGCGTAAGATGCCCAGATAGCACCTGCGAACAACAAAACCGTAGGGAAAGTAGAGATCATACCTGTTGCGATACCCGCGATAACGTTAGTACCTGCACCTGTAGAAGATTTTTGAACGATTTTTAAAACCGGACCAGTTCCTAAACCTGTGTAGTGTTCAGTTACAGCAGAGATAACTCCGCCAACAATCAAACCTACAATCGCAGCGAAGAACACTCTCATTGAAGAGATTTCTTTTACACCTTCTCCAAAGAACTCCATGCTCATTGTTTCAGGCAACATATAAATAACTAAGAAATAACAAGAAACAGCAGTCAATGCAATTGAAACCCAGTTACCTAAGTTTAATGCGCCTTGCACTTCTTTTTCTTTAGCGTTGTTGTCTTTAATTTTTACCAATAAAGTACCAATAATAGAGAACAAGATACCAAAACCAGCGATGGCCATTGGCAATAAGATTGGACCGATACCACCGAATGCATCTTCGATTTTACCACCCATATCTTTAATAACGTAGTTACCTAATACCATTGCAGCCAATACAGTTGCAACATAAGAACCGAATAAGTCAGCACCCATACCAGCAACGTCACCTACGTTATCACCTACGTTATCGGCAATAGTTGCAGGGTTTCTAGGATCATCCTCAGGAATACCAGCTTCAACTTTACCTACTAAGTCGGCACCAACGTCGGCAGCTTTAGTGTAAATACCACCACCTACACGAGCAAACAATGCGATAGATTCAGCACCTAAAGAGAAACCAGCCAATGTTTCCAAAACCACAGTCATGTCTCCACCGTTAGTCCAAGCACCGCCCATAAATTGTTGGTAGAAAATGATGAAGAAAGCAGTTAAACCTAAAACCGCTAAACCAGCAACACCTAAGCCCATTACAGTACCACCACCAAAAGAAACTTTCAATGCTTGTGGTAAGCTAGTACGAGCAGCTTGCGTAGTTCTAACGTTTGTTTTAGTAGCGATTTTCATCCCCATGTTTCCAGCTAAAGCTGAAAAGAAAGCACCGAAAATAAATGCTACTACTATTAATATAGAAGAAGTCTCTACAATTTGAGAGATGATTGCCAACACAACACTTGCTACAAGAACGAATATTGCCAACAATTTGTACTCAGCTTTCAAGAAAGCCAAAGCACCTTCATAAATGTATTCTGAAATTTGTTTCATTTTTCCGTCCCCAGCATCTTGCTTTAAAACCCAAGATCTTTTGACAGCCATGAAAGCTAATCCTATTAATGCCATTGCGATTGGCAAGTAAATCATCATTTGTCCCATAAACGTTAATTAGTAATTATTCTTTTTATAATTGGTCGGCAAAGGTAAATATTTAATGCATTTTCGCAAATCGAGTGTAAAAATTACTTGTACAACACCCCTTTTACAGCAGCAACGATACGTTCAATATTTGGTAAAGCCTCGTTAATAAGGTTTGGCGCATAAGGAAGAGGAACGTCTCTTGAAGTTACCCTAGCCACTGGAGCATCCAAATAATCGAAAGCTTCTTTTTGTACTTTATAAGTAATCTCTCCAGAGATAGATGCCAAAGGCCAAGCCTCTTCAACTACCACTAAGCGATTTGTTTTTTTCACTGATTCGAAGATAGCATCGTAGTCAATCGGACGAACTGTTCTTAAGTCGATCACCTCAACACTAATGTTTTCTTTTTCCAATTCTGCGCATGCAGCCAAAACTACGTGAACTATTTTACCAAAAGTAACGATGGTAACATCTTTACCTTTTCTTTTGATATCGGCAACGCCAATAGGAATTATGTATTCGCCTTCAGGCACTTCACCTTTGTCGCCATACATTTGTTCCGATTCCATGAAGATCACAGGGTCGTTATCACGAATAGCCGATTTCAATAATCCTTTAGCATCGTAAGGTGTAGAAGGAACCACCACTTTCAAACCTGGAGTGTTGGCATACCAATTCTCAAAAGCTTGTGAGTGCTGCGCGCCTAGTTGTCCGGCAGAAGCCGTTGGACCTCTAAATACTATCGGACAGTTGTATTGTCCGCCCGACATTGAATATAATTTAGCTGCACTATTGATTACCTGGTCGATAGCTACCAATGAAAAGTTAAAGGTCATGAACTCGATAACCGGACGCAAGCCGTTCATCGCAGCGCCAACACCAATACCTGCAAAACCAAGCTCAGCAATAGGAGTATCGATCACTCTTTCGGGACCAAATTCATCTAACATTCCCTGACTCACCTTGTAAGCACCATTGTATTCAGCAACTTCCTCACCCATTAAATAAACAGATTTATCTGCTCTCATTTCCTCGTTTAAGGCTTCGCGAAGCGCTTCTCTGAATTGTATTACTCTCATAGATTATTTTTTAAGCGGGGCTAAAATAAAAATTAATCAGGAATTAAAAGATAGTTTTTTAAATTGGTGGCGATGAAAACGATTTTGCTTGTCTTATTATTGATCATAAGCCTTTACAGTCAAGCTCAAATTGACAGCACAAAAAGAGATAGCGCAATTATCATCTTGAAAAAAAAGTAAGCAAACAAAAAATCAAGAGTACTGTAATGGCAGTTAACTCTAAAATTATTGGAACAGGCGATTTAAATCCTGGAGACAGTTCAATTTTCAGAGTTCCAGTTACAGGCAAAAAAGAAAATGGCAGATGCATAATTACTTCAGAAAAAAGCACAACGACAATTCAACCAATGGACTACCCAGATCAAGTAACATCTGAAATTTTACAAAACGGCACATGCCTTTTCCTCATCGATTTTGGCAGTCTGACAACAGGTGAACCTGGAGAATATGCTAACTTCAAAGTGAAAAAAATAAAATAATCCTTAGCACAGCAGTCCGTCCTTGCGAGATTTTTGTACCCAGAAATGAAGCAATCTCCTTTCACAACAAGAGCGATAGTTCCTTCGGGGTACCTCAGGATCCTGAGGCACAAAGGAACTATTGTCCTATAAATTACAGACTTCTCGAAAACTCAACTATCCTATCCGCTAATTTCTTCCAAGATCGCTCTTCTTTTGTTTCGCGAATACGTTGCTGAAAGGTCTCTTTTAAAGATTTAGAAAAATATTCTCCTATCGATTTCCAGAACAAAATAGGTTCAACTTTATCTACCACCATACCTGTTTTTCCATTCTCCACTTCTTCGGGTAAACCTCCTACATTGGTAACAATCATGGGTATTTCAAAGTGCATGGCAATGGATGCAATACCGCTTTGCGTAGCGCTTTTGTAAGGAAGCGCAGCAACATCTGCCGCAGAAAATAAAGTGGCTACTTCATGGTCATCTATGTAGCGCACCATCTCAACAATGTTTTTTCCTTGCTTCTTCAATTCATCTACCGCAGGTTGGTATTTTGAAAAGTCTTCGTAAGGTTCACCGGCAATCACCAAGGTATAATCAGACGTTGCACTTTTAAATGCTTCTAATAAAACATCTAATCCTTTGTAAGCACGAATGAATCCGAAAAACAAAATCACTTTTTGATTATCAGCAATATTCAACGCTTTTCTAGCCTCTGCTTTATTTACAATTGCACCAAAATGATCGTAAAACGGGTGCGCATGTTGAATGAATTTCGCATCGGGTTTTAAGCTCAACAAATCTTTCTTCACCGAATCGCTCATCACCACAAATCCGTCGCAACGATTTAAAAAATATTTAGATAAAGGCGCATCGTAAAAATGCTTTTCGTGTGGAATAGCATTATCAATAATGGCAATAGATTTCGCTTTTGTTTTACCTGAAACATACCCTAACGACGGTGCGAAAAAAGGCATCCAATATTTCATCACCAAGATATCGGCATTTTCTTTTTGAATCGCCTTTGCTGTCGAAATATAAGTGAAAGGATTTACGGTATCTAAAGTGCGCTCAGCAGGAATTTTATCGGCATTGTCTTTCTCTTGTACCATTTGCGTTTTCCCTGGAAAAAGAATCTCGGGATACTGACGTTTAAAAGTAAAAGCTTTTACTTCATTTTCTTTTTCAAATGCTCTAAACAATGATGCATTGAACTGTGCGATACCGCCGCGAAAAGGATAAAAGGTAGAGAGATAGGCAATTTTCATTTGCTAAAAGTAATTCTGAAAAATTGAAAGAAAAAATTATCTAATGATGGTTATTGTGCCTAATTCCTTAACATTCTCTTTCATTTCACCTCTAATTGGACGGGTATAAGTGTACATATAAACATAAACACCTATTGGCTGATATTCTCTGTTTTTACCTTTACCATCCCATGCTACCTGACGGCCATCTCCTACTCCATGAAAGATTTCTTGTCCCCATCTATCAAAAACATACAACTCAAAATCTTCAATAGCCCAAGAATAATTCACTACGAATTCTTCATTCAATCCGTCACCATTGATGGTAAATGCATTGGGCGCCCATACAAAATACTCGGGTTTAACATACACTATCTTCTCTAAAGTGTCTTTACATCCATTTGGTGCAGTAACATACTGAATGAATTTATTATTACCTGGTGTTGGAATATCATAAGTAAAATCGCAAAGGGTGGGCTCGTGAACTAAGGCTCCCTTCTCGCTATAAACGCGCATAAAACAAGTATCGGCGCCAACCGGACTGCTCATAACAGACACCGTTGGATAAATCATATTCACATCGTATTTATCTAAATCGAAGTTAGCAGTGGGTTTTGTTTTAATTTGTACCAAACCAAGGGCATCGTCTTTGCTCGGACACAAATTGTAGTTTTTTACTTCCAATGAAACATCATAGTTGCCTGGATTTGCAAAAGTAAGTAGTGCATCTTTTCCGGTTTTAACCTCTCCTGTTGATGTAAACCATGTATAACTTACAGAATCGGCTACGACAGAGCTTTCATTGATAGCTGATTTAAAAACCGGACACTCAAGATAAGGCGTAAGGTCGATAATAGCCTGAGGAACGGGTATCACGGTTAAAACTACAGTATCCTTTGCTTTGCACATTCCGTTGTCACTTTCTACAACATAACTGTTTACACTTTTGCTATTTGAAACATTTTGAATAGTAGCCGTGGAATTTAAAGTATTTGAACTAGACAGTAGAGTTGTAGGTGTCCATTGATATGTATATCCTGGAGTTGTAGAACCACCAATACTTGCAATTGTTCCACTACAATATCTCTGATCGGGACCAGCATCTGGCTTTTTATTGTTAACGATTACGTTAACCTGTCCTTTAAGAGGTCTACTTAAACAATGATCTTCGATATCATATGCATAAGAGGTACTATTCCAACCGGTATTTACCGCCAACTGCCTATTGTTGCTTCCGTCTAAATCCCAAATCAAAGTTGCTGCCGCTCCACCACCACTGTACTTAGCTGAAATGGTAACCGGTCCACCACAAGTTATGGTATCATAATCAGTAACAGTAATAGGCTTGTACTGACGAATAATAAGACGAATTGTATCTTCACTACATTCCGATTTTTTCATTACAACATTCAAAGTTTCTTTATCATCATTAAAATTATCCATTAAGGGAACTATTTTAAATGAAGCTTTACCAGTTACTGGATCAACAGGAAGCGGATTTGGAATTTGTGCCACATCTACACCGTTTGCAGCTGAGCCAAAAAATGAAAGTGGAATTGAACCAATATTATATTTAGAGGGAGTCATTTGTATTCTTACTATAGCGCTGTCACATCCTTCATATAACTCAGGATATGTAACAATAACATTTTTGGTATAGTCATCTGAAAAGAAGCTACCATTTTGCAAAAACACTGCTGAATCATACTTGCCATCACTTACATCGGCAATTGCTAATTTGATATGATATTTTTGTCCAGGAGTTACCTTATGCGTTGCAACCAAAACTCTAGTCATTCCATCGTATTGAATCACTTGGGAATTAGAGTACTGAGAAGAGTTTGAACTTCCTGTACCATTGTCGATATACAAATTACTTGATTTTGTATTATTAATGGAATTAACCGATACTGTTGTATTGCTTCCCGGCACAAGAGCAATATTTACAGCACCATTGCTATAAGGACCGCTAATACCAGGTCCGCTTAGGAAAAATCCAAAAACATCATTAAAATTAGAATTGGCATATTCTATATACTCATCGGAAGCAAAAACATACCTAATAGAAACAGAATCGGTAATAGGAATAAAATCAAACTCTAACACTGCTGCTTCAGCTACTGTATTATTACCTGCAAGACGTTGAAGATCATTGTCGGTGGTTGAAGTTAGCGATTTTCCTCCCGGACCAGAATCGGTATTTGGTCCGATAGCATGCTTAACATCACCTGTGCTCAAAATCACGCCATCTCGCAATCCTGTATTTGATTTAACACTATTAAATTCACCAATCATTGAGGGGTGACCATTAAAAGTAACGTTACTTGTTTTGATTTTGCTGCAATTCATCAATTGCTGAACTAGAAGTGCCGCCTGCTCACTATTTACCTGCAATTGCCCAAAGGTTGGCGAAACACCAATACCTAGAACAATAAATAATATGGTAAAAATTCTTTTCAAAAAATATAATCAATAAGTTTCTCTTACTAGTTGTATAACCCACAAATGAACGCAAAGTTACAGACCTAATTGCATTGCATAACAAAATACAAAAAAACGCTGAAACAGAACAACAATTACTGTACCGTTCGTGCTTTCCATTTATTCTTGAATATGCTATACCATATCAAAGCAAATGCAACACCTACTATGGCTCCTCCTACTAAATCCAAAGGATAATGAACTCCCAAATAAAGACGGCTAAAACTAACGAAGGATGCCCAAGCTAAGCCAATCCACAAAACTTTTCTTTTGCCTTTGTAAAACAACAAACCAACAAAAACGGCTAATCCAAAGGTATTGGCGGCATGCGAAGACACAAAACCATACTTACTGCAATTCACGTCGGGTAAAGTGCGCACGTCGAAAGAAAGATTTGCAGCTTCCTGACAAGGGCGCAATCTTTTAACATTATTTTTAAAAACTCGGGTGGAAATCATATCTGTTGAAGCCACCATTAAGGCAACAGCAAGCAAAATCCACAGCGTTTCTTTCTTGAATTTAGAATAGATAAAAAATAGAACTACTGCATACAAAGGAACCCAAGTCCACTTGTTGGTCGCCCAATACATTAAAAAATCCATCGGACCATTGTAGCAGCAATGATTGAAAAAATTAAAAAGGTCTTTATCCCACTGAACAATGGTTTCTATCATGAATTAAGCTCTTTCCAAAGCATATCTTTTAACTTCTCTACGCCTTGTTTTTTTAAGGCCGAAATGAAGATATATGGTACTTTTTTAGGCAATGATTTTTTGATTTCAGCCTCCAACTCCTCATCTAACATGTCGCATTTGTTAATGGCCAATATCTTCTTTTTGTCGAGCAATTCGGGATTGTATTTCTCCAACTCGCTCATCAATACTTCATACTCTTTTTTGATATCGTCGCTATCGGCAGCAATTACAAAAAGTAAAATTGAATTTCTTTCAATATGACGTAAAAAACGATGCCCTAAGCCCTTACCTTCACTTGCTCCTTCAATAATACCTGGTATATCGGCAGCAATAAACGATTTATATTCACCGTATTTCACAATACCTAAGTTGGGCACCAAAGTGGTAAAGGCATAGTCGGCAATCTCTGGTTTAGCAGCACTTATCACCGAAAGTAAAGTACTTTTTCCTGCATTAGGAAAACCAACAAAACCAACATCGGCCAATACTTTAAGTTCTAATATTTTCCAGTCTTCTGTACCCGGTTCTCCTGGCTGGTGGTGGCTTGGCGCCTGATTTACCGAATTCTTAAAATTTCCATTTCCCAATCCACCTCTACCTCCTGGCGCAACGGTATACGTTTGTCCGTCTTCCACAATCTCAAACTCTACATTTCCTGTCTCCGCATCTTTTACAATAGTGCCAAGCGGAACATCTAAAATGATATCTTCTCCTCTCGCTCCTGTCTTGTTACTTGAACTTCCAGGCACTCCATCTTCGGCAATAACGTGTTTTCTGTATTTTAAGTGAATGAGTGTCCAATGCTGATGGCTACCTCGCAAAATGATGTGTCCGCCTCTACCGCCATCTCCTCCATCTGGCCCACCTTTCGACGTATTTTTATCACGATGAAAATGCATACATCCCGCACCACCAGCTCCCGATCTAAAGCATATTTTAACGTAATCTATAAAATTGGAATCCATCTTTTTGTTCTCTTTTAAATATTAAGAGTCCGGTGCTTTCGAGAACATTTCTCTAAACACCGAACTCTGAATTTATAACAATGAAGTTATGCGTTTACGCCGTCAATAGCTTCACATAAAGCATCGAAAATAGCCTCTACTGTGCCTACTCCTTCGATACCTACTTGTTTTCCTTGCGACTTATAATAATCTTTCAATGGCAATGTTTGCTCATTGTAAACTTTAATTCTGTTTTGAATGGTTTTGGTATCTTGGTCATCGGCTCTACCGCTCACTTTACCTCTTCCCAACAAACGAGTTACCAACTCATCTTCTGGCACTTCTAATGACAACATCAAAGTGATACCTGTTCCTTTAGCTTCCAATACTTTATCTAAAGCTTGTGCTTGAGGAGTTGTGCGTGGAAAACCATCGAAGATGAAACCATTTTTGTTAGCGCTCGAGCTGATTTTATTGTCAATCATACCAATCACTACCTCATCTGGTACCAATTCACCTCTTTCAATTAAAGACTTAGCCTTCAATCCCAATTCGGTTCCTGCATTCATTTCTGCTCTAAGGATATCTCCTGTAGAAAGGTGCACCAAGCCATATTTTTCCAATAGTTTGGTTGACTGTGTCCCTTTTCCTGCGCCCGGAGGGCCAAATAAAACGATGTTCAACATATTGTGGTTTTTAAAAACAAGGTGGCTAAGATAGTTAAAAAGTTTTTATCTTCGCCACTATGGAAAAACCCTTTTACAAAGGATTTAAAATTGGAGTGTTGGGCGGCGGACAGCTGGGCAGAATGTTGCTGCAGAAGTCGTATAGCTATAACGTAGAAATGGCTTTCGTTGATCCCGACCCAAAAGCGCCTTGCCGCGAAATAAGCAATTGGTTCTACAAAGGCGATTTGAACGATTTTCAAATGGTATACGATTTCGGTAAAAAGTGCGATGTGGTAACCATAGAAATTGAAAATGTGAGTGTTGATGCGCTAAGCAAATTAGAAAAAGAAGGCATCAAAGTTTTTCCTCAACCTGCCGCTTTAAAAACCATTCAAGATAAAGGTTTACAGAAATTGTTCTACCAAAAGAACAACATCAATACAGCAGAGTTTTTCTTGATTGAAAATAAAAACGAAATTTCTCTCTTTGCCGATAAATTCCCCATCGTTCAAAAACTACGAAAAGGCGGATACGACGGCAAAGGCGTGCAGATATTGAAAGATGTTAACGATTTAGACAAAGCTTTCGATGCTCCATCGGTGTTAGAAAGATTGGTAGATATTAAAAAAGAAATTTCTGTGATTGCAGCGCGCTCGCAAGATGGTAGTGTAACGGCTTACCCTCCTGTAGAAATGGAATTCAATCCCGAAGCCAATTTGGTAGAGTTTCTTTTTTCTCCGGCAGATATCAGTAAAGAAGTAGAAAACCACGCCATGCAATTGGCGAAAGATATCATCACCAAGCTAGATATGGTGGGCATTTTGGCGGTAGAAATGTTCGTTACACCCAACAATGATGTGGTGGTAAATGAAGTGGCCCCTCGTCCGCACAACAGCGGCCACCAAACCATTGAAGGAAATGAAACATCGCAATACGATCAGTTGTTGAGATGTTTGATTGGAATGACTTTGGGCAGCACAGAAATCACCATTCCTTCGGTAATGGTGAATCTCCTTGGTGAAAAAGGATATGTTGGCGCTGCAAAATACGACTGCATTGAAAAAGTAATGGCTACGCCAGGCGTAAACGTTCATTTGTATGGAAAAGGAGATACCAAACCTTTCCGTAAAATGGGACACGTGACCATTGTCGATAAAGACCTCAACAAAGCCAAAGAAAAAGCAAGATTTGTAAAAGACACCTTAAAAATTATAACATGAGCGCACAAGTAGGAATTATCATGGGTAGCCAATCTGATTTAAGAATCATGCAAGACGCTGCCGATGTGTTGAAAGAATTGGGAATTGAATTCGAAATAACGGTTATTTCTGCGCACCGCACTCCCGAAAGAATGTTCGACTATGCTAAATCTGCAGCGGGCCGTGGCTTAAAAGTTATTATCGCCGGCGCAGGTGGTGCCGCACATTTACCAGGAATGGTGGCTTCTCTTACTCCTCTTCCAGTTGTTGGAGTGCCTATAAAATCAAGCAATTCTATAGATGGCTGGGATTCTGTTTTATCTATCCTTCAAATGCCAAACGGTGTTCCTGTTGCTACTGTAGCTTTAGATGCTGCAAAAAACGCAGGTATCTTGGCCGCTCAAATCATTGGTTCTTCAAATGCCGAAGTATTGCAACGTATTGTTGACTTTAAAGAGCAGTTGAAAGTGAAGGTGATGGAGAGTGTGGAGGAGATGAAGAAGAAGGGGTAGAATTATGAAAATTGCACTTTATTTTTTTCTTTTTATTGCGATAAGTTGTTCTGCCCAAACTACAAAAGAAATCAGTTGGACCGATTTGAAAATTGTTGGAACAAAAAAATAAAAGTAATAATTGACAGCACAGATCAAAAAATTCAATGGCCAATTTTCAGTAAATCCGCTTTAGCGTTAGATGGGGATAAGATTATTATTGAAGGATACTTTTTTAGTTTAAGAACTATGAATACGGAAACATCAATCTGGGAGGATGTTCATATTCTTGCGATAGCGAAAGAAACAACGATTAAAGTTTGTGGAGTACCTCAATTTCGTCAAGATGAATTTATCCGAATCAAAGATAATGTTAATTTAACCCAAGCCTCTAAAGTTAAAATCCTAGGAATACTTCACCTTAATCAAAAGGGGACAAACGAAAGCTTGCTGTCCTTAACAAATACAGCGATAATAGATTAAACCAGTAATTTCAGATTTTGCGAAGCGAATCTGAAATCCCTATCTCAGCGATTTTTAATCGCGTTGCGCATTACATTAAAAATTATCGGAATTGAAAATTCCTAAAAAAGAAGATTTCAGATTCGCTTCGCAAAATCTGAAATTACAAAATAAGAAATTGAAAATTATTTTCTACGCTACCTTAAGCGACTCAATCTTAGAATTCTCTACCTTCTCAGTAGCGTAAGACAATGTGATTTTGAGTTCTTTTGTTTCTTTATCTGAAGGCATATCGAACATCGCATCTAACATGATGGCCTCGCAGATAGAACGCAATCCGCGCGCACCTAATTTATGCTCCATGGCCTTGTCAACAATGTAATCGAGGACTTCTTTATCGAAGCTTAATTTGATACCATCAATCTCAAACAATTTAACATACTGTTTGATGATGGCGTTTTTAGGTTCAGTTAAAATTCTGCGTAATGCTTCTCTATCTAATGGAAGCAAATGCGTAAGAATTGGTAATCGTCCGATCAACTCGGGAATCAAACCAAAAGATTTAATATCTGATGGCGTTACATATTTCAAAATGTTCGCCTTATCGATATCGCGCATTTGCTTGCTGGCGCTAAAACCAAGCGTTTGAGACTTCATTCTCTTCTCAATGATTCTATCTAAACCAACGAAGGCACCTCCGCAAATAAACAAGATATTTTTGGTGTCAATTTGAACCAGTTTTTGTTCTGGGTGTTTTCTTCCTCCTTGCGGCGGAACGCCCACTACAGAACCTTCTAACAATTTCAATAATGCCTGTTGCACACCTTCACCCGATACATCACGAGTAATGGAAGCGCTATCACTTTTTCGAGCAATTTTATCTACCTCATCAATGAAAATAATTCCCTTTTCGGCAGCTGCAGCGTCAAAATCGGCAGCTTGTAATAAGCGAGATAAGATACTTTCTACATCTTCACCCACATAACCAGCTTCAGTTAAAACAGTAGCATCGGCGATGCAAAAAGGAACATTCAATAATTTAGCAATAGATTTTGCCAACAAGGTTTTTCCCGTTCCGGTTTCACCCACCATGATGATGTTCGATTTTTCAATCTCCACACCATCTTCAGCAATTACCCCTTGTCCGAGACGCTTAAAGTGATTGTAAACTGCAACCGACAAAACTTTCTTTGCTTCATCCTGACCAATAACATATTGATCGATGTATTTTTTAATCTCAATAGGCTTTAGCAAGTTGATACTTGATTTAACCGACTGACTATTTTTAGCTGAAAGTTCGTCTTTAGAAATTTGAAAAGCTTGGTCGATACAACGATCACAAATGTGGCCGCTAATACCAGCGATGAGGACATTCGTATCCACCTTGCTTCTTCCACAAAACGAACATCTAATATCCTCTTTCGCTGACTTGCCCATACCTTTAATTATTTCTTAGTTGTGTTTTTAAATAATACCTCGTCAATCATACCGTACTCTTTCGCTTCAGTTGAAGTCATCCAGTAGTCACGATCGCTATCTGCCCATACTTTATCGTAGGTTTGTCCAGAATGATTAGCAATAATATCGTACAATTCTTTTTTCAATTTTTGAATTTCACGAGCTGTGATTTCGATATCAGTAGCCTGACCTTGAGCACCACCCAATGGTTGGTGAATCATCACGCGTGAATGCTTCAACGCAGTTCTCTTACCTGCCGCACCAGCACATAACAATACCGCACCCATTGAAGCAGCCATACCTGTACAGATAGTAGCTACATCTGGATTGATGTATTGCATCGTATCGTAAATACCTAAACCTGCATAAACAGATCCACCTGGAGAATTCAAATAAATTTGAATGTCTTTGTGTGCGTCAGCAGATTCTAAGAACAACAATTGCGCTTGAATAATGTTGGCAACATGGTCATCAATTCCTGTTCCTAGGAAGATAATTCTGTCCATCATCAAACGAGAGAAAACGTCCATTTGAGCAACGTTTAACGAGCGTTCTTCAATAATGTAAGGAGTCATAGAAGACTCGATATATTGATCTAATGCTATGCTATTGATACCAACATGTTTGGTAGCATATTTTCTAAATTCTTTACCGTCCATCATATTAATTCTGATTATTTTGTTGAGAAACTAATTTAGTAAATTCATCATAAGAAACTGTCTTTTCAGAAATTTTACCTTTGCTTTTCACAGTATTTACGATTTTCTCTGTGTACAAAGCATCGTAAATTCCTCTTCTTTCTTCTTCTCTTTGTAGAACGCTAGTAACGATTGGCGCCAATTGCTCATCGTCGATGTTTTGTCCGTACTGACGGAAATTAGCTTTCACCAATTCTTCAGCTTTAGCTTTCAACTCTTCGAATTCTACTTTAAGATCGTTTTCTTTGATTAACTTATTTTCAATCAACTGCCATTTTAAACCTCTTTGGTAGTGAGCGTATTCGTTTTCAATAGCCTCAGGAGTTGTTGGTTTTTGAGAAGCCGCTACCAACCATTTTTTAACGAAAGTATCAGGCAAGTTGAATTTAGTATTGTCAAGCAAATACTGAATAGCATCGTTTTGCAATTTGGTAAACTCTTGAGAAACCATTGCTTCAGAAGCTTCAGCTTTTACTTTAGCGCGAAACTCTTCTACAGAATTTACTACACCTGCACCATATACTTTATCGAATAAATCTTGATTCAATTCTGCCGCTTCCAATTTGCTAATGTTTAACACTTTCGCCTTGAAAGAACCTAAAGACGCAACTGCATCGGTAGTAGTTCCAAGCATTGCAGCCACTTTTGCTTTGTCGTCATAAACAGATGAAGGAATCAAAGTCACCTCATCATCTTTCTTTTTACCTACAAACTGCTCAGCTACTTTTTTGTTGATTTCACTCAAAGGCAAAACGCTCATTTTGCTAATTCCACCTTCTTTCAATGAACCATCGGCTGCCAATTCAGAAAAATCGATGTACAACATATCTTCCAACGAAGCTACCTCAGGCGCACTCATTTTACCGTATCTTTTTGCGATATCAGTAACGAACTTATCTACCAAAGTATCGTCAACATTGATTTTATATTGTGTTAGCTCTACTTTGTTTAACGCGATATCGAATGAAGGCGCAATACCCAATTCATAAATGAATTTGAAATCTACACCATTCGTGAAATCATAACTGATTCCGCTGTTCGCTTTTGGCAATGGCTGTCCGATAATTTCAATTTTATTATCAGCAATATATTTCTCCAATTCTTTGCTTACCAATCTATTGATTTCATCCACTTTTACAGATGGCTCGTACATTTTTCTAACCAAAGAAAAAGGAACTTTGCCCGGACGAAACCCTTGCATTTTAGCGGTTCTTTGGTGTTTTTTCAATGCACCTTCTACTATTTCTCTATAATCTGCTTCTTGCACTTCAACGCTCAAAACAGCATTTAAATCGTCAATTTTTTCTTGTGTAATGTTCATCAGTTCTAATTTTTAAAAAAACGAGGCACGAAGATACTAATATTTGTTGGAATTTAAAGTTTGATTTACGCTGAGCAGATAAGGCTAGAAAAAAATATTTTCAATTTTATTTGTACATACAACTACTGTTTATACATTTGTATCAACGATTAATTATTAAACATTACAATTATGGCAACTTACAGTATCGACACCACGCATTCAGAAGTACAGTTCAAAGTAAAACACTTAGTGATTTCTACCGTGAGTGGACAATTTCAAAAATTTGAAGGTTCATTAGAAGCAAACGAAGCTGATTTTAGCGATGCTAAAATTAAGTTTAGTGCTGATGTAAACAGCATCGACACCAATAACGAACAGAGAGACGGACACTTAAAATCAGACGACTTTTTCAATGCTGAGAAATTCCCTTCACTTACTTTCGTGTCGAAAGAATTGAAGAAAGAAGGTGCAAACAACTACAAATTGATTGGAGATTTAACCATTAGAGACATTACCAAAACCATTACACTCGACACTGAATACACCGGACTAGCTGTTGACCCATGGGGAAATACAAAAATCGGATTTGAAGTAACAGGCAAAATCAACCGTTTAGATTACGATTTGAAATGGAATGCTTTAACTGAAGCAGGAGGTGCAGTAGTTAGCAACGAAATTAAATTAGCACTTAACATTCAGTTGGTTAAAAACGCTTAGATTCCTATCTTCGCAAATATGAAAATAGAAGACGAAATAAAGCAAACCAAAAAATTTAGAAGCGAACACCAGCGGCTGGTTGTAAACATTATGTTTACCAGCAGCTGGCTGTATCGCACCCACGGTCAGTTTTTAAAAGCCTTTGGTATTTCGCCCGAACAATTTAATGTTCTTCGTATTTTAAGAGGACAGCACCCCAAATGTGCCAACAACCAGCTCATCACAGAACGAATGATCGACAAATCATCGAACTGTTCTCGTATCGTTGAGAAATTGAAACAAAAAGGATTTGTTGATAGAAAAGAGAATAAAGACGATCGCCGTCATGTAGATATTAGCATTACACAAAAAGGATTGGCTCTTTTGGAAAAAATTGATGAAACCAATAATGATGGTGTTTTAAAAGAAAATCTTAGTGTTAAAGAAGCCGAAAATTTAAACGATTTGCTCGATAAGCTAAGAGGTTAATTCCATTTATCTCCAGCAGAAACCTCAATATTCTTTCCGTTAACTTCTGCAGAAGCATTGCATAAATAATGTACGGCCTCGGCTGTTTCTTCAACCGTTAACAATCTTTTTAATGCACTGGCAGCTTCTATCTCCTCAAAAATTCGCTCATCAGTTTCTTTTGTCAAACCTGTTCTCATAATAGAAGGCGACAAACAATTGGAAACAATGTTGTACTTCGAATTTTCCGCAGCCCAAGAATTACTTAAAGAATGCAAATAACACTTAGCGGCAACATACTCGCTCATTCCCAAAGGAGGAGTACCTATAACATAAGAACTCAAAATATTAATGAATCTACCCGACTTCTGTTTTCTAAAATAAGGAATCAAAACTTGCGCTATTTGTATAGCAGGCATGATGTTGTTTTGAAAACTTTCAACAAAAAAAGAAGGAGCAATTTTATGAAAATGTTTTTGCTCAATTCCAGTAAGCGCATTGTTTACAACAATTTCCAACTGCAATGATTCTAACTGACTTAGCAATGAACCCACACTTTCGGCAGAAGTGAAATCACAATGAATACCTTTTACATTGCTAAATGCACGTTCTAACTCTTGCGCCGCCGATTGCGAAGAATGATAAGTAGCATAAACGGTTTTATGAGGAAATTCTTTGGCCAACTTTTGCGTAATGGCTTTACCCAAGCCGCTTACCCCACCTGTAACTAAAATATTCATCTGAATAATAAAATTGTAATAGTTCCTTTAGCCACTTTAACATTGGCAGCATTAATAAAATCGTATTTAAACTCAACCAAGTTTACCGATTCATGCACCTCATTCACTTTAGCAGAAAATTGTAAGGTGTCGTTTATAAAAACAGGCTTTTTAAAGTCAATTTGCTGACTCACAATCATCACATCCTTTGTAGGCAAAAGTTCTCCTATGAAATACGATAAAAATCCATTTAAAATATTGCCATGCATTACCTTACCCTGAAATCCTTTCTCTTTAGCAAAATCAGCATTGGTGTGCAGTGGATTCTCATCTCTAAAAATATCAATAAATCCCTTATAGACTTTCTCACTTACCGTGAACTCATGTTTAAAAATATCTCCTTGCTTCATTTGGCTTGAATAAAACATTTTAAAGGTTCAAAACTACTTAAGCTCAACTCCCATTTACCATCGTTCTCCACAAATCCGAAATTCTTGTAATGATCTTTAACCATTCCATTTTTTGCTGTAGGCAAATATTCACCAACCAATTTTGAATACCCCTCTTTTTTGGCAATTTCTACAATAGAATTTAAAACAAAGGGCTCCATAGTTCTCTTTAGCACTCTGCAACTCATGATCCATGTGTCCACAAACATATAATCCTTCTCCTTCTTCAATACAATGGCGCTAATTAAACCATTGTCTCCATATTTATCTACCAAAGTAAAACTGGTTGCTAAATAGTTTCCTGAAGCCAACATTTTTGTTAAATCTTCATCGGTATACCGCTGCGTTCTTAAATTAAATTGATTGGAACGCTGCGTTAACTGGGCAACCCTAGGTAGGGAAAAATTATCGACTTGCTTAACTTCCGATACCATCTCAAGAGAGGCCAAATAATCATCGATATTGGCAAACTTAGCTACAGAACTCACTCTTTCAGCTTCAGCTTGGTACTGTTTTGTTCTGTCTTTGTCGTTCTCTGAAAAAGATGCAGTCTCAAATAAATTAAGGGTTAATAAATAATCTAAATATTCGGCTGGATCTTCAGGTAATTCGGGTACAATCACCTCTGGTAATTCTTGTCGCACCAAATTTCTTTCAAAAGGATTGTCATCTAAAAACACCATTGAATCGAACCCAATATTCAATATCTCTTGAATGTTTCTAATATTAGAAGCTTTGTTTTCCCAATTGGCCACAAAAACAGAGATATCTTCGAGGCGCAATACCATATCGGGATGCTTTTCAAAAGGCTCTTTAGCGTTTGCCTCGTCATTTTTGCTGCAAATACATAAAATTACACCTCTTTCTTTTAGGGCCTTAGCCCAGGTTTGCAATTTGCTAAAAGCTTTACCTATGCCTAAGTCTCCTATCTTAATATTCTCTAGTCCGTCGTCTCCTATTATACCTCCCCACGTGGTATTGTCTAAATCTAAAATAAGGCATTTGTTAAATTTTCCTCGTAGCGCTAAGATGATATCGTTGATTTGCTTTGCGAAAACAGGAATGAAATCTAAACTGAAGATCATATCTGCGTTGATATACATCTGTGCCGACTTAGCCGTAGTTTGTCCGTAAACCCCATACAGAGCGGCAACATCACACAAAAACAAGTTGCCGTTTTGAGCGCTCAACTTCATCAACTCAAGGTTCAAAACCCTTAATTGATACAAAAAAGACGAACTTACTTTAGTGGCAAAATTACCAAATACGCTATCTGGCAATTCGGGAAATGTGGATAAGATTACTTTAGCAGAAGCATTATTTTTCAAGGCCTCTAACCAACCTTCTACCTTATCTAGAAAAGAATTTGCAAATGAGTTCTGATTCTTTGAATAATGGAAAGATTGTTCAAGTTTGTAAACCGAATTGGTGATGATTACTATCTCTGGCTTAAAATGGTATAATTCAGAATCTGCATCTAAAATCTCTTGGTCTATTTGCGAATATTCTGCTTCGTAAATAGTATAGTTCAATTTATTAATTGCACCGTACCCAATTAGTGCTTCCTTAATGAATTGAGTCGCATGATCTCCTAAAAGTGCTATTCTCACTTCCTTCCATGCAGAATCGATGCCTTTTTTAGCTCTCTTTAAAGTCTTAAAATCTACTATGCCTTGATTTGTCATGATTCGAAATTAAAAATTACGCCCAAACTTTAGTCCCTTCTGTGCAATTTTTACAGATATCAATCTCTGAACGAGATTTCAACAAGCTTCTTCTAAATTGCTGGTATCCTTCTCCCTTCCATAGTTCAGCAAATTTTTGTTCCTTTAAGTTGCCCAAACGATGTGTAGCATCTTTATCAAAACAACAAGGCACTACTATTCCATCCCATGTAATTACAGAAGCTTGCCACATTCTCCAGCAACTGTTCACCATCTTGTTCTTAATAGAATAGGTGCCATCGCTATTCTTCTTATATCGTGAATACCGCTCTTGAAGGGGAATTAACTCATTGCCATTTTCATAATTATACACCTGAGCGGTTTTCAAACGAACTTCATCAATTCCAATCTCTTCTGCCAAACGATATACTTCATCAATTTGATGCTCGTTAGGTCGAACCACCAAAAACTGAAAAATCAAATGCGGAGTTCTACTTTTTAACTCTTTCTTCCATTTCACAATTCTTTTCGCACCTTCTAACACTTTTTCTAAATTACCTCCTATGCGGTATGATTCGTATGTTTCTTGAGTTGTGCCATCTATAGAAATAATCATTCTGCTTAGACCCGAACGAATAGTTTTTTCACAATTGGCATCGGTTAAATAATGAGCATTGGTAGAAGTAGCAGTATAAATACCTTTTTTGGAAGCATACGCCACCATATCTAAAAACTTGGTGTTTAAATAAGGCTCTCCCTGAAAGTAGAATATTAAATACAACAAATCAGGCGACAACTCATCAATTGTTCTTGTGAAGAATTCTTTGTCGAGCATACCTGTATCGCGCGTAAATGCGCGCAAACCACTAGGGCATTCTGGGCATCGAAGGTTACATGAAGTAGTGGGCTCAATGGATATACTAAAAGGATTTGCCCATACATAGGGTTTTTTGCGCCATTTCGACCAAAAATAACTATACAACAACTTGTGGTAATTCCACACTTTTCTAAGTGTAATCTTACGCAACAATTCAACACTATCGTTCCAGTAAATTTTTGGCATATCAAATTTAAGATGGCAAAAATACACAACTCCTTCTATTTAACCTTTACTTGTGACAATATATTATTATTTTTGAAGAATAAGCCTTAAAATAAAGGCAACATTGTTAACTTTACGTTCCATTAAAATCAAAGAAGCAAGATAAATGAAGGGAATTATTCTAGCAGGAGGCTCTGGAACTCGCTTATATCCAATCACCTTGGGGGTTAGCAAACAACTAATGCCTATTTACGATAAACCAATGATTTACTATCCTCTTTCAGTATTAATGAGAGCTGGAATTAAAGAGATTTTAATCATTACAACACCAGAAGATAGTGCAGCTTTTCAAAAATTATTGGGCGATGGCTCGCGTGTAGGATGCAAGTTTTCCTATGTGGTACAAGAAGTACCTAATGGTTTAGCTCAAGCATTCGTACTGGGAAAAGATTTTATAGGAAATGATTCTGTTGCCCTTATTTTAGGAGATAATATATTCTATGGTTCAGAAATGGACAAAATGCTGCAGAAAGGTATAAATCCAGAGGGCGGACTTATCTTCGCCTACCATGTGTCGGACCCAGAAAGATATGGTGTGGTTGATTTCGACAAAAATAAATTTGCATTATCAATTGAGGAAAAACCAAAGGCTCCCAAATCGAATTACGCAGTACCTGGACTATACTTCTACGATAATTCGGTAGTAGAAATAGCCGAAAACCTTAAGCCTAGTGCAAGAGGTGAATACGAAATAACAGATGTAAACAAAATCTATTTAGAACGTAAGACCCTTAAAGTAGAGATTTTAGATAGAGGAACTGCTTGGCTCGATACCGGCACTTTTACTTCTTTAATGCAAGCATCACAATACGTTCAGGTGATTGAAGAAAGACAAGGATTAAAAATAGGTTGTATTGAAGAAGTTGCTTACGAACAAGGATTTATAAGCGCAGAACAATTGCTTGAAATAGCTACACCATTGCTGAAAAGCGGCTATGGCACATATTTGAAAAATTTATTGGAAAGATAATTATGGCTAAAATTTTAATTACAGGCGGAGCAGGGTTTGTAGCAAGTCACCTTGCCGACAAATTGATTGAAGACAAAAGCAATTTTGTGGTGATTGTCGACAATCTTTCAACAGGAAAGAAAGAAAATCTTCCTAAAAAACCGAAAGACAACTGGGTTTTTATTAAAGCCGACGCCAATGAATATCGTGAGATTTCAGAAATTATGTTGGGCCACAAATTCGATTACGTATTTCATTATGCAGCACTGGTAGGAGTTTTAAGAACGCAAGCTAATCCGGTAAAAGTTTTAAAAGACATTGAAGGCATCAAGCACATCTTAAATCTTTCAAAAAGCACTGGTGTTAAAAGAGTATATTTCTCTTCGTCCTCAGAGGTTTATGGTGAACCAGTAGAATTGCCACAACATGAATTAACCACTCCTTTAAATTCACGCGTACCATACGCTGTTGTTAAAAACGTTGGTGAAGCCTTTCTTCGCTCGTACCAGCAGGAATATGGTTTAGAATACACCATTTTCCGTTTCTTTAACACTTATGGTCCGCGCCAAAGTAAAGATTTTGTGATGTCGAAATTCTTATACTCAGCGCTCAACAACAGAGACATCACTATTTACGGCGATGGAAGTCAAACCAGAACTTTCTGTTACGTGGAAGATAACGTAGGCGCTTGTTTAAAAGCATTTTATGAAAACAAAATAGTGAACGACGTTATCAATATAGGAGGTGAAAGTGAAATCACCATGCTAGAATTAGCTAATTTAATCATTGAATTAAGTGGTTCTTCATCAAAAATAATACACTTACCTAAATTGAAAGAAGGCGACATGACAAGAAGGTGTCCCGACAACTCGAAAATGAAAGATTTACTCAACAGAGAAATGCTCCCATTAAGAGAAGGAATTTTAAAATTATTGGAAAGCAAACAATTTGTTACCGCATAAATAATGCAAACTTCTACTTTGAACCTCGAACAAATCATAGAGCAAAAACTAGCCGAACTATCGCTGGACAAATCACCTGTTGAACTCTATGAACCTATAAGATATATTCTCACTTTAGGAGGCAAAAGATTGCGTCCGCAGCTGATTTTTATTGCAAACTCTCTTTTTGAAGAGAACACTGAAGACTGCGCTTACGCTGCTTTAGCGGTTGAACTGTTCCATAATTTCACGCTTATTCATGATGATATCATGGACAATGCTCCGCTAAGAAGAGGTAAAACCACAGTTCACGAAAAATGGAATGTAAATACTGGTATTCTTTCTGGCGATGCGATGGTGGTGATTGCCTTTGCCCAAATCAACAAGATTAAGTCGCCACGTATTCGTGAAATTTACGATGTGTTTAACACAACAGCTGTAGAGGTTTGCGAAGGTCAGCAGTTTGATATGAACTACGAAACTCAAGAACAAGTCTCTGTGAATGATTATTTAGAAATGATTCGCTTGAAAACTGCTGTTTTACTGGGTGGTAGCTTAAAAATCGGCGCTATCATTGGCAATGCATCAGAAAGCGACGGAAATACCATTTATTCATTTGGAGAAAATCTTGGAATGGGCTTTCAGTTAATGGACGATTACCTTGATGTGTATGGTGATCCTGAAAAATTTGGAAAACAAATTGGCGGTGATATCATCAGCAACAAAAAAACATATTTATTGTTGAATGCTTTACAAATGACTTCTACAGAAGATAAAGCAGAATTGGTAAAATGGATAGAAAGCAAAGATTTTAATGCGGAAGATAAAGTTCGCTCAGTTACCGCTATTTATGATCGTTGTGGCGTGAAGGATTTGGCGGCTAAAAAAATGCAAGAATACTACGACAAAGCTTATAAAAACCTAGATAACATCAATGTTCCCGAACACAAGAAACTTCAATTAAGAGCTTTTGCCGACATGGTTTCTAAAAGAGCCAAATAAATGGAAGCACTTAATCTCAAAGACCTCTCCCCTTTTCACAAACGTATTGATATCATTGAAAAAACTGCAGCGCAGGTGCAAAAAGATTTTGGCACTTTTGATTATCCTATTTCTTTTACTGGCAATATTGAAACAGCCTACGATGAGCTCTTCAAGCAAGTATTTTCACACATCTCTTACATGTGGGAAAAACAACAGCACACTTTATGGAATATCCTGTACCAGATTGACTTAGACGAAAATAAAGTACTTAGTACTTTGCACCATTCAGAAACGCCCATTGATAGCCTCACTCAGATGATTTTAGAAAGAGAGTTGAAAAAGGTTGTTATCAGATCGTATTTTTCTAAATAAAACATTACATTTGGCTGTTAATCAGAACTAACAATTATGAGTGATTTTTCATACGTAGGAAACGCGGATGTAAACGCGATTGAGAATTTATACCAACAATTTCTTCAAAACCCCGATTCTGTTGATGCTAGCTGGAAACAGTTTTTTGCAGGATTCGACTTTTTCAAGGCTAATTTCAATGCCGATGGCGCAGTGCCAGAAAATGTGGCGAAGGAATTTAAGGTGGTTGAATTGATTGAGGCATACCGTAAAAGCGGACACCTTTTCACCAAAACCAATCCGGTTCGCGCTCGCCGTCAGTACCAACCCGATCTTAACATTAGCAATTTCGGCTTCACCGAAAAAGATTTAGAAACCGTTTTTCAAGCTGGTAAAAACATCGGCTTAGGTGCAGCAAAATTGAAAGATATTGTTGCTCACCTTGAAGAAACTTATTGCGAATCTATTGGTGTGGAATTCGCTTACATTCGTCACCCAGAGACTTTCAACTGGTTGAAAGAAAAAATTGAAAGCACTAAAAACAAAACAAAATTTACGGTTGATCAAAAACGCCAGATTCTTAAGAAATTGAATCAGGCTGTGGTTTTTGAATCGTTCTTAGATAAAAAATATGTGGGTCAAAAACGTTTCTCTCTTCAAGGAGCAGAGGTGTTGATTCCTGCTTTAGATTCAGTAGTTGAAAAAGGCGCTGAGCTTGGTATCGATGAGTTTGTATTTGGTATGGCTCACCGCGGTAGATTGAACGTTTTAGCAAACATCTTCTACAAAACTTACAAAGAAATTTTCTCGGAATTTGATTCTAAAGATTACGAAGACGATAACCTTTTTGATGGTGACGTGAAGTACCACATGGGCTACACTTGCGACATCAAAACCGATATTGGTAAAAATGTTCGTTTGACTTTATCTCCTAACCCATCTCACTTAGAGGCGGTTGACCCTGTGGTAGAAGGTATTGCGAAAGCAAAACTCGATAACCAATTGGGTGGCGATTTGAATAAAGTTTGTCCGATCTTGATTCATGGTGACGCAGCTGTTGCCGGACAAGGTATCGTGTACGAAGTAATTCAAATGGCACAGTTGAAAGCTTACAAAACGGGCGGTACCATTCACATTGTAATCAACAACCAGGTTGGTTTTACTACCAATTACCTTGATGCTCGTTCATCAACCTACTGTACCGATATCGCTAAAGTTACTTTGTGTCCGGTTTTCCACGTTAACGGAGACGACGCAGAAGCAATGGCACACACCATCAACTTGGCGATGGAATACCGTCAGAAATACAAAAGAGATGTTTTCATCGATATGTTGTGCTACCGTAAACACGGACACAACGAAGGTGACGAACCAAGATATACGCAACCCTTGTTGTACAAAATCATCGCAAATCACCCCGACCCTCGTACCATTTATGTAAACAAACTTCTTTCTGAAGGCGTGTTGGAAGCTGAAATGGCGAAGGATATGGAGAAAAAATTCCAAGATGAATTGAACGACAGATTGGCTGAAGCAAAAGAAATTGAAAAATCGAAAATCACTTCTTTCTTAAAAGATTATTGGGAGGGATTTCGCAAATCTACCGATGAAGATTTCTTGCAATCTCCAGAAACTGGTGCCGACAAAAAATCTTTGTTGAAAGTTGCTAAGGCTTTATATGAAACTCCATCTGAGTTGAAATTCATCAAGAAAATCGACAAAGAATTAGAGAAAAGAAAAACAATGATCACCGAAAGCAATCAATTGGATTGGGGTATGTGCGAGTTGTTGGCTTATGGCTCATTGATGATGGAAGGACACCCTATTCGTTTTACCGGACAAGATGTAGAGCGCGGTACTTTCTCTCACCGTCATGCGGTTTTAAAAGTGGAAGAATCAGAACAAGAATATTGCAACTTAAACAATATCGACCCTAAGCAACCAGCAAAATTACATATCTATAACTCTTTACTTTCTGAGTATGGTGTTTTAGGTTTTGAATATGGTTATGCTTTATCTACACCAAATACTTTAACCATTTGGGAAGCGCAGTTTGGTGACTTTAACAATGGTGCACAAATCATCATCGACCAGTTTATTTCAGCAACAGAAGACAAATGGAAATGTCAAAACGGATTGGTAATGCTAATGCCTCACGGTTATGAAGGTCAGGGTGCAGAGCACTCTTCAGCTCGATTAGAAAGATTCTTACAATTGGCTGCACGTAACAACATGCAAATTGTAAATGCTTCTACTCCGGCGAACTTCTTCCACGTATTGCGTCGTCAGTTGAAACGTGAATTCCGCAAACCGTTGATGGTTTTTACTCCTAAAAAATTATTGAGATTCCCTGCTTGTGTTTCTCCTCTTGAAGATTTAACATCTGGAAGATTCCAAGAAGTGATTGATGATGTAAATGCTAAAGCAGCAAATATCGATACAGTAATGTTCTGTTCTGGTAAAGTTTACTACGACTACATGGACAAAAAAGCGGCTTATGGTGATTCTTCAAACATCGCGATAGTTAGAATCGAGCAAATGTATCCGTTCCCACAAGAGCAAGTTGATAAAATTGTTGCTAAATACAAAAAAGCAGAAAGACATATTTGGATTCAAGAAGAACCAGAAAACATGGGTGCTTGGTCGTTTATGTTGCGTAAATTCAAAGGCGTGAAATTAGATTTGATTTCTATCCCTGAATCGGCAGCACCAGCAACAGGATCTTCTAAACGTCACGAAAAACGTGTGAAAACAATGTTCGATAAGATTTTTTCTTACGCGAAAACTCCTGCTGCAACAAAATAATATTACAAACTAAGAATTAAGAATTAAGAATTTATAATTAAAAGTCATGGCAATTAAAGACGTAAAAGTTCCTTCTCCTGGTGAATCAATCACTGAAGTAGAAATTAGTAACTGGGTAAAACAAAATGGTGACTGGGTTGAGAAAGATGAAGTAATTGGCGAAATCGATTCTGATAAAGCAACACTTGAATTGGTTGCTGAAGAAGCTGGTGCCGTTAAAATATTGGTTGAAGCTGGTACTAATGTAAAAGTAGGTGCTGTGGTTTGTCAAATTGATACCGACGCTGCAAAACCTGCTAGTGCTGCCGCTCCTAAAAAAGAAGTAGTTGCTGCTGCACCTGCGGCTAAAAAAGAAGAAGCTCCTAAAGCTGAAGCTAAAGTTGAGGCTTCTTATGCTGCCGGACACCCTTCTGTTTCTGCAAAGAAATTGATGGATGAAAATGGTGTTGCTGGTGGTAAAGTAAACGGAACAGGAAAAGGCGGACGAGTAACAAAATCTGATGTGGTGAATTACATTACTTCAGGTGTTGATGCTTCTCAGGTTGGACAAGGTTGGGGCGGTTCACGCGCTAGCGAACGCAACAAGATGAGTGCTTTGCGCAAGAAATTATCTGAGCGTTTGGTGAGCGTTAAGCAAGAAACAGCAATGTTGACGACTTTCAACGAAGTAGACATGAAACCTATCATGGATCTTCGTAAAAAATACAAAGATGCTTTCGCGAAGAAACACGATGTGAACTTAGGTTTCATGAGTTTCTTCACCAAAGCAGTTACCGAAGCATTGAGATTGTACCCAGGTGTAAACTCAATGATTGATGGCACCGACATCGTATCGTTCGACTATGCTGATGTGGCTATTGCTGTTAGTTCTCCAAAAGGATTGATGGTGCCTGTATTGAGAAATGCAGAGCAAATGAGCTTAGCACAAATAGAGGCAGAAATCAAACGTTTGGCTTTAAAAGCTCGTGATGGTAAATTATCTATTGAAGATATGACTGGCGGAACATTCACCATCACCAACGGTGGTGTGTTTGGTTCTATGTTGAGTACTCCAATTATCAATCCTCCACAATCTGCGATTTTAGGCATGCACAACATCGTTGAGCGCGCAGTAGTGGTTGACGGACAAATTGTGATTCGTCCGATCATGTACGTTGCATTAAGCTACGACCACAGAATCATCGATGGTAAAGAATCTGTAGGTTTCTTAGTGAAAGTTAAAGAGATGTTAGAAAATCCAGGTAAAATGTTGTTGGGCGCGAAAAGCCCTGAGGAGATCTTGTTGGGGTTGTAAAAAATACAAGATTTGAAATGTAAGGGCGAATAATTATTCGCCCTTTTTTATTTTAAATGCAGTGGTTACAAACTTGCAACTTCACAAAACCGCATAAACAAAAACCCAAAGGACTTTGATGACTTTGATGACCCTGATTAAGTGCTCACTCAAGGTCATCAGCGTCACCATCGTCCTCTTCGTCCTCACTCTCGCAAAAAATCTCACTCTTCCCTACTTCCCTCTCGCATTCAACCTAGCTTTAAACATACTTTCTTTTAATCCGCCATGTTTAATAAAACTTTGTTCTAAAGAACTCAATTGTTTACTCAACAAGTAGGTGGCAGTTTTTATCAAAGAAATAATACTATTGGCACAAATCTCAGCATCGGGGTTTTCAATTGCTTTTTGCAAAGATTGATAAGATGCACCAGGTACTTTATTGAGTTCACGAAAACGCAAAGCCAAGCGATGATTTTTATCCCATTCAGTAAAGTTGCTTTTGCGCAAAAAATCTTGATAGTCGATTAACAATTCTTCTAAACTGGCGCGCGCAACATTGGTGAGTTTAATTTCTGTTTCTTTGCTTGTGCCTGAAGCTACACTGGCCTCTGCAATGTTTTGCTTACCACTTCGCGCAGCCTGCACCATTTGATCAACGGTGCGATCGAAAGGTTTAAAAAACCTCTGCGTGAAGTAAATGGTAGCATCATAAATAATTTCTGATTTTTGGTAGCTCAATAATTTCTTGTAGCCACCGTGTGGTGGAATAAAACCGGGAGTTTGCATAAATGTAATTTAGTTAGGTTAGTGGAAATTAGAGGACGTTGGTGACCCTGATGACCCTGATGACATTGAGGAAGCACTGCACCCAAGGTCATCAGGGTCTTCAAAGTCCTGTTGGTCCTCAAAAATTCATTACAACAATAAAAAATAATACGAACTATCACAAGCAAAATCTCACTATCTTAATCTCATGAAAACCATCTTCCACTCATCAGCATCACGCGGCCACGCCAATCATGGCTGGTTGAAATCGCATCACAGCTTTAGTTTTGCCAATTACTACAATCCAGAGAAAATTCATTTTGGTGCCCTGCGCGTTTTAAATGATGATTATGTAGCGCCAGGAATGGGCTTTGGCGAGCATCCTCACCAAAACATGGAGATTATTTCTATTCCGCTAGAAGGCGACTTAGAACACAAAGACAGCATGGGAAATATTACCGTGATTAAACACGGCGACATACAAATAATGAGCGCGGGAACAGGCGTATATCACAGCGAATACAACAAAAGTAAGATCAATGCAGTGAAGTTCTTGCAAATATGGGTGATACCTAACAAACAAAACCTACAACCCCGCTACGATCAAATCACCTTGAATTTAAAAGACAGAGAAAATAAATTGCAGCAAATATTGTCTCCCAACGCAAATGATGAAGGAGTTTGGATTCATCAAAATGCGTGGTTTCATTTGGGCAATTTTTCTGCAGATAAAACATTTACCTACAACTTGAAAAAAGATGGCAATGGTGTTTATGTTTTCTTGTTAAAGGGAAAAGCTATTGTTGCCGGAAAAGAATTGAACGAAAGAGATGCAATTGGTATTTGGGAATGCAATTCTTTTGATTTTAATAGCATAAGCGATTGCGAAGTATTGTTGATGGAAGTACCAATGCTTCAATAGTAAATTAAGGTATTCTATAAATTAAATACCAATCCGGCTCCTAGCCATGCATATCTTTTTTGTTCAAACTGACTGTAAGGCAAATGGCCATGATAATACTCCACCAATAACATTAAATTTCTTTTCGATGCATTTTTTAAAGATATTCCCATCGCATTCTTAAAGCCTAGAGAAAAATTATTTTGTTCTATTGACTTAACATCGCTACCCACAAATAAATCGAATGATTTCGACAGTGGATGACGGTACTCAAACCCTAATTCAAAAAACAATCTTTTTCTTATTGTTTCATACCTAATGTTCATACCGCCTCCTGCATATAAACGCAAATTTTTGTGCTGATAGGAATGGGTAATATCAAATTGTTCGTAGTTGTTTGGATTGGGAGAATATGAATGTATTTTATTTCGAATCATATAATCGTCGCCATTGTGTACAGAGATATGATACAATCTAAATCGCGTGCTGTTCTTTTTATCATGCTCAACGTTGAATAACAATGCACTAAAATAATCTGAGCTTAGCAAATTTCTTTGCCATACATTATTGCCTACCGTTTTCCATTCAAATTGAGCAAAAACCCCTGCCGACATTTCAAATTCATATATCTTCTTTTCACCCTTCCATCTTAGCAAGCTAATATCACCTCCAATACCAAAAGGAATATACTGTCCGCCAACTTTATTAGTGTAATCCGACCATCTTGCAACGATACTACCAAATAGCTGAGGCTGAAGCGGATCGAGCGCTATGGGCTGGAATAAATGTCCGTGAGGAAGCACTTCAAATTTTGTGCTGTCATTCGCCAACGAAGAGCTGAATGCCAATAGAAGAAGAATAAATGTTTTCAATAATCTCATGCTGCAAATATGAATAAAAAAAAATAGTGAAAAAAGCCATTGATGATCCTTAATATGTACTAAGTGATATTGGTGAAAAACATAAATGAAATTATTTCACAACAAATCTCTTATCTTTACCTCATGTTCACAGAAGGCAGATTATATTTCATTTTATTTTTCGTTTTGGTATTCATCGGCGGATTGGTTTTCGCTTACCGAAAAGACATTAAAAAGAATCCTAAACTCTTTAAAGGAGCTTACAAAACAGTGATTGTGATTCTATTGTTTTTAGTAGGATTTATGAGCGTTGTAAGATTGATGCGCTACTTCTAACCCAATCTCTTTTTAATTTCGCTCAACTTCATTAAGGCCTCTACAGGAGTGAGCGTGTTGATGTCTAAACTTTTCAAATCTTCCTTTATTTCTTCTAGCAAAGGGTCGTCGAGTTGAAAAAAACTCAATTGCATATCAGCACTTTCTTGCTTTGCCAACTTTGGTGATTCCTTTGTTTCGCGTTGCTCTTCTAACTTCTTTAACACCGCATTGGCCTTACTAATAACCAATTTAGGTAAGCCCGCTAATTTTGCTACATGGATACCAAAACTGTGCTCGCTTCCGCCTGGCAATAGTTTTCTAAGAAAAATAATTTTAGCATCTACCTCTTTCACCGAAACGTGGTAATTCTTCACTCTTTCGAAAAGATTGGTCATTTCGTTGAGTTCGTGGTAATGCGTAGCGAATAAGGTTTTCGATTTGAATAAGGGGTATTCGTGAATGTATTCGGCAATCGACCACGCGATAGAAATACCGTCGTAAGTACTGGTACCTCTCCCGATTTCATCTAAAAGAATCAAAGAACGTTCTGATAAATTATTCAGAATATTGGCCGTTTCATTCATCTCTACCATGAAAGTAGATTCGCCAGTGGAAATATTATCTGACGCGCCTACACGCGTGAAAATTTTATCGACCACACCAATTTTAGCCTTCTTTGCTGGCACAAAGGAACCCATTTGAGCCATAAGCACAATCAAAGCCGTTTGGCGTAATAGAGCTGATTTCCCCGACATGTTCGGTCCGGTCACCATAATGATTTGCTGCCCTTTATCGTCTAAAAAAATATCGTTAGCAACATACTTCTCGCCCAAAGGCAAATTCTTTTCAATTACAGGATGACGGCCGTCTTTAATATCGATACTGAGAGAATCGTCAATTTCCGGACGAACATAATCATTATCCACAGCCTGTTTTGCAAAGCCAGCTAAACAATCTAGCATTCCAATAAGAGATGCATTTTTCTGCAAAATAGAAATATAATTGGCCGCTTCAGAAACCAACTCGTTGTAGAGTCGGTTTTCAATTTCATTGATTTTATCTTCAGCTTGCAGAATCTTGGTTTCAAATTCTTTTAATTCTTCGGTGATGTATCTTTCGGCATTCACTAATGTTTGCTTGCGAATCCAAGTAGCAGGTACTTTATCTTTATGTGTATGGCGTACTTCAATGAAATAACCAAACACATTGTTGTAGGATATTTTTAAAGAAGAAATACCAGTTTGTTCGCTCTCTCTTTTTTGAACATCAAGCAAATAGTTCTTCGAGTCGGTAGACAAAGTGCGGTATTCATCTAAAGCTTTATCTACACCATCGGCAATCAACCTACCCTTGCCAATTATAGATGGCGGCTCTGGATACATTATTTTCTCTACTTGCTGAACAAAGGCAATGCAATCGTTGAGTTCATGCATCAAATCAGCAAAAACTTTTGAAGAAGAATCACTCAGCAATTTCAATTTTGATATCGCCACCAATGATTCTTTGAGCAACCATATTTCTTTAGGCGAAACACGCGCCATGGCAATTTTAGACGCTATTCTTTCGATATCGCTAATCACACTTAAAATGCGGCGAACATCATCGGCTTTTTCTTTATTTTGAAGTAAAAAAGACACCACATCATGACGCTGGTTGATCTTATCCTTATCTTTTAAAGGCAACACCATCCATTTCCGCAACATTCGTCCGCCCATTGGTGTAAGCGTTTGATCAATAATATCCAACAACGTAATTGCCCCAACATTAGGCGAATAAATCAACTCTAAATTGCGAATAGTAAACGGATCGAGCCACAGATAATCATCACTAACGATGCGCGAAATTTTATTGATGTGCTTTAAATTATCTTGCTGATTATAATGCAAATAATGAATGATGGCGCCAACAGAAATTACCGACAACGTTTCCTTATCTATTCCATAACCTTTTAGGCTATCGGTCTCAAATTGTTTGAGAATTTGTTCTTTAGCATAATCTTCTCCAAACACCCAATCTTCTAGGCCATAAGTATAATACCTTCCACCAAATAATTCGGTAAATTTTTGCGACTTATTTTTAGAGAACAAAACCTCTTTGGGTTGAAAGCTGCTAAGGGTTTTGGCAATATAGCCATACTCACCCTCGGTAACATACAACTCACCTGTACTTATATCTACCAGAGCTAATCCAGCTTTATTTCTATCGATGGTAACAGCTGCCAAATAATTGTTGCTTTTGTGTTCTAACACTCTATCACTAATGGCAACACCAGGAGTAACTACTTCTGTAACACCTCGTTTCACGATGGTTTTGGTCATCTTTGGATCTTCCAGCTGATCGCATACCGCAACGCGCTGGCCCGCCTTCACCAATTTAGGCAAATACGTTTCTAGTGAATGATGAGGAAAACCAGCCAGCGCCACTTCAGAAGCTGTGCCATTAGAACGTTTGGTCAAAACAATTCCCAATATCTTTGAAGTCTTAACAGCATCTTCACCAAAAGTTTCATAAAAATCGCCCACACGAAATAGCACCAAAGCATCGGGATACTTTTCTTTAACGCCATTGTATTGCTTCATTAATGGCGTTTCATTTTTATCTTTGGTAGGCTTTTCTTGCACGGTGAAATAGTTTGCTTGGTAAATATAGAAAAGCATGTAGTTTAGCAGGAAAATAGAAACAGATTAATATTAACATTTTATACAGAAACATGAAGAAGCTTAGCATGGATGAACTCAATCGTTTGAGTGTAGATGACTTTAAAAAGCAGGAGAAAACGCAAGTGATTCTTGTTTTAGACAATGTTAGAAGTTTAAACAATGTTGGCTCTATATTTAGAACAGCAGATGCCTTTCTATTAGAAGGAATTTATCTCTTGGGTATTACGGCTACACCTCCACATCGTGAAATACAAAAAACAGCTTTGGGCGCAACAGAATCGGTGAATTGGAAGCATTTTGAAACGCCTGTTGATGGCATAACCGACCTAAAAGCTAGAGGCTTTAAAATTATTTCAGTGGAACAAGTAAAGAATCCTGTTATGCTAAACGATTTTAAACCAAATAAAAACGAAAAATACGCTATTGTATTGGGCAATGAGGTAGAAGGCGTGAGCGATGAGATAATCAAACAAAGCGACTTTTGTATTGAAGTACCTCAATTCGGTACCAAACACTCTTTAAATGTATCTGTTTGTGCGGGTATTTTGGTTTGGGATTTCTTTAATAAATTGAAATTCTAGAACAGCAACCAACCTAGCAGAGCTTGCTATTATTCTTAATAGCAATAGAATTGAAAACAAAAAACCCTCGGATTTTCATCCGAGGGTTTTTCATAATATTTAATCTTGTGCGTATTATTTAGACATGATGTCAACACGTCTGTCGGCCATCGAGTTTTTCTGTTTTGTTAATCTATCAGAAGAACCTTTTGTATCAGCAGACAATCTTGATTTATCAATACCGTAAACTTTTACTAAGTAAGCTACTACTGCTTCAGCTCTTTTCAAACCTAATTTTTGGTTGAAATCAGCAGAACCTTGAGCATCGCAATGTCCAACAACTACTAGTTTCACATTAGCATTAGATTTCATTGCTTTAGCAATTGTTGTTAATGCATCGTAAGATTTGTAATCTAATTTAGATGAGTTAACATCGAAGTAGATAGAAGGCAAGCTTGTAGCATTGTAAGATGAACCTGAACCAGTTCCACCAGTGATAGAAGTTGCACCACCGGTTTTGATTGTAACACCAGCAACATCAACTTGAGCACCTTTAGCAGTATTTGGCTCTAAATCTCTGCTGTCAGCAACATGGTCACCGTCAGCATCTGACTCAACACCGTTTTCATCAACTTTAGCTCCAGCGTTAGAGAATTTCTCTTTATCTAAGTAATCAGCAACACCGTCACCGTCAGAATCAACTGAAGTACCATCAGCATAAGCTTTAACACCTGCTGGAGTGTTTTGGTCTTTGTCATATCTATCAGCAACACCGTCACCATCTTTATCACCAAAACCATCAATTAATTCATTCATTTTAGCTAAATCTTCAATTACTGTTTTAGATTCTGGCTCATCAATTTTTGCAGAGAAGTTGTAAACAACACCTAAAGTAGACAATTGGTAAGCATCCTTAGCTTTACCAGCAACAAATGCATCCAACTTATCAGATTGCATATATCTTCCGCTTGTCTCTACAGTAACAGACCAATTAGAGTTCAACTTATATCTAAGACCTAATCCCAGTGGAATGAAAACCTCGTTAGTTCTGTCCACTTTATTGTTTTTAAGATCTTTGCCATTGTAACCTTCATAAGACAAAATCGGATCAGAATCATTATCATTCACCAATTTGTATCTAACAGATCTAAATGATGTTATACCAGTACCTGCATAAGCGTAAACATAATATTTACGAAGTTGGCGCTTAGGGTTAAACAACAATTTTGTAAGATTCACATTCACATCAAATGTGTAATCAAATAAATTACCAGTAAAATAATGGTTTGGAGATGCTTTATGTTTTTTATCACTTGTTCCAGTACCTAATCTGTGTGTACCATTAATAGTCGCATAATTAACTTGAAGTTGTAATGCAAAAATAGAGTTCAATGCATACGAACCATTGATTCCGCCTCCCCATCCAATTTCAGAATGATATTTGGTAGCTAAACCATAATCATACTGTTTAAGATCGGTGTAAGTTAAATTTGATCCAAAAGACAAACCAAAAGACAATCTTTCGACGAACTTAAGTTTTGCTGGACCAGCTGCAGGATCTGCGGCAGCTCCTTGAGCTTTAAGCGTTGAAACTCCTAATAAAAGGAATGTTCCCGTAGCTAGTAATGATTTCAATTTCATGATTAAATATTTAAATGATGCTATAATTTGGTGCAATGATAAACAATGTTTTAATTTTTCACAAAGGTATTCATTATTTTTTCTGCATTTTTTTATTTTAACTTACTCTTAACTTGAGGCAATTTCATTTAACATCGTTTCTATTGTCTTACCTAACAAGGGATGAATATAGGTTGAAGCTATCTCACATAAAGGTTTTAATGCAAAATACCTGCATTGTATTTGAGGATGAGGAATCACCAAATCGGGAAGATTAACTACTTGCTCATTAAAAAACAAAATATCAATATCAATTAATCTCGACTCATATTCTTTCTTAGTTTTTGCAGCTCTTCCAAGTTCATTTTCCAAAGATTTTAAGCTGAGCAGCAAATCATGAGGGGAACAATCACATTCTATCTTCAATGCCTGATTTAAAAAATTTTGTTCCGCCTCAAATCCCCATGGTTCTGTTTCTAAAACAGATGAACATGCTACAACTGCGCCTATCCCTTGATTAATTTTGTCAATCGCTCTAAGCAGATTAAATTCTCTATCACCCAAATTAGTGCCCAACAATATATATACGTCTTTATTTTTCACACAACGAAAATAGAACAATTGACTAAACTATTTCACTTACTTTTGCAAAAACAGGAGTTAAATGTCGATTCTAAATACTTTTATAGTATATATAATGCGTAGTCGTCAAAAGCGAATCAATAAGTTCATGAACAATCCCATTGATTCGCAGGAAAAAACACTCAAACACCTTGTTAAAAGTGCAGCAAAAACTGAATTTGGAATTCAACATTACTTCCATAATATAAAGACTTACACCGACTTCAAAAAAAATATTCCTGTAAAAACTTATGAAGATTTATTTCCCTGGATTGATCGTAATTTAATAGGAGAACAAAACCTGCTTTGGCCTACAAAAATTAATTGGTTCGCTAAATCATCGGGAACAACCAACGACAAGAGCAAGTACATTCCCGTTAGCAGAGAAGCCCTATTCCATTGCCATTACCGGGCAGGAAAGGATATTTTGTCTTTTTATTGCAACGAATTTCCAAACGCCAAAATATTTACAGGAAGAAGTTTAACGCTGGGTGGCAGCCACGAAATAAATCCTCTCGACAAAGGCAGTTATATTGGTGATTTATCGGCTATTCTTATTGACAATCTGCCCTACTGGGTAAGAAGAATGAGGAGTCCGAAAAAAGAAATCGCTTTCCTTGGAAAATGGGAAGAGAAAATCGACAAAATGGCTGAGGAAACAATTCATCAAAATATTACTTCAATATCTGGGGTTCCTTCTTGGACTATGGTTTTTTTCAATAAAGTATTAGAGAAATCAGGTAAAAAAAATATTGAAGAAGTGTGGCCTAATCTAGAAATGTACATGCATGGCGGCATTAAACTGCAGCCTTTTCAAGTACAAATGAATGCTTTTTTTCCATCCAAAAAACTAAAATGCATCGAGATTTACAATGCATCTGAAGGTTTTTTTGGGATTCAACCACAGAGCGATATCCACGAATTTTTATTAATGCTTGACTATGGCATTTTTTACGAATTTATTCCTTCCGAAGAATTTGATGCAAAAGAACCTAAAACCATATCGTTAGCGGAAGTAGAATTAAATAAAACATACGCCGTAGTAATTAGCACCAATGCGGGTTTGTGGAGATACCAATTGGGCGACACCATCAAATTCACCTCAACAAATCCATATCGCTTCGTAATTGAAGGCCGAACCAAACAATTCATCAATGTTTTTGGCGAAGAACTAATGGTGAGTAATGCCGATAAAGCTATAGAAATAGCTGCCCAAAAATGCAATTTAAATGTTACAGAATACACGGTAGCACCCGTATTTTTTGATGGTAAAAAAAGTGGCGCTCATGAATGGATAATTGAGTTTGAAACCATACCAACCGACCTCACTAAATTCAACTATTGCTTAGATAATGCTTTAAAATCATTAAATTCCGATTACGAAACCAAAAGATATCAAAATTTAATATTGAGAGAACCTCAAATTATCGCCATCAAAAAAGGCACTTTTTATGAGTGGTTAAAAAGTAAAAATAAGTTGGGCGGACAAAACAAAATACCACGATTGAGCAACGATAGAATTTGGTTTGAGCAAATAAAAGCATTTGTAGAAAAATGAAAAAAATAATCCTCCTCAATCTTATGATTTTATTGGTTTCTTGCTTTGTGGCAGCTACCAATAAAACTGCTAATATTTCTTCCAAAGTAAACAATGATACTTTAACTCACCTGCCATTGTATGCTTCGCTGAAAGTTGAAGGAGCACAAGTCAATTCCGATCCTGTAGAAAACTATTACATCTCCTCTAGCACATCCATTTGGAAAACCAGCTCCCAAAACAACCAAAAGTTTATTTTCGACAGTAAAAAGTCGGGCAACATTAGCCTAATAGACGCTGGAGACCCAATGAAAGTACTTGTGTTTTACAAAGATTTATCGCTTATCACCTTTCTAGATAACTTCATGGCAGAAACGAGCTTTAACATCAGCTTGATGGATTTCGGACTAGACCAAGCAGAAGTGGTGTGCAAAGCTTTGAACAACGGCATTTGGGTGTACGATGTAAAACAAGATAAATTGGTAAAAATAAGCAGTGCACTTAAAGTAGAAGTGGAGATCTTAAATATTCAACGAATCATTGGGGAAGCTTTCTCGCCAGCGCAAATGATGGAGCGAACTTCCGGACTCTATCTCAACGACCCAAACAAAGGAATTTTTGTTTTTGATAATTATGGTTCTTTTTTGAGAAAAATTCCTGAACTAAATATTTTAAAGTTTAATGTTATTGAAGATGTAATTGCTTTCCGACAAGACAATGATATCAATACTTTGAACACTAAAACACTTGAATTTAACAAGATATATTCCAACTCCCTAATGACCGACTTCAGTATCAACGAAAAAAAACTATACATTCTTAATGCCGATAGCCTTCATATTTACAAACTAAACCCTTAAATTAGCGCATCAAACAATTTAAGGATTTCTTATGCATATAGCTGTTGCTGGTAATATCGGTTCTGGAAAAACAACTCTAACTTCAATGCTTGCCAAACATTACAACTGGGAAGCCAATTACGAAGATGCAGATGACAACCCATATTTGAACGATTTCTATGAAGATATGCAACGCTGGTCGTTCAACCTTCAAATCTATTTCTTACATAACCGTTTCAGCAAAATTCAAGAAATTAGAAAATCGGGGAAAAGCGTTATTCAAGACAGAACGATTTACGAAGATGCCTACATCTTTGCGCCCAACTTAAATGCCATGAACCTCATGCTTAAGCGTGATTTCAATACTTACAACGATCTTTTCAACTTAATCAATAGCGTTATTCAAGCGCCAGATTTATTAATTTACTTACGCGCTAGTGTGCCTACTTTGGTCAATCAAATTCAAAAAAGAGGCAGAGAATATGAAGCGTCTATCCGTTTAGATTATTTAAACCGCTTGAACGAAAGATATGAAGCGTGGATTTCTACGTACGACGCTGGAAAGCTTTTAATCATTGATGTTGACCAAAACAATTTCCCAGAGAATAAAGAAGATTTAGGTAAAATCATTACTAAAATAGACGCTGAGATTAACGGATTGTTTTAGTAAAGGCGCGATTGTTGTTTTTGCTAAAAATCAATCTTCGCATTTATGAAAACTGTTTATTTTTTTGTTGCCCTATTGTTTCTTTCCTCCTGCTTTCAAGAGAATCATTATGAAAGCAATAATGACGAACTGCTCAATAAAATTGATTCTTTACAAAAAAAAGTAAGCGAACTCCAAAAAGAAATTGTAAAACCCGCACAAAAGGATACAATTTTTATTCATGAAAAGACAATAGAAAAGAAGGCTGTAAAGACAGAAGCAAAGCCAAATCGTGAAAAAATAATTCACAAGCCTATTCTTCCTCAAAAAAGATTAGATTCTATAGTTCATTTCTTTAAAGACGGAAAAAAATCAGTTATTTAAGGCACTTACAAAAACGATAAGAAATACATTCGACTGTACAACAGAAAAGGAGAAGAAACATATGTTTTTGAAGATATTAGAATGAGCTATCAAATTGGTACAACTCTAAAATTTCGTCCAGATGGTTCCGTAGAAAGCGCCAATATCCATTTTAATCCAGGAGCTAGTTTACATTGGTATGAAACCACGATTACATTTGACAATGAAAATAATCCGCTAATTAAATCAGAGCAGGAAATGCCTATGACCTTAAACAATATTCAAACACCGTGGTTTTGGAATAAATCGAAAAAAGAATGGTATCGGCAAGAAGAAATAAAGGAGATGGATACTCCTAGGAAATCAGAGTGAGAGTGAGAGTGAGAGTGAGAGTGAGAGTGAGAGCAATTGTCTAAGCGACTAAAACTTATACCCCACCGTGTAATTCACCCACAAGCTAGCGCCACTCAAAGGATTGCCAAAGCCTGGAACAAAAAGTGTTTTATAGGCGCTTTGGTTGGTATTGTAAACCATTAGCGCACCGCGCAAATCGGCGCCTAAAAACAAATTTTTCACTACTTCTATTCTGGTTCCAAAAACGCCTTCCACCCAAAAAGCCATGCAGGTGGCCGATGGTACTTCAATACTTTTTCCTTTACCAAAATAAGTGCTGTCTAGATTGAAAAAGGGATAATCGAGTTGGTAGGTACTTGCCGAAACACGGGCTCCTATGTAAACAATGTCTTTATCCTTCTTATTGTAATATTTCATCAAATTACGATTCACTCCAGCTCGCAGGAAGAGTCCGTTAGAAGTACTTTGATACAAATCACGCGTATATTCCATTTTATGAAAACCTGCTTCGACAACATAAAACAAAGTGTCGTTTTTAGAGAATTCCAACATCGCTTCCCCTCCCATTCTCTTTGACGGAGCATCAGAAAAATAGCCAAACACAGGCGACAACAAATCAATGTTCAACCTCACCAAACCTTTACGCTTAGTAGTATCCGTTTGAGCTTGCGCAGAAAAAGCAAGCAAAAAACAGAAACTAATAGTATATCTTAATATTTTCTGAAGCATCTTTTTCTATTGTGGCACTTGTAAGAGTTACCGATTTAATTAAATGATGGGTGCTTGATACACTTAGTAATTCTTGCTTATAGCCATAACCGCAGGCTTTAGATATAAAAGTGGGTTCGGTACGATAAACTATAGTTAAGGTATCGAATGTCTTTTTTCTACCCAAAACATAACGCGTTGTATCTGTTGAAATATCTAAAGGCAACGACAGCGATTTTTGAGCTAAGGCAGTATCATACAAAAAAGCAGTCAAATTAAAACCTTTCACATCAATGCTATCCAAAGTTATAAGACTATCGGTGGATGTTGAACTCACTGCATAAAACACACATTTCGCATTCCAGGTGGTACTTGTGTTACACACATCGGGCTTACTGCATGAGTAAATTAAAAATGAAATGAATAAAACAAACACATACTTCATTGCACTAAAATAGACAAACACAATAAGTAAAAAAATATAGCGTTAGAAAAAAACTTAGGGACAATCTGTTACTTTTAGAAATCATTGTATTATAACCTTAAACTCCGGGAAGAGTGGCTGGACAAAATGTAATTAATAACGCTGATGAATGGCTAATAATTCAAGCTGCCCAAAGAGACATACGTTTCTTTAGGGACTTGTACCAACGGCATTTCAAAACCATTTTTAGGTTTGTGCTAGTTCGTACAGGTAATGATGAAGACCTTACCGCCGACCTTACACAACAAGCATTTGTGAAGGCGATGGCAAACATCGCGCGCTATGAAAACAGAGGCGTTCCTTTCGTTGCGTGGTTGCATAGAATTGCTTTGAATGAAATAAACCTTCATTACAGAAACTCCACCAAAGCACGCACCGTATCTATTGATGAAACAATTGTTAAGTCTTTCATTGAAGAAATTGATGAAGACTACAGCGACATAAAGTTACAAGCATTAAAACAAACTTTAAGCGAGCAAGACGAAGAAGTGGTACAACTCATTGAAATGCGCTTTTTTGAAAAACGTTCTTTCAAAGAATTAGGCGAAATACTCGGCATAACAGAGAGTAACGCCAAAGTTAAAGTACATCGCATTTTAAAAAAACTTCAAATAGTTTTGCTTAAAAAGTTGAACAAATTAAACAGTGAAAACAACTAAGTACGATATTAAAATAGATTCTAAGCCCATTTCTGAAAAGGACATTGAAAAGCATATGAATTTCGATAAGACCTATGAAGCATATACGCATTGGACTTACCGTCATCCGTGGTATCGCTTTCAGCGTCATGCCAATAAAAACAGAAAGATTTTGTTGTGGATTATTTTGATTGCAGTAATTGCTGCGTTGGTGATTATGGAATCGTTTTGATTCCATTTTTTTGTTTTAACTTTCTCATATGGCATACGATGAGCATCTACAAGAAAGAATCTCTAGAATTCTTAAATCAAAAAAAATAATTTTCGAAGAAAAGAAAATGATGGGCGGACTCTGCTATCTAGTCAATGACAAGATGTGTGTAGGTATAGTTAAAAATGATTTGATGGTGCGCTTCGACCCAGAAATTCAAAATGAAATTTTACAAAAAGATGGCGCGCGTATCATGGATTTCACCAAACAACCCATGAAAGGTTATGTGTTTGTTTCTCCCGAAGGTGTTGACATGGAAAGTGATTTAGAATACTTTGTGGACTTGGCTTTAGAATTTAATCCGAGAGCTAAAGCAAGTAAGAAGAAGAGGTGAATTCTTTAAAACTTGGTTAAATACAAATAAGCCCCTTCAATTTCTGTTTTAAGTGAGACTATTCCCCCTGCACTTTCAATGAAATAATAGGTATTTTTTAAATCTGCCTTATCTGGATTCAACTTTAATTTATTTCCACTAATGCTATACGAGCCCATTTTAGAAGACTTGGTTTCGCCCTTAAAATCCATAATTGACCAAAACTCATTGCCTTCCTTAAACTCATATTTCATTAATGCAGCAAAGCCAAATCCTAAAGAAGTTACCATCACATTTCTAGTACGATCTTCACCGGTTAAACCTGGCTTGTTGTCGTTGGCGATTTTGGCAAAAAATGATTTCGCTTTGTCTTTGTCACCCAAAACTAAAGTATCTGTTTTGTAAACAATATAATTGGGTTGCCATTTACCAATAACATCTTTAGAAGTGAAATTCTGAGAAAATAAAACACCATTAATCATGAACAATAATAAACCAACAACACTTCCTTTTTTCATAAATTTTATTTCTAAGAATTAAGTTCAGTTCTTAACGCATTCAAAAACATATCGCATTCTACTTTAGTGATATTCAACGGAGGCAATAATCGCAAGATATCTGGATTTGATGCTCCCCCAGTGAATATGCTGTGTTTGACCAATAAATTGTCGCGCACTTCTTTTCCGCCTTCAATCAACACACCTAGCATTAAACCTCTTCCGGTAATCTTTTTAATTCGTGGCAATTGTTGCATCTCCTTAATTAAGTAATCTCCCAACATTTTAGCGTTTGTTATAGCATGTTCCTCTTCCATCACTTCCAACACCGCCATGGCTGCCGCACATGCCAAATGATTTCCGCCGAAAGTAGTTCCTAATAAACCGCTACTTGCTTTAAATTTTGGATGAATTAAAACTCCCCCAATAGGAAAACCATTTCCCATCCCTTTAGCGATGGTAACCACATCGGCTTGAATGCCTGCATGCTGATGCGCAAAGAATTTTCCGGTGCGACCATAACCACTTTGCACTTCATCTAAAATTAAAACTGCTTCATATTTATCGGCCAAAGATCTTAAGCCTTGTAAAAACTCATCAGATGGCTCAACAATACCTGCCACGCCTTGAATTCCCTCAATGATGATACCAGCAACGTCGCCTTTCTTCAATTCATTTTCTACTGCTTCTAAATCACCTAAAGGAAGAAAATCGCTACTTGTTCCAGCGTTAAAAGGCGCTTTCATTTTTGCGTAATCGGTAACCTGTAAGGCACCAGATGTTCTACCGTGAAAAGCTTTATCGAAAGCCAAGACTCTTGGTTTTCCTGTGTGGAAAGAAGCCAATTTCAAAGCGTTTTCACAAGCCTCAGCGCCCGAGTTAATCAAGAACAAATTGTAATCGGTATAGCCAGATGCCTCGCCTAATTTTTCGGCCAATTCTCTTTGTATAGAAATCACCACTGAGTTAGAATAGAAAGCAATATTTTCCAATTGCGATTCAATTCTTTTCACGTAATGCGGATGCGTGTGTCCGATAGAAATTACGGCGTGTCCGCCATAAAAATCCAAATATTTTTTTCCGTCTTTATCGAAAACGTAAGAGCCTTGCGCCTTTACTGGTTCGATGTTAAAGAGCGGATATACATCAAATAATTTCATAATTAATAACCTATAGATTTCAAATTCAATCCTGCAGTTTCTGGTAAACCAAAAACCAAATTAAAATTTTGTACTGCTTGTCCCGAAGCACCTTTCAACAAATTATCGATACAGCTTTGTACTAATATTTGTCCGTCGATTACTTCTACCTGCAAGAAACATTTGTTAGTTGCTACCACTTGTTTCATATCTAAATCTTTTTGCACGATATGCACAAAAGGATGAGCTTTGTAATAATCGGTGTACATCTTCAAAGCCTCCTCTGCTGTGCCTTTAAAGGTAGTGTAAACAGAAGCTAAAATTCCCCTTGCGAAATTTCCACGGTAAGGAATAAAGTTCACTGCTTCGTTGAATCCGTTTTGTAATTTTTGAAGCGTAGCTTTTATCTCATTCAAATGCTGATGAGAAAATTGTTTGTACACAGAAATATTTCCTTCCCTCCAGCTAAAATGAGTGGTATCTACCAAACCTCTTCCCGCTCCTGTTGAACCTGTAATTGCGCTTATGTGAATGGCGCCAGTTAAACTTTTGCTAGAAGCCAAAGGAAGCAAAGCCATTTGAATTGCTGTTGCAAAACAACCCGGATTCGCAATTCTTTTTGCTGTTTTTATTTCTTCACGTTGAAACTCAGGCAAACCATAAACGAAACCTTGAAAATCGCGATTTACATCTTTAAAGCTGTGACGAAAGTCGGTGCTTAAATCGATTATTTTTGTAGAATCGGCGATTTTATTATCGCGAACAAAATCTTTCGATTTGCCGTGCGGCAAGCACAAAAACAAGGCATCTACTTGCTGTAATTCGCTGCTGAAGGTCATCTCTGTATCGCCCAGCAAATCACTATGAACAGCATACAATTTGTTACCTGCATTACTTGTGCTGTGCACAAATTTTATTTCAACGTTAGGATGATGCAACATCAAACGAAGGAGTTCTCCTCCTGTGTAACCTGCACCTCCTGCTATACCGACTGTATACTTCATCTTATTGTTCGTTTACTTTGTAGTAAATAATATTTTGCATTGCAGCGATTTTAGAGAATCCTCTAACATCGTTACCGCTCCATGAATTGTTCATTTCACCGTATTGTCCGGCTTTTGAAGCCATCAAATCAAATTTCGACTCAATACCTTGCAAGTAGAAATTACGTGGCGACAAATGAACATAAGCCTTACCAGTTACTGTTTTTTGGGTATCGGTCAAGAAAGTCTCGATGTTTCTCATCACAGGGTCTAAGTACTGCCCTTCGTGCAACAACGTACCGTACCAGTTCGCCAACTGCTCTTTCCAGTACATTTGCCATTTGGTCAATGTATGTTTCTCTAGTAAGTGATGCGCTTTAATGATGATTAGAGGAGCAGCGGCTTCAAAACCTACTCTACCTTTAATTCCAATGATGGTATCACCTACGTGAATATCTCTTCCAACTCCGTAAGGAGCAGCAATTTCCTGAATTTTACGAATAGCATCAACTGGTTTATAGCTGGTGCCATTTACACCTACAGGCTCACCATTCTTAAATTCAATTTCAATTACCTCTTCACCAGTTTTGGTGATTTGTGTAGGCCAAGCATCTTCAGGCAAATATCCTTTAGATGTTAAAGTCTCTTTACCACCCACGCTAGTTCCCCAAATACCTTGGTTGATAGAATACATCGCTTTTTCGTAGTTCCCTTCGATGCCATGTTTTTTCAAATAATCGATTTCTTCCTGACGAGACAATTTTTCATCGCGAATTGGAGTGATGATCTCTACATCCGGACAAATTATCGCAAACGCCATATCAAAACGAACTTGGTCGTTACCAGCACCTGTACTGCCGTGAGCAATAGCTTTTGCACCAATCGATTTAGAATACTCGGCGATGGCAACAGCTTGAAAAATACGCTCAGCAGAAACACTCAATGGATAAGTATTGTTCTTCAAGATATTTCCATAAATCAAGAACTTGATACACTCATTGTAAAATCTATCGTGAAGATTTAAAGTAGTGTGCGATGCAACACCCAAATACTTAGCGCGGTCTTCAATTTTTTTCAACTCTTCAGTCGAAAAGCCACCAGTATCTACCAAAGCAGAGTGAACTTCATAGCCTTTATCAGCCAAATATTTAACGCAATAGCTGGTATCTAAACCGCCACTAAATGCCAAAACCACTTTTTTAGTTGCCATAATTTATTTCTTATCAGTGTTATTATCGTCGTTCTTTTTCTTTTCGTTCGGGTCCATTAACATACCAGTACACAAGCACATTTTGCGGTTGGTACGGGTTAAAATATCGTAGTTTACGCAGCTCTGACAGCCTTTCCAAAAGGAGTCATCATCGGTTAACTCGGCGAATGTTGCTGGCCTGTAGCCCAACTCGGTATTGATTTTCATCACCGGTAATGAGGTGGTTAAACCAAACAATTTCGCATCTGGATATTTGGTGCGCGAAAGCTCGAAAGCCATGTATTTAATTTGTTTTGCTAAACCGTGCTGACGGTAGTTTTCGTCTACTATCAAACCCGAGTTAGCTACATATTTATTGTGGCTCCATGTCTCGATGTAGCAGAAACCCACTACTTTTTCAGAGTTCTCTTCTTTATCTAGCGCAATGATGGCTTTACCTTCCATCATTTTCGATTTCACATATTCAGGGTCTCTTTTCGCAATACCGGTTCCACGTTTTTTTGCAGCCTCTTCAATCATGGTGCAGATAGTCTGCGCATATTTCACATGATCTTCGGTAGCTACTATAACTTCAATTGCCATTTCCTTAAAAATTAAGCTTAATAAATAAATTGATTGTTAAACTTTCCGTCGGTTGACGGACTGCCGTCCGCATGGGAGGCTATGTTAGCACTATACCCCAATGGGCCTGCTACTTGGCCTATTTGACCTAGTAAAGGAAGGTGAATTGTTTTCAATATGTTTTTCGTTTAAAAACATGAGCGGCAAAAGTAAGAAAAAAATGAAATGGAAGATGGAAAATTTTGATATTTAAAGATAGAGGATGTTTATGAATGGATTTAACAACAAAAAAGGCGCATCACTGCGCCTTTTTCGGGAAGAGGAAGAACAAAAATTATTCGGTTTTCGCTCCTTCTTCGGTTTTGGTTTCTGGAGCAACGGGGGTTTCCGTTCTAGCTTTGTTAGTGTCGACTTCTGCCGTTCTCACTTCTGAGTTGTTTGATTCTGCAGGAGTCACTACGTCGTCACCTCCAAATAAGCCGCATGATGTTACAGATATTGCTACTATCGTAGCGAATAATCCGGTTTTGATTTTGTTTTTCATAAGATATGATTTTTAACTTGATACTGGGGAAGTGATGAAGGTAACCCGTGGGAGGGAAATATTTTTTTGAGTAGAATCGGTAATCAACTCTCCTCCTTTTCAAGGAGGAGTGCCGCAGGCGAGGTGGTTATCAAGAAGATTATTTTCCTTTTCATTTGATTTTCTATCTATTAACCCCCTCCCCCTTAGGGTACTCCCCCTTGAAAATGGGGAGAGTTAGTTAGCGCCCCAAAGTTTGAAAAAACACATTAGAGATAATTCTATATTTACCCCCACCAACCCACAATAAAAAAATATTTTTTTACGCTTGGGTTACCTTTAGTAAGGATAGGGTATAAATAAAAAAACAGCGCTACATGGGATATTCCGATGCTGAGTTAATACAAGGAATTCGCAACAACGACAAAAAGGCTTTGCAGCATTTGTATGTTTCGAATTACGCTATGATTCGTCAGTTTATTGTTACGAATAGCGGCACAGAAGACGATGCGAAAGATGTGTATCAAGAAGGTGTGATGGTGTTTTATGAAAAAATTAGAAGCGAGCATTTTGAACTCACTTGCGCCATTAATACTTTTTTGTATTCGGTTTGTCGCCGACAATGGTTAAAAAAGCTGGTACACCAATCGAAGTTCATTGGTAAAATTGAAGAACATGAAAGTGTTGGAAGCTCAGAAGACATCGACTTTAGCGACATAGATGAGCAAGAAGAAAACATTGCGCAAATGCAAAAAGCACTGGTAAAATTAGGAGAACCTTGCAACACCATCATTAGTGATTTTTATATACACGATGCATCTATGCAAGATATATGTGAAAAGTTTGGCTATACCAATCCCGATAACGCAAAGAACCAAAAATACAAGTGTTTGGTTCGTTTAAAAAGAATCTTTTTTATTCAATAATATGGAAGAGAAATTACCCAAAATAATAGAACGTTTTCTTGCCGACAAAATGTCGACTGAAGAGAAAGCAAACTTTGAAAAAAGAATTGCAAATGAGGCTGATTTGGCTCATCAAGTGAATGAATACCAAAAGGTATTTGGTGTATTCAACACGATGAAAAACAGAAATGAGTTAAAGAAAAAATTAGATGTTTTCCATCAGGAAATTCCAAAAGAAACTAAGGTGATTTCTATCGTATCAAAATTCAATTTCTTGAAAATTGCTGCGTCGATTGCATTGTTACTATCCATTGGGACTATAAGCTATTTGGTCATTCAACAAAACAATGAATCGAAATTTGAAATGACATCCAAAAAAGATGCTGTTCGAATCCCAATTGTTACTCCCAAAGAAAAAGAAAAAATCGAAACAGCCTTATCGGGCACCGCTTTTATGGTTTCTTCCAAAGGTTATTTAGTAACTGCCAAGCACATTGTGGAAGATGCCGATAAGATAATGGTAGAAAATTCAGTTGGAGAAATATTCAGCGCTTCTGTACTCTACACCGATAAAAGAAGAGACATCGCCGTTTTGAAAATAGACGACAAGAATTTCAAAAAACAAAATGCGGTTCCTTATGCTTTCAGCGCCAAAAATTGCGACTTGGGCGAGAAAGCATTTACACTTGGATTTCCATCTGAAAACATTGTTTTTGAAGAAGGGGTGATGAGTTCTCGCCTAGGATTTAAAGGCGATAGCAGTTCATGTAGGGTTTCCTTGGCGATTAATCATGGTAATAGTGGTGGTCCGCTTTTCGACGACAAAGGAAATATCATTGGAATGATTTCTGGAAAAGAAGCCGATAAAGAAAGAGCAGGATTTGCCATCACCATGAAATCTATTGCAGAAGCTATTAAAAACGCACCAAAAGGAACTTTCGATAGCAAATTAAAATTCAATTCGAGTAATAAAGTAAGTGGATTAAAAAGAGCTGAACAGATTAAAAAGATTGAACCGTTTGTGTATCAGGTGAGGGTGGATTAAAATATAAACTATTCATACTTAGCGCGTCATT
>JBMTCG010000010.1:0-52655 GCA_049430665.1 Flavobacteriales bacterium | reverse complement strand
TCGCTCTCGCTCTCACACTCACTCTGTTTTTTTCCATTCACCGCCCCTCACCGCCTCCTTACCTATTTTCTATTGCACACCCGTTATTCCTGCTATACATTTGCCCTATAACAATTGAAAAATGGAAACTCAAGAAAATTATAACGAATATTTCGATGCCGAAGAATGGGAGAAGAAACACAAAAGAGGTAAGTTCTTTGGTGGATTATTAGTAGTGGTGGCGGGCTGTTTGTACCTGGCGAAAGAATTGGGCTCTAACATACCTGATTGGGTATTTAGCTGGAAAATGCTGTTGATTGCTATTGGTGCGCATATCGCGGTTAAAAATAAATTACAAACGTTCGGTTGGATTCCTTTCATTTTAGTGGGCGGTATATTTTTAGTGACTCAAGATTTATGGCCCGATTGCCAAATTCAAAGTATTGTTTGGCCTGCAGCTGTTATTCTAATTGGCTTGTTCATCATGTTTAAACCTCACAAAAAACATCGATTTGGTAAAGATTGGAGACATTGCGGAAATGGAAAAAACAGCAAAACAGTAGACAAGTCAACTGAAGATAGAATTCATTTCGATATTGTTTTTGGTGGCGTGAAAAAAAACATTGTTTCTAAAAAATTTGAAGGGGGTGAAATACGCGCCGTGTTTGGCGGTGCGGAGTTAAATTTTAGTCAGTGCGACATGGCGGATAAAGCCGAAATACAAATCACACAAGTTTTTGGCGGTATTAAAATGATTGTGCCATCGAACTGGAAAGTACAATCGGAAATCACCACCGTAATGGGCGGCATTGAAGACAAAAGAAAATCGGAAAGTAGGATTGTTGACGGCGACGATAAATTACTTATCTTGAAAGGAAACTTGGTTTTTGGTGGTATTGAAATTAAAAGTTAGTCGTTGAGTCCGCAAACACTTTCATACAGAAACATGTTCTTCACCTACGGCGCGTGGTGGCTCATTTGGATTGCCATACAAACCTTGGTATTGCATCGTTTAGGATTGCAGTTAAGTGAAGCGATTATAGATTCTGCCGTATCGAATATTCTAATTACGATTGCGGGCTACACCACAGAAATCACTTCGAGATATTACACGCCCAACACCAAAAACAGATGGTATCGTTTTGTTTGGAGTATTGCATTAGCATTTTTAGCTACCGTTGCGATACGCTGGATTTTACAATTGATTTTTAGCGATAACGAAGCATACTTATCGTTCTTAAAATTGTCGATGCCCATTCGTTTCATCTTCGCCTTTTTAATGATTTCTTTCATGGCTGTTATCTCTTGGTTGGTGCGTCAGATGAGAGATGAAAATGAAAGCATCGCTAGAAAAGAAGATGCTGAACGTTTGTTGCGCGAAGCAGAATTATCGAATTTACGCCAGCAAATACAACCTCACTTTTTATTCAACAGTTTAAATTCTATTAGTGCCTTGGCGGGTTCTAGGCCAGAAGAAGCGCGCAAGATGATTCAACAATTATCTGATTTTTTGCGCGGAACATTAAAGAAAGATGATCAGCAATTGGTGAAATTATGCGATGAATTACAACACTTAAATTTGTATTTAGAAATTGAGAAAGTGCGTTTCGGCCACCGTTTGCAAACGGTGATGGAATGCAGCGATGAAAATGCACAACTTAAAATTCCTACTTTGCTTTTACAACCTATTGTAGAAAACGCAATAAAATTTGGATTGTACGATACCATTGGTGAAACATTGATTAAAATTTCGTGCAAAAAAGAGGGTCAGTTTTTAGTTGTGGAAGTAGAAAATCCATACGATACTAGTACTGCCAAACCTAAGAAAGGTACAGGTTTCGGACTCAACTCCATTCAGCGCCGATTGCATTTGTTGTACCAAAGAAATGATTTATTGAGTGCTCAACAAAAAGAAAATATTTTCATTACGATAGTAAAAATACCTCAACATATTAGTCATGATTAAAGTAGTTTTAATTGACGATGAACCTTTGGCAAGAAGCATCGTGAAAGAGTATTTAGGTGCACACGAAAACATCACTGTGGTGCAAGAATGCAACGACGGATTTGACGGCGTAAAAGCCATTATGCAGCATCAACCCGATTTGATTTTTCTCGACATTCAAATGCCAAAAATTAACGGCTTTGAAATGTTGGAATTGTTAGACCCTGCACCATCGGTAATTTTTACCACTGCCTTCGATGATTACGCCATTAAAGCTTTTGAGGCACATGCTGTAGATTATTTACTAAAACCGTTTAGCAAAGAAAGATTTGATAAAGCATTGCAAAAATGGATGCAACAACGCGAACAAAATAAAACAGAAATAGCCCAAAGCAGCACGCAAGCATTGATAAACGAAACGCGTTCGCCCGAAGAAAGCAGCCGTGTTGTGGTAAAAAACGGAAGCAACATTCGTATTATTCCATCGCAAGACATCATGTACATAGAAGCGTATGATGACTATGTGAAAATCTTCACCAAAGACACCTACCATTTAAAGAAAAAAACGATGTCACATTTTGAAGAAGTGTTAGACAAAGCCGATTTTTTACGTGTGCATCGTTCGTACATTTTGAACTTGCAACAAATTACCAAGATAGAAGCAGCGGAAAAAGGAAGTCATATTGCCCTATTGAAAAGCGGAGTAAGAATTCCTTTAAGCAGAATGGGCTATGGCAAGTTGAAAGAAGTATTGGGTGTATAAAAAAGAAAACCTCGCCTTAATGGGGTGAAAGGCGAGGAAAGAGGTAGTGGGGTAATAATGAAGAAATCCTCTTTTATTTATCGACTGCGAGCGTTTGGGAAAGAGAAGATACTTGAACAAAATACAATCCTGAGGATAAGGATGAAATATCCATAGTCACTGTATTGTTGGTAATAGTTTGCTGTAGCAAAATTTGTCCGCTTATATCATAAACCTTCACTGTTTCACCTAACAAATTAGTGCCATCAAGATTTATAAAATCACTTGCCGGATTAGGAAACAGTTTAATTGGTTTTTGTGCTTCAAGTTCTTGTTGAGATGTAGTAGTTGGACAAGCACTAAAAATAGTCGCGTAATTGTTGGCAAAAGAATACGAAGCATCTAAATCGGTGTTGATTGACCACGTAGCCATTCCCTTTAAAGATGGATATCCACCACTGGTTTTCAAAGTATAACTAACGGGTTTTGAGCCCACACCCAACAAATAATCTAAAGCCGATTTTGCAACGGTAGTACTCACGTATCCACTAGAAGCAGCAGCTGAACTGGCTGGTAAACAAACAGCAATTTTTGATGCATCTAAACCGCTGTAAGTCCCTTTGCTGTTTACGCAGGTAAAACCATTGATCATTGCTTCGGTCTGACTCACAATGAAATCAGCAGTAGCCTCATAATATACTTTACCATCTAAGCCGTAACTCCCACCCGACGCGTTGTACAGTTGAACCATCACCAAATCAATATGGTCTCTTAACGCTTCAATCAAGGCTAAATAAGGCACTCCGTAGGTTTTCGACATGTAATCAGACAATCCGCCAACCGTGTAAGCCACCTCTGGCACCATCGTTAAAATCATCTTTTTACTATACGTTGTTTGGTACCACGCCAACAATTGTTGCAAAGCAGAAATCATATAAGTGATATGACTTTCAGGTGAAGAAATAGAGCCACCACTTGTTTGATTTAAGTACACACTCCTTTCTAAATCAATATCTACTCCATCTAAACCATACGTTTGAATCACTGTTTTTACCTTAGATAAAAAAGTATTTACATCAGAACTTGAACTAAGTTTAAAAGAGCCGTTTGCCCCACCAATACTCATTAACACCACTTTGCCTTGTGCTTGTACCACGGGTATATCGGCCAATAAATTGGCATTGTTAGTTGCAGAAAAATTTAAGGCGCTCACCACATTGTTATCCGATTGACCATCGCCTCCACCCGCTTCTAAAAAAGATAAGTTAATCACATTGTAATTGCTGTTGATGTCTTTCAATCGAACAGATGTTCCCCATGAACTTTGCCAATATCCAACCAATACATTGCATGGCAATTGAGCAAAAAAATCGATAGATAAAAAACAAAAAAAGACAAGTAGAGAAGTAAGTAAAAATCGCTTTTTCATAGTAATAAATTTAAGTTAGCACTTGCCAAAGATTTTTGCCTTTAGCCTATTTATTACCCCATTGATGTAAAGCTAATTCACCTCACTTTCTTTTTCGTTACAGAATTTTTTGAGTTTGTTATAAAATTAGAATTGATGTAAAATAAAAATCCCTTCGGGCTGCTGACCGAAGGGATGTTTACCTCTTAAAGTGTAGTAAGTAACCGTGTATTAACTTTTTTGAAATGTTGTAGTTTGAACTTCTTTGGTTTTGCTAATCATAACGCATTTGTATTCTCCTTTAGCCAACGAGCTAATATCAAAATGGTGCGTTTTTGCTGTTTCATCTAAAGTGTAGCTGCTAATTACATTGCCATTTACATCGGTTATTTTTACTTCAACCGCTTCACCTTTAATGGTGAGTAAATCTTCTACCATACTTTGTACAGAAATGGTGTTGTTAATAATGTCGTTGCCAAATGTAATATTTCCTTTTGCAGATAATAAGCTTGTATTAATTACGATTGCCGCTGCGATAATCCATCTTAAATTTTTCATAACTCGTAGTATTAATTTGTTAATTCCCCTAACTAAGTTCTTTAACGGACGAAAACAAGTTAGGTTCACTTTTTTAAAAAATTACGATAAACACCGTAGTAATAAAACAAAAAAAGCGAGACTTTCATCTCGCTTTAAAACTATTGCTATTATTGATTAATTCGCTACTTCACTCATGAATTTAACGCGCATCAATCGCATGTCTTCTTCCGATAAATCCTCGCCATCAAATTCTTCCATTGCGCTATCTATAGAGTCGCTATCGGCTTCTTTGAAGTAATCAAAAATCTCGTCTTGTAAATCTTCATCTACAATATCGTCAATATAGTAATCGAGATTAATTTTAGTCCCCGATGCTACAATAGCTTCAATCTCTAACAATATATCGGCATAGCTTTTTCCTTTGGCCTTGGCTATATCTTGTAATGGAACTTTTCTATCGATGTTTTGAATGATATACACTTTCAATCCGCTTTTATTTACTGCCGATTTAATCACCAAATCTTGCGGACGCTCGATATCATTTTCTTTAACATAAGCTGCAATAGCATCAATAAAAGCTCTACCAAATTTGGCAGCTTTACCTTGTCCAACACCAGCAATCTGCTGCAATTCATCCATAGTAATTGGATACTGAATGGCCATATCTTGCAACGATGGATCTTGAAAAACCACAAAAGGCGGAACTCCTTTTTCCTTAGCAATTCGCTTACGCACATCTTTTAATAGCGCTAATAAAGTTTCATCGGCAACCACCACTTTGTTGTTGCTTTCTGTCTCTTCACTTTGCATTTTATCGTAATCGTGATTTTGCGTTAACATCACAGTTGTAGGATTCAATAGGAATTGTTCTCCTTCTGGCGTTAACTTAAGCGTACCATAGGTTTCAATATCTTTATCTAAGAAGCCATGAACAGCAGTTTGTCTTATAACCGCATTCCAAAACTTAATATCTTTCTCTTTACCAGCACCAAATTTTTCATGCAAGTTGTGACGATGATCTTTAATATCTTGATGCGCCATGCCGGTCATGAAATCGGAAATATATTTCGATTTGAATTTTTCTTTCAAATCTTTCACTACTTCTAACAATAGTTTAACATGATGCGTTCCATCAAATTTCTCTTTAGGATGACGACAATTGTCGCAACCATTGTTGCACTTATCTTCATTGTATGACTCGCCAAAATAGCGCAACAACATTTTTCTTCTGCACACCGCCGATTCAGCATAATTCACCATTTCGCTTAACAACTGCTTACCTATTTCCATCTCAGCGATGGGTTTACCCACTAAAAATTTCTCTAATTTTTCAATGTCTTTGTAAGCGTAATAAGTTACACAAATACCTTCGCCTCCATCTCTTCCAGCTCGACCAGTTTCTTGGTAATACCCTTCTAAACTTTTAGGAATATCGTAGTGAATTACAAAACGAACATCAGGCTTATCGATACCCATACCAAAAGCAATGGTAGCCACAATCACATCAACATCTTCCATCAAAAAAGCATCTTGATGCGCAGCACGATTGGCCGCTTCTAATCCGGCATGATATGGCAAAGCCTTAATTCCATTGAGAACCAGCAATTCTGCAACTTCTTCTACTTTCTTTCGGCTCAAACAATAAATAACGCCCGATTTACCTTCGTGGCCTTTTATAAACTTAACAATGTCTTTATTGATATCGTGTTTCGGCCTAACTTCATAATAGAGGTTAGAACGGTTGAATGAGTCTTTAAAAACCTTCGCGTCCATCATATTCAAGTTCTTCTGAATATCTTGCTGCACCTTAGGTGTAGCAGTTGCTGTTAAAGCAATGATTGGTCGGCGAGTAATGTCTTCAATGATGGTTTTTAAACGGCGGTATTCGGGACGGAAATCATGTCCCCACTCACTAATACAATGCGCTTCATCAATAGCGAAGAAAGAAACATTGATACTTTTTAAAAACTCTATGTTATCGTTTTTGGTAAGCGACTCTGGAGCAACGTACAATAACTTTGTTTTGCCCTCGCGTATGTCGGCTTTTACAACAGCAATCTGACTCTTAGTCAATGAAGAGTTTAAATAATGCGCTACTTTCTCTTCATCAGAATGACCACGAATGGCATCTACCTGATTTTTCATTAATGCTATCAATGGCGAAACCACTACCGCGGTTCCTTCTGAAATTAGAGCGGGCAACTGGTAACATAGCGATTTACCACCTCCCGTTGGCATGATCACAAACGTGTCATTGCCACTCAATAGGTTACTGATGATTTCTTCCTGTCTGCCTTTGAACTTGCTAAAACCGAAATATTTCTTCAGCCCTTCCGTCAACGTACTTTCAACTACAACTGTTTGCATTACTAATTAAATCCCCTTGATTAGATTGTGAATTAAGAATTAAAAATAATATATATTCTAATACGGGAAAAGTGTTAATTTGGTTTTCGTAAAAAATTAACGTTTTGACAAACAAGGAAAAGGTAATAGAACGCGCGAAAACCACGCTAGATATTGAAGCTAATGCATTGATATCATTGAAAAGTAGAATCGACTCCTCCTTCTATGAAGCTGTTGATTTGTTGCTGCATTGTAAAGGCAGAGTAATTATCACGGGCATAGGCAAAAGTGCCAATATTGCCCAAAAAATCGTTGCAACGCTAAATTCTACTGGCACGCCTTCGGTTTTTATGCATGCTGCCGATGCCATTCATGGCGACCTTGGCGTGGTGCAAAACGACGATGTGGTGATATGCATAAGCAATTCGGGTAATAGTCCGGAAATTAAAGTACTTATCCCCTTTCTTAAAGCGCGCGGCAATAAGCTAATTGCGCTAGCAGGCAATGAACATTCTGTATTGGCCAAAGAAGCCGATTTCTTCATTTATACTGGCGTAGAAAAAGAAGCTTGTACCATCAACTTGGCGCCAACAGCCAGCACTACCGCACAATTGGCAATAGGAGATGCCATCTCAGTTTGTTTGTTAGAATTGAAAGGCTTCACAGCAGAAGACTTCGCGAAATTTCATCCAGGCGGGGCTTTAGGCAAACAACTCACTTTAAAATTAGAGGCTATCGCAGAAAAAAATGCGGCTCCTAAAGTGAAAGAAAATGCATCCATCAAAGAAGTGATTTATGAAATATCCTCTAAGCGTTTAGGCGCTACAATAGTCGCCAACGAAAGTGGTAAAATCACGGGTATCATTACCGATGGAGACATTCGTAGAATGATTGAAAAAGGAAGCGATATTCAATCGCTGCAAGCCAAAGATATAATGGGACACAACCCTAAAACCATTCAAAAGGATGAATTGGCCATTCGCGGATTGGAAATGTTGGAAGCCAAAAATATCACGCAACTGATTGTGGTTGATGCTTCAGGAAACTATTTTGGAATGGTGCATTTTCACGATTTGATTAGAGAGGGGTTGAAATAGTTTTCATTTTAAAGTCTAGAGTCACTAATTAACTCTCCCCATTTTGAAGGGGGAGAACCCGAAGGGGGAGGGGGTTAATGGACAAGAAATTCAATTGAAAAGAAACGGAAATCATTCTTTTTATAACCACCTCGCCTGCGGCACTCCGCCTTCAAAAGGCGGAGAGTTGATTACTATCCCGCTTCTGAAAATACATCCAAAGTTTTATTTAAAAAATTAACTGTACACTTAACTTCAAACTCTTTTACATAAATTAGCAGCAAAATAAATTATCATGAGCAAATTCGACGTCGTAGTTATCGGTTCTGGCCCTGGGGGCTATGTTGCAGCAATTCGTTGTGCACAATTGGGTATGAAAACCGCCATCATTGAAAAATACAATACTTTAGGAGGTACCTGCTTGAACGTAGGCTGTATCCCTTCTAAAGCTCTTTTAGATTCTTCTGAGCATTACCACAATGCTACACATACTTTCAAAGAACACGGTATCGATGTTAAAGGTATTGCTGTGAATTTGAAACAAATGATTCAACGCAAAAGCGAAGTGGTAGCGCAAACTTCAGGCGGTATCGACTTCCTCATGAAAAAGAACAAAATCACTGTGTACAAAGGATTGGGATCTTTCGTAAATAAAAACACTATTCAAATCACTTCTGATGAAGGAACTGAAACTATTGAAACTTCTAAAACCATTATCGCTACAGGTTCTAAACCTGCCGCTTTCCCTGGAATGGAGATCGACAAAAAACGTGTGATTACTTCTACCGAGGCTTTAAACTTAACTGAAATACCAAAAAACTTAATCGTTATTGGCGGTGGTGTTATTGGTTTAGAGTTGGGTTCAGTTTACGCTCGTTTGGGCGCTAAAGTGCAAGTGGTAGAATTTGCAGGTGGTATTATTCCAACTATGGATAAGGCTTTGGGCAAAGAATTGCAAAAAGCATTGACCAAATTAGGATTCGAATTTTTCTTCAGTCATAAAGTTCTTTCTGCTAAAGCATCGGCTAAAGAAGCTGTTGTTGTTGCAGAAAACAGCAAAGGAGAAAAAGTAGAATTTAAAGGTGACTACTGTTTAATTTCTGTAGGAAGAAAACCATATACCGAAGGTTTAGGTTTAGATAAAGCGGGCGTAAAAGTAGACGACAGAGGAAGAATCGACGTGAACAATCATTTGGAAACCAACGTTGCAGGAATTTACGCTATTGGCGATGTGGTGAAAGGTGCAATGTTGGCGCACAAAGCAGAAGAAGAAGGTGTTTTTGTTGCAGAGGTAATTGCCGGACAAAAACCGCATATCGATTACAACCTAATTCCTGGTGTTGTTTACACTTGGCCTGAGGTTGCTGCAGTCGGACAAACAGAAGAACAACTCAAAGAATCAAAAACTCCATACAAAGCAGGTAACTTCCCATTCAAAGCAAGCGGTCGCGCCCGCGCAAGTATGGATGCTGAATTCGGTTTCGTTAAAGTTTTGGCCCACGCCGATACCGATGAAATCTTAGGTGTTCACATGATTGGTCCGCGTTGCGCCGATATGATCGCCGAAGCTGTTGTAGCTATGGAATTCCGCGCTTCTGCAGAAGATATTTCTCGTATGAGCCATGCACATCCTACTTTTACCGAATCGCTGAAAGAGGCTGCGTTGGATGCGACTGGGAAGAGAGCGTTGCATATTTAATATATGTGGAAAAAGGCAGTTCCTACATTAGTATTTTACATAATTGCATTTGTAGTAATCGCAATTTCATTTGAATTATTTCCAGGAGATCGCTGTAATCCAGGTTTTGCAATACTTTCAGTTATTGCATTGCCCATTATAAGTGTTCTTCTCATAGTAAAGAATTTGTATCAACCTTTTCATCAAGAAACAAGAAATATTTTAGCAGCCATAATTCATTTGCTCTTTCTTGTGATATTTATTCTTTTTATGCTGTTCAATTGATTGTAATCGGAAACACATCTCTCTGCTACGTTTAGCGATAGCGTAACTTTGCTGAATCTTTTCTTCAAGCTTTCAGCTTGCGATATTAAGAAGATACCTAGTAATTTCAGATTTTGCGTAGCGAATCTGAAATCCCTTTTTCAGGCATTTATAATGCCGATGCGCTAAACTTAAAAAGTAGTTCTGTCGCGATTAAAAATCGCTAAAATGAAGATTTCAAATTCGCTGCGCAAAATTTGAAATTACAAGGTTATTTTCCTTAAGCACCTTTACCCCCCTACCTTCGGCTTAATTTCCCTTCCTTTCAATTCCCTAATTCACTATATTTGTTTAAATTCATTTCGTATGAAACTAACCATTGATATAGACCTTTCGAACAACAAAGCTTTGGCATTGTTGAATTACATCAAGACCTTAGACTTTATCAATATTGAGGAAAGCAAACTTACTGCTGAACAAAAAAAAGCGATTGATTCTGCTTTGACATCGGTAAAAAAAGGAAAAACGGAAAGTCATAATTCTGTGATGAATGATACACGTAAACGCTTTCCGCAATTGTTTAAATAATGTCGTATTCCATTGCTTGGTCGCCAGAGGCTAAAGAAGATTACTGGGAAAACATCGACTATCTCCTCAAAAATTTCTCCGTAGTTGAAGCTCAATTTTTTATTGATGAAGTAGAAAACTACATCAAAATAATTTCAAATAATCCGCTTACTTTTCAATCAACAGGATTTAAAAAAGTGCATGCAGTACCTGTAGTTCCTCAAGTAACTTTGTACTACAGTTATAATAAAGACGAAGTTTTCTTGTTGCGCTTTTGGAACAATTTTAAAGAACCAAAAAAGTTAAAACTATAGACCCCAGGTGCGCGCACGTGATAAAAATCATCCTTCCCATCCTTTAATCCTTTTACATCTTGGTTCAGACATTTCCCCTATTTGTACACCTCCTTACTCAACCTCCTCACACTCTCTTCATATTCTGGGTACATCTGCATCAACTGCGAAGTGGTAAACAATTCGAAATCTTTAAAATCGAAACCCGGACTCACCATGCATCCCACCAAAGAGTAGTCGCCGCTTGGTTCAGAACCAAAGATGCTGCCTGCTGGAATTATCAATTGTAATGTTTCTCCTTTTTCTGGATTTGGGCCAACGAAATGTTCAGTGAGTTTACCTTGTTGGTCAATTACCGTGACTTTTAAAGCATCACCTTGATGGTAATACCACAGCTCATCTGCCGTGAGTCGGTGCAAGTGCGAAACATCTCCTTGCTTCAATAAAAAATAAATACTGGTAGCGATATTACGCTCGCCATGCATCACGGCAGCGCGATATATTTCTTTAAAATAGCCTCCTTCGGGATGTGCTATGAGCTGTAAATGATTTACCCAAAAATCGGCTAATTTCATCACTATTTTTTCTTTTCAAAAACCAAATGTTTCTTGTTGAAATCGGCTGCAGCATTGATTACTTTTCTAAACAATTCGTAATCTGCTTTAGGCACTCTTATTTCGTTGTAAAATTCATGAACAGTGATAATATAAGTATTGCCTTCTTTCACATAAGAACTTTTAAATTGCATCGTTCTTTTGCCATTGCGCTCTACAAAAACATCCATCACCACATCGTTGATATTGGTCACTACATAACCATCGGGAACCACTACACGCAATGTTCTAATATAACCGTGATTGTTGTCGTTCTCAATGTCGGTCATTCTTTGTTTGTCTTCGTACATTTCAGCTTGCGGCCCAATTACTTTACCCACATCGAAAGAATAGTTTAATCCCGCTTTTTCTACCAACGATAAAGAATGAACTTTACCTTTTACCACAAATACTTTTTTCAAAATATCACCTCCCTCTTGCACGTCGCCAAATGAAAACTCTTTTACTTCAGAATCATCGGCATAATCATCTAAAAGTGTTTTGGCAATTTCTTCTTTTCTCTCTTCGGTATAATGTTTAAATCCGGCCAAAAACCAAACAGCTTCGTACCCAGTGCGGTCTAAGCGGATATCTAAGTTGGCACCAGCAAAGTCTTCATCGAAAGTAATGGTGGCATCGATATTAGAATAGGTAACAGAATCGGCCGGACCCTCAATATAGCCTACTTCCGATTGCGGAGAAGTAACGTCACCTAGACTAATGAACCTGATAAATAAACCACTGTTGTAACATGAGTTTTCGGGAATCAAACCGTACCTGTACGCCACTTCTGTTGGCGACAAATACTTTTTGTATTTTGGAAAATAAAACAAGAATTCTTGCAAATAACTCCACGATTGAAAATCACCATCGAAATGTTTATTGCTTCTATCGCTGGTCACCACCAATTGGTGTTCAATAAGTGCCTGATCTAGGGCAAAAGCAAACAAGCGACAATAAACCCAAGGTTGCTGAACCGCCTTAGCAGCAATGACATCGTTCACCAAAATTTTACCCGATGCTCTATCTAAAGTAAACGATTTAATATGCTCTTCAATTTTTCTGATTTTATCTTCTTCATTTAAACCTTCTAAGGCCAATGATTTCAACATCTTTTGTACTGCCTTAACCTCTGCTTTATATCTTTTAGGGTCACCATTTTCATAGAAATAATGGTAATAATCTTTCGCAAAATCATCGAAGGTATTTACCTCACCCGAATTGTTTTCTTTGTTTTTGCTGAACTTGTATTCCATTCTTTTGTAAGCGGCTTTGCCATAAGAAAAAATTTCATCGTCGATAGAAGGACTCGACAAAACATCTACCGTATGGCGATTCTTTCCCGAAAGGGTAGTGTCTATTTTAGCTTCGGGCAATCCATTGTACGACTTGGTTAAAAATACCCAAGACTTATCGTAAATCAATTCAAAATGAGCGTTTCTAACTGGGTAAGTATTGGTTAAAGTGTAATCATCACAATTGAAATCGTTGATGGGTGCTTTAATGGTGTACATGTATTCTATCTCACTTCCTTTCTCCACTCCTTCTAAGGCAAAAATGGTGAAGGGTCCGGCATTTTCGTAATTCTCAACCTGTTTAATATTGTCGTTGTTAAACACCGTTACTTTTCCATCTTTAGATATCGAGCGTGCTTTTAGGCCTATAACTTCTTGTCGGCGCGCCGTACTGATATACACTTTATTGCTCGCATCCACCGCCTCATCATTGTTCAATTTCTTCTTTTTGTGGAAGGTAGAAACCTCAAAGAAAATACCGCTGAAATACAAATATTCTTTCACCAAAAAATCTTTGGTAATCACCAATGGTGCTTTGGCTTCTTCTTCTGTAATTGCTGTTGGGGTTGGTTTCTCCTCCCAATCGTAATTTTTCATTTCAAAAGAAAAATCACTTAAAGCATCTGCTTGGGCAACAAGTGCAAATACCGAAAAGGTGAAGAAAAGGGTTGATATAATTTTTTTCATTTTACTTCTTAATTGGTTTTGTAATTTTTTGAAGCACTACCACTTCGCTGTAAGCCTTATTTATTTCTTTAATCATGGCGTTGAAATCAACAAATTTATCTTCTTTCAACAACAAATAATTGATGTAAAAATCTTTCACCATCACCACCTTATCGGCTGTTTTTTCATAAGTGATATTGAATCCAAACAAACCGTTTTTAAAAGAAGTGTTGCCTGGCAAATAGTTTACTTCATAGCCTTTAGGAATAAGCAATGTATTACTTTCACGCTCTTGAAATTTATAATCGTTATCGATAGGAATGCCTTTTCTTTTCTTTATATCGATGTTGGCGCTGCGCAAATCTTTTTCGAGATTCAAGTTCACAAAAATTTGTTCGCCAGCTACCTTCACATAATCGGGCAATTTAAAATTGTAATGAATGTATAAATTAGAATCGCGATTGTCTAAACCAAAAAATTCTATCGATTTAAAATCGATTTTATTGTTGCCTTTATCCAACAATGCTTTGGTTTTTTCTTTGCGTTTATCGGGAGTTTCGTTCAACAAACGATTCACAAAATAAATCTTATCGTAACCACGAGAATCTATAAATCCTTTGCCCACCAAAGCATCACCTTCTAGGGTAAGAATTAATGAATCGCTTCTTAAGTTTTTTTCTTTGCTAATTATGGGCACCGGCATCACCTTAAATTTTCCCTTTCCATTGCTAATTAAAGCCTCTTTACCTTGAATAAAGGAAGTAGGCATACCGAAGGGTGTGTAATAACCCGTTGCATCTAAAAATACAATTTCGCCATTCTCACGCTCGTAGGCAGAAATCATATGATTGTCAACCAATGGCGTTGGAACCTGATCATAACCATAAGGAATATCTCTGCTGCCAATCCATGTTAAATGCGATTTCAAACCTGCATACCTCAACATTTCGGTAATTATGCTGGCCATGTCTTTGCAGTCGCCGTAGCGTTTCTGACAAACCATGTGTGCTTCTCTTGGAATAAAACCACCCATACCATCTTCAAAAGCTACATATTTCACATTGCTTTGTACCCAATTGAAAATTTTACGCGCTTTTTCATCGTTGTTTGGAGCATCTTTCACAATAGAATCTGTGAGGTTTTTCAAATCGCTATTGTCTTCTGTATTTACATCTTCAACAAAGGTGTAATACCAATCGTAAAGTCCGTTAATATCAGGCAAAACCTTCTCTACTTCGCCATTCTTATGTTTTATTTCGGCAATACGCACAATCACATGCGGCGCATAATAACTTAAACTTGGTGCATTATTAAAGTAATCGTACGCAGCAATATTTTTGGCCACCCAGGTGTACGTAGTCACTCCCTTTTTCTGTATAGTGGTCATTTCAATATTGTACTTCTCGGTATTCATTAAAGTGTACTCTAACTTAACGCTGGAAGGAAAAGAAACCGAGAACTCAGAATGCTGAATAGGCACATAAGTGTTGAAATAAAACAAGCCCAAAAAGTGAGGGTCGTTGTACACTTCACGATACTCTAAATGGGCGGCACCATCTTTTTTGGCATTGGGGAAAGTAAAAGACTTTTGCTTGCCGCTATCGAAAAAAATACCTGAAGAAATAGTGTTCTTTTCTTCAATTTTAGTTACAAATTCTTTCACTGACTTGCCCTTTTTAGCAGTGGGCACTAAGGTGTAGGCATTGATGTTTTCTATGCCCGTGAAATAAGAAAAATAAATTGAACGATTGGCGTATGAATGTGCATTGTCTTTTAGAAACCACATTTCCGATTGATGATCGCAGTAAACCACAGGTTTATCCTTCACCACATTAATCACCATATTTTCTTTAAAGTTGCTGTACACCGCATTTTCATCTTTGTATTTGGCACGCAAACTATCTGTATCAATTTGCTGCGCAAAAAGCGAAGAAGAAAACAACAACAACAACAATAGGATAAGTCTATTCATTCCGTAAAATTTTCTTAAAAATAAGGAATATTGCGCTTTGCGAAAGAGCTATAACAATATTTAATTTCCTACTCAACTAATATGCCCTAAAAACTCTTGCAACACCCTTTTTATTTCTTCAGATGAATTAAATCTGCCTAAGGAAATTCTAAACGAAGATTGAATTTGAGCATCGCTTAAACCCATTGCTTTCAAAACGTGAGATAACTTAGCATCGGCTGAATTGCAGGCAGAGCCCAAAGAATAAGCTAACGCGTCGGTTTTTTTTATTAATTCTGCGGCTTTGATGGTATCGAAACGACCATTGATGGTATTGGGTAAAGTGGGCACATCCACTACATTGTTTACAAAACCCAATTGTTGTAGGCCTTTTAAAAGTTCCGACTTTAAAGTCAATATCTTTTTGTTTTCTTCTATATCGATTAAAGAACAAGCCTTAGCAAAACCCACAATAGCAGGAACATTGGCTGTACCCGTGTGTAAATTTTGAGGCAATTTAATACGTGGTGATTTACGGCGGGTGTAGAGCGCTCCAACTCCTTTCGGACCATATATCTTATGCCCCGATAAAGGCATTATATCAATACCCAAATCGTTTACATTTAAAGCAATTTTACCCAAAGCCTGCACGCCATCACAAAAGAAAATCGAGTTTTTACGATGCACTATTTCAGCAATAGCTCTTGCATCTTGTATCACTCCTGTTTCATTGTTGGCCAGCATTACAGAAACCAATGCTGTATTTTCTGTGATAGCGTTTTCTAATTCCTTTAAATCAATTAAGCCATTAAAATCAACACCCAAATAGCTAACCTCAGCCCCTTCTTTTTCTATAAATCGATGGGCATCTAATACCGCTTTATGCTCGGTAACAAAAGTAATGAAATGATTTTTATGGCCTTTAAACAATTGAAAAGCACCCACAATTCCTTGATTGATAGCATCTGTAGCGCCACTGGTAAAGGTAATTTCACTTTCTTCGGCACCTATTGTTTCTGCTACTTGTTTTCGCGCTGTTTCCACGGAATCTTTGGCTACCCAACCATAACGGTGTGTAGAGCTACTGGCATTGCCAAATTCATGGGTGAAATAAGGAAGCATCGCTTGCAACACACGCTCATCTAATGGTGTAGTGGCATTGTTGTCGATATAGATGCTTTGTTGTTTCATTAAGAAACCACTACCACATGGTATTTTTTCTTGCCGTTTTGCAATAAGATGTATTTACCATTTAATAAATCATTGGTATTTACACTTTTGCTTTCATCTACCTTCGATTTGTTTACCGCAATGGCATTACCCTGAATGCTTCTTCTGGCTTCGCCTTTAGAAGCGCACAAAGTGGTTGTTTCACTCAAGAAATCAACAATATTGATACCCGCAGCCAATTTATCTTTCGACAATTCACTTTTAGAAACATCGGCAAAAACAGCCAAGAAATCATCTTCGCTTAACGATTGTAAAGTTTCCAAGGTGCCTTTACCAAAAAGGATATCAGATGCTGCAATAGCGTTATTGTAATCGGCTTCAGAATGCACCGTAATGGTTACCGATTTAGCCAATGCTTTTTGCAAAGCTCGTTGTCCGGGTTCTTTAGCATGCTCTTCCGCCAATGCATCAATCTCTGCTTTAGTTTGAGTAGTAAATATTTTAATGTAGCGCAAAGCATCGTCATCACTCACGTTTAACCAAAACTGGTAAAACTGATATGGCGATGTTTTCTTCGCATCTAACCAAATATTTCCACCTTCCGATTTACCGAATTTAGTACCATCACTTTTGGTAATTAATTTACCTGTTAAGGCAAAAGCCTCTCTATCGCTTTTACGACGCACCAACTCGGTACCCGTAGTAATATTGCCCCATTGGTCGCTACCACCCATTTGCAATTTGCAATTGTATTTTTCATTTAGGTAGTAGAAATCGTAGCCTTGAATCAGCTGATAAGAAAACTCGGTGAAGGAGATACCGCCTTCTAATCTGTTCTTCACAGAATCCTTGGCCATCATATAACTTACAGTGATGTGTTTACCTACATCGCGCAAGAAATCGAGTAAAGAAAAATCTTTAAACCAATCGTAATTGTTTACTATTTCGGCAGAATTTGCACCACCATTGAAATCTAAAAATTTCTCTAATTGTTTTTTGATACAATCTTGATTGTGCTTTAAAGTAGCTTCATCCAAGAATTTTCTTTCGGTACTTTTACCCGATGGGTCGCCCACCATTCCTGTAGCACCACCAACGAGAGCCAAAGGTTTGTGTCCGCAATTTTGAAAATGCTTCAACAACATAATAGCCACTAAATTACCCACATGTAAGGAATCAGCAGTTGGGTCGAAACCTACGTAAGCCGTAGTCATTTCCTTTTGCAATTGCTCTTCGGTGCCAGGAATCATGTCTTGCAAAATCCCTCTCCATTTTAATTCTTCGATGAAATTCATGGTATCAATTTTAAGAGGCACAAAGATATAAGAAAAGACTGAAACCACAGAGGCACAGAGGTCACAGAGAATTAAATAATAAAAGACCGCAAAGAATCTTACGATTTACGGAGAACACAGAGCCAAACTTTTTAAATAATATAGGCCCTGTGACCTCAATAAAGCAAAGCGTCTCCGTGTTCAACAAATATTACGTCTTCTCTTTTCAGCTCAGTGACCTCTGTGTCTCTGTGGTTAAATTCCAAAAGAGTGATATTTTACTATCTTAGCCACATGAACTTCATCACGGGCGGTACCGGACTCTTAGGCGCACATCTTTTATTCCATTTGGTAAGTAAAGGAGAACCCGTTCGCGCCTTAAAAAGAAGCGGAAGTTCATTAAAAACAGCACAAGATATTTTTGAATTTTATTCGAGCGATAAAACCTTATTTTCTAAGATAGAATGGGTAGATGGCGATGTGCTAGATATTCTCTCATTAGAAGATGCGATGCAGGGTTGCGATTATGTTTACCACTGCGCGGCAACCGTTTCATTTGCGAAAAGAGACAAAGAACAAATGTTTAAAATCAATATTGAAGGCACGCACAACGTGGTGAACATGGCCTTGAAATTAAACATTAAAAAACTATGTCACGTTAGTTCTACTGCGGCTTTGGGCGATTCTATAGAGAACGGAAAAATCACCGAAGAAAAATTGTGGGTAGATAAAGAAGGAAAATCGAATTACGCTTTTAGCAAGAAATATTCTGAGATGGAAGTGTGGCGAGGCATTGAAGATGGTTTGAATGCCGTGATTGTAAATCCGTCGGTGATTATCGGTCCGGGCAACGAAGAAAAATCAAGTGCTTCTCTTTTCAACAAAGTAAAAAAAGGACTAAAGTTTTATACCCACGGAGTGAATGGCTTTGTAGATGCGCGCGATGTTGTAGAAATCATGGTGCGCTTGATGAAAAGCGACATTCAAAGCGAACGTTTCTTGGCCATTAGCGAAAATATTTCCTTCAAAGAATTGTTTGATGCTATTGCCTTAAACCTTAAACTATCTGCTCCCTCTCGCGAAGCCAAGCGCTGGATGGCCGAAATCATTTGGCGCGTTGATGCTTTAAGATGTTTCCTATTTAGAGCTCAACCTTTCATCACCAAAGAGAATGCGCAATCAGCGTATAGAAAAGCATACTATTCTAATGAAAAAGTAAGAGAAAGATTGGGTTTTGAGTATAGAAGCATAAAGGAAAGTGTTAAGGATGCGGCGAGGTTTTATATGTAATATCTTACCGCCTATTTAAACAACCTAACTTTCATCTTCAACAAACTATCTTTCTTCACAGTATCTTTCGCCACTTCTTTTTCGGTGCTGCTTAACAATGCTTGTTCTTCGCTCAAAATCTGCAACACCTTATTGTAAACTCTTTCAAATTTATCGGGATGGGCAGAATAGTAAACCATTGTAGAATCGAATTTTGCTTTGTCGAGATGGTATTTTTTAAGCACGCCTAAATTCTGACTGTATTTATTAGCCGCTATTCTATTATCGGGGAAAGCTTGAAATTTAGCACCGCCATCCATAATGTGCATGTCGGCCAAAACTTTTGCAAATGTTACCGAATCAATCACATTTTGAGGAATAACCTCAGTTGTGGCATCACTATTGGTTGTACAAGAGAAGATATAAACCGGCAGTAGAAGAGCTAAAAAAAATCTCATAATTCAGTGTAATAATGTATAATGTGAAGCAAATTTTTCAAATTCACATTCTAAATTAGAAATTTACACGATAGAAGGTTGATTAAAATTTTAATATCTTCACAGCGAAAATAAATTATCATATGAAAAAGGCCTTATTAATTTCAATGCTTGTTGCTTTTACAGCACTGTTCAACAACGATAGCTTTGCACAATGCACTAAAGGAAATTGCTTTACTGGTTCAGGAACTTTTAAATTTCCGAATGGTGATCAATATGACGGACAATGGTTAAATGGGAAGCCTCACGGTCCGGGGACATACCTTTTTGTTAGCGGAGACAAATACATTGGTTCTTTCTTTCAAGGCAAAAGAAGTGGTTTTGGAACTTACATTTGGATAAAAGGCGGTAAATACGCTGGAAACTGGAAAGACGATAAAAGAGATGGCTACGGTAAATTCTATTGGTTAGGAACAGCTCAATACTCTGGAACATGGGCTGCCGATCAAATTGTAACCATGGATGTAAACACCACTACAGATACGCAAGCTAAACCTGTTGAAGGAAACTAGTTTTATCTAGCATAAGTCAGCGCACTACCTTTGGCTCCGTTAACCACGGAGCCATTTTTGTATACAATTTTACCGTTAACCCAAGTAGTAAGAACTTTTGAACTGAAGGTGTAGCATTCAAAGGGACTCCATCCGCAATGGTACAACAAGTTCGATTTGTTCACCGTCCAAGCATCATTCAAATCTACCATCACCAAGTCGGCAAAATATCCTTTTCTAATAAATCCTCTTTTTTCTACTTGCAAACAAAGAGCGGGCGCATGCGAAACTTTCTCAACTGCTCTTTCTAAAGTGATTTTACCTTGTTTCACAAATTCAAGCATGGCCACTAATGAATGTTGAACTAGCGGTCCGCCAGAAGGAGCCTTTAAATATTTACCTTCCTTCTCTTCTATGGTATGAGGCGCATGATCGGTAGCAATAATATCGATGTTGTTTGCTAAAACCCCTTTCCAAACAGCCTCTCTATCTTTAGCGGTTTTCACTGCCGGATTCCACTTAATCCATCGTCCTTTGTCTTCGTAATCGGCATCGCTAAACCACAGGTGATGAATACAAGCTTCGGCTGTAATTCTTTTCTTTTCTAAAGGAACATCGTTGGCAAACAAAGCCACTTCTGACGCCGATGAAATATGTAAAATATGCAAACGGGTATCGTGCTTTTTAGCTAGTTGCACAGCCATTGACGACGACTTGTAACAAGCTTCTTCATTGCGAATTAAAGGATGTGCAGAAAAAGGAATGTCATCACCGTATTTCGCTTTATAAGTTTCTAAATTGTTCTTGATGGTTTGTTCGTCTTCGCAGTGGGTAGCAATAAGCACTTTCGACTTCTTAAAAATCTCGCACAACACATGTGTATCATCCACCAGCATATCGCCTGTTGAAGAGCCCATGAATATTTTAATACCTGCCGTATGCTTTACATCAACAGCCAATAACTCATCGATATTGTGGTTGGTAGCACCCATGAAAAAAGAATAATTCACAGCGCTATTTTCAGCAGCAATGGCAAACTTCTTTTCTAATTCTTGGGCAGTAGTGGTTTGAGGATTGGTGTTGGGCATCTCCATAAAAGAAGTTACTCCGCCCGCTGCTGCTGCTTTTGATTCTGATGCAATATTTCCTTTGTGCGTTAAACCAGGTTCACGAAAATGAACTTGATCGTCTATCAATCCTGGTAAAATGTATTTCCCTTGTGCTGAGATTACCTCAACATTTTCGTCCTTAAAATCGGCACTGTTCTCAAAAATCTCTTTTATTTTTCCATCTTCAATAAGAATATCGGCTTTAAAAATTCTGCCTTCATTCACCAGCGTTCCGCCTTTAATTAGTGATTTCATTTGCTTGCTTGTATTTGGTAAACCACGATTTTATTTTCATAAGAAACACCCCTATGAATGCTTCTTTAATAATCCCTTTGCTCATTTTAGAAGCGCCAGCCGTTCTATCTTGAAAGATGATAGGCACTTCCACTATTTTGAAACCATGTTTCCAAGTTCTAAATTTCATTTCTATTTGGAAGCCATAGCCAATCAATTTAATCGCATTAAAATCAATGGTTTCCAACACTCTTCTTTTGTAGCATTTAAAGCCAGCTGTGGTATCGCGAATAGTCATACCTGTCATCATGCGCACATACATAGAACCGTAATAAGAGGTAAGTACTCTCGACATAGGCCAGTTCACTACATTCACACCATTGCAATATCTTGAACCTATAGCTAAATCGGCGCCGTCTAAACAAGCTTTTCTCAAGCGAAGCAAATCATCGGGATTGTGAGAAAAATCGGCATCGATCTCAAAAATCAATTCGTATTTGTTTTCAATGGCCCATTTAAATCCAAGGATATAAGCCGTACCTAAGCCTTGTTTGCCTGTTCTTTCTTTCAAAAACAAACGACCATCAAACTCTTTTTGCAAATCTTTCACGATTTGAGCTGTTCCGTCTGGTGAACCATCGTCAACAATCAACATGTGAAATCCTTCAGGGTATGAAAGCACTTTGCGAATGATCGCTTCAATGTTTTCTCTTTCGTTGTAAGTGGGTATTATCGCTAATGATTCGGGCATAATTTATTTTTGAAGCGGTTAAGTTACTAGTTTTTAAGAAATTTCTGAAGTACATCACTAAATTCCTGAGGTCGCTCTGCATGCACCCAGTGTCCGGCTTGTGCTATTGTTTCCATTTTCACCATCGGAAAATGCTGCACGATACCCTCTATGTCTTCATCCAATACATAATGAGAGTTTCCACCACGAATGAATAAAGTCGGATTTAAAAATTCAGCTTCTTCGGGCAAAGCTTCTCCTATATTTTCTATTTCTGCGGTTAAATCTTTCAAATTAAATTTCCATTGAAAAACATCTCCCTCTCTTTTGAGGTTTTTCATGAGCCATTGAACTACGCCATTGTCGTTAAGCTTGTGCATTAAATGACTTTCTACTTCTTGTCGAGTGCTTACAACACTTAAATCAATAGAATTTAATGCGCCTAAAACATCTTGATGATGGGGTGGATAATACTTTACACCAATATCTATCACCACCAGTTTATCTACCAATTGAGGGTTGTGACTAGCAAAAAACATAGCTGTTTTACCTCCCATAGAATGGCCAATAACATGTGCTTTTGTAATAGTTTGCTTTTGAAAAAATTCTTTTAAATCATCGCTCATTAAGGCATAACTGTGCTTTGAGGTATGCTCACTTTTGCCATGATTGCGCAAATCAATCAAATACACTTTAAAGTTGGTAGATAAATCTTTGGCAACACTTTGCCAATTGTCTAAAGAGCCCAAAAATCCGTGCAAAATGATTACCGAATCTCCTTCTCCAAATACTTTAAAATTAAGCTCCATGGCGCAACTGACGTAAATATAATTGAATGGTGTTCTCCAATCCGTAGTACAAAGCATCGGCGATGAGGGCGTGACCGATAGATACTTCATCCAAGCCCTCAACTTCTTCAGAAAAATACTTCAAATTCTGTAAACTAAGATCGTGTCCGGCATTTAATCCCAGCTTACATTCCTTCGCCTTTAAAGCAGCCTTTTTGTAAGGAGCAACAGCCTCCTCCTTATTTTTAGCATATTCCGTTGCATAGCCTTCGGTGTACAACTCTATTCTATCTGTACCCGTTTTGGCTGCCCACTCTATTTGGTTGAGTTCTGTTTCCATAAAAACAGAAGTGCGAATGCCTTGTTTTTTAAACTCTTTCACCACCTCGCTTAAAAAATCGAAGTTCTTTTTGGCATCCCAACCCGCATTTGAAGTAAGCGCTCCTGGCGGGTCGGGTACTAAAGTTACTTGCTCAGGCTTAACCTCTAACACCATCTTCATAAAATCGGTTGATGGATAGCCTTCTATATTGAATTCTGTGCTTACTATCTTCTTCAAATCATAAACATCGGCATAACGAATATGACGCTCATCTGGCCTAGGGTGTACCGTTATTCCCTGTGCGCCAAAACGCTCGGCATCTTTCGCTACTTGCACAACGTTAGGCACATCTCCGCCTCTCGAATTTCGCAAAGTGGCAATTTTGTTAATGTTTACGCTTAATCTTACCATAGCTTTTTTATTAGTGGTGCACAAAAGTAAAAAATACTACCTTTGGCCACGTACTTAAATTTGTTTATTCCGTGTTAGCACAAGATTTAATCACCTACGACCTTCCTTTCTTGAAACCTCAAGACACAGGAGATACTGCTCTTTCTATGATGGATGAATTCCGTATTTCTCACGTTGCTATTGTGAAAGACGATGAGTACTGCGGACTCCTTTCCGACAAAGATATCTACGATTTCTTTGAAGATACTTCAGAGGAAATAAAAAATAAAAAGATTTCCCTGATGCGTCCCTTTGTACGCGTTCACGACCATATCTTTGAAGTGATTAAAATTATGGGAGAAGCCAGAATATCAGTGATTCCTGTGCTCGACGATAAAAATGTTTACTGCGGCTCTATCTTATCTATGGATTTAGCCTACAGCTTCTCTAAATTCACCTCTTCTAATGAACCAGGCGGAGTAATTGTGCTAGAAGTCAACATCAATGATTACTCACTTTCACATATTGCACAAATAGTGGAATCAGATAACGCTAAAATTTTAAATTGCGCTACTTCTACTCCAGCCGATTCAATGAAATTAGAGGTGGTACTTAAAATAAATATCATCGATCTATCGCGCATCATTCAAACTTTTACGCGTTTCAACTACACCATTAAAGCCAGCTATCATCAAAGCACATTCGATGAAGATTTACAACGCCGTTTCGATTTGTTCATGAACTACTTGAACATGTAAAATGCGCAGTATAGTTGTTCTTATTCTTTTGCTGAGTTGCTTTATTGCAAGAGGACAAGACTCTACTTTCATTGTAAATAGTATTGAGATAGAAGGCAACAAAATTACCAAAAACTACATCATTGAGAAAGAACTAACTTTTCATAAAGGCGATGTTGTTTACTCGAACGATTTTAACCAAAAAGCCTTACGCTCTCAACAAAATCTAATCAATACTTCTCTGTTTAATTTTGTGTTTATTGAACCTAGCTTCAATGGCAAATTGGTAAACGTTAAAATTAAAGTAAAAGAACGATGGTACACTTGGCCTCAGCCCATTTTGGTGGGAGAGGATAGAAACACCTTCGACTGGCTGCAATACCGCACATTTGATAGGTTTAGCTATGGCTTGTATCTTAATCAGTACAATTTTAGGGGCCGTCAAGAAACTGTTCAACTGAAGCTAAAGTTTGGCTACTCTCAAGAAATTGGCTTGTTGTACAAAATTCCGTATTTGGTGAAAACGAGGAATCACGGACTCAATCTATCTTTCCTTAGTGTGCGCCGACACGAAATATATTACAAAAGCTTGAACGACAAAATTGTTTACTACAAAAATCCAACTGAAATTATGCGTGATGAATTCAATACTTATGTAGAGTATGTTTTTCGCCATAAACTTTACCAACAGCACTTTCTTCGCTTGCAATACGACTTTGTAAAAGTGGCCGACACTATTGTCTCGCCCAATGAAAATCCAAATTACCTCATCAATGCTCAAAATAAAGCGACCTATTTAACCCTCAGATATTTGTATAGAATTGATAAAAGAGATTCTAAAAACTACCCGCTCACTGGACACGATATGGAATTTACCGTAGAAAAATACGGACTCGATTTCTCGAAGAACAAAATCAACACCATGCTTTTTTCTGTTTTGGCTGAAAAATTTGGAAAAATAAAAGGAAGTTTCTTTTATGCGCTTGGATTAAAAGCCAGAGCATACACTCACGATAAAGTGCCATTTTACATTGCCCGAGGCTTTGGTTTCAACAATGATTTTGTGCGCAGCTATGAGCCAAATATGATAAGCGGAAGCAACTTCGCAGTCTTTAAATCGAATATCAAATGGCAATTGTACAAACCTAGAGTATATAAAATAAAGTATCTGCCCATCGAAAAATTCAACACTTTCAACCACGTCTTTTATCTGAATCTCTTTGCCGATGCTGGATACATTAAAGATCGTGTTTACACAGCGAGCAACAGCCTGGCCAACACTTTGTTAATTGGTTATGGCATCGGACTCGATTACGTTACCTACTACGACAAAGTATTTAGAATAGAATTTTCTACCAATAAAAAAGGACAATCGGGTATTTATCTTAGCTTTATAGCTCCAATATAAAACAAACACCATGAAGCTCGCTATCTTTGGAAAGGAATACAATGAAGCCAAAAAAGAAATTTTTGAAGATTTCTTTCGCTTCGTGCAAGATCACAAAGAAATCGATTTTATTATTCATGCTCCCTATTTGCTAAAAATAAAAGATAAGGTTGCCGGATTAGAAGATGCAAAAACTTTCAACAAACATGATGAACTTAGAGGTATCGATTTCGTTTGCTCGCTGGGAGGTGATGGAACTATTTTGGAATCTTTACTATTGGTGAAAGATTTAGAAATTCCAGTACTGGGCATCAATACAGGTCGTTTGGGGTTTTTGGCCAGTATTGCCTCTAACGACACCATAAGCTCTATAGAAAGTGTATTGAATAACGATTATTACATCGACCAAAGAACCATGCTAAAACTGGTTACCAAAGAAAATTTGTTTGGAGAAACCAATTTTGCACTCAATGAATTAACCATTCATAAAAAAGATTCTTCGTCGATGATCATCGTGCACGCTTATATCAATGATGAATACTTTACGTCTTATTGGGCCGATGGCCTCATTGTTTCTACCCCAACTGGTTCAACTGGTTACTCTTTAAGCTGCAACGGACCAATCGTTATGCCCAACTCCGGAGTTTTTATCATTACACCTATCGCTCCACACAACTTGAATGTGCGACCTTTAATTATTCCCGACACCAAAAAAATCAAATTGGTGATGGAAGGAAGGGGAAATGAATTCATGGTTTCTTTAGATTCAAGAAACACATCAGTGAACGAAAAAACAGAACTAATTATAGAAAAAGAAGATTTTAAAGCGCATATCGTAAGAATTCAAGGCCAGTCATTTGCCAGCACACTTCGAAACAAACTCTATTGGGGTCACGATATCCGAAATTAATTTTAGTTTCTTTAATTGCAGATTTTACTTATATTTGCCACCAATGAAAATTAATCTAATGAGATATTGCATCGCTTTCTTAGGACTAATGCTTATTACAGCAAGTTCTCAAGCTCAATCCTATTCTGCTTGGAAACGATTAAGAGCCGAAATGACTTTTGGCGGAGGAACAACCAATTTCTTGGGTGACCTTGGAGGTGCCGATCAAATTGGTACAGATTACTACAAAGACTTTGAAATGAATATGACTCGTCCCACTGCATTTGTAGGTGGGCGATACAAATTAAACCCAAGACACGCTTTAATGGTTGGTTTTCAATGGGGTATGTTGGCAGGTGACGATAGAACAACTGCTTGGCCCGATAGAATGAACAGACAATTTCAGTTTAGAAGCCATGTTCTAGAGCTGGGCGCTAGATATGAGTTCTATTTTGTAAAAGAGAAATCGGGACACATTTATAAATTGAAAAAAATTAAAGGGATGAAATCTTTAGGATTGTACCCTTATATTTTCGTTGGTGTTGCAGGGTTTTATCACAATCCAAAAGGAAAAGATGCAAATGGCAACTGGCATAGTATCCGCCCATTAAATACTGAAGGTCAAGGAATCATTGCTACACGTAAACCATTTAGTCCTATTGGCTTAGCAATTCCTTATGGTATCGGTTTTAGACGAGCTTTAGATAAGAGATGGATGATAGGTATTGATTACGGACAAAGAAAAACCTTTACTGATTATATGGATGGAGTAAGCACTACTTACTTTGATAACGCCACCATCTTGGCATTTAAAGGTGCTCCTGCTGCCTACTTAGCAGATCCAAATTTAGGCACTAACCAATATTATGTTGCTGGACAACAGCGTGGAGACCCTACTGACAAAGACAGCTATGGCTTTTTCACTGTAACGGTAAGTTACAAGCTTAAAACCGGTAGAGATGGTAGAGTGCGTTTCTAATTGCTAAAATGCAATTTGATAGCTAGCTCTGCGTTCATAAGCAATAATCTAGCATAATGAATCTTATTCGAAAATTATTAGCTTCCTTTCTATTTGTCGTTTTTAGCTCTTCAATTTCAGCAAACCCTAACATTAACCCTTACTCAGAAGTAGGTTTGTTTGGAGGTGTTGGTTACTATCTTGGTGATTTAAATCGCAACTATTTTCCTTTAAAAATAATGCAGCAAGCGGGAGGGATTTTTTACAGATATACCCTCAACGAGCATTGCGCTGTGCGTGCATTTATAAATTACAACGAAGTTAAAGCTTACGATGTCTACTCATCAAATGACTTTGAAAGAGAGAGAAATTTATCTTTTACTTCACCCATATTCGAAGTAGGCGGCCAGTTAGAATTCAATTTCTATGAATTCGCTCTGGTGAAATCTGTAAGAAGAATTGCCACCCCATTTGTATTTGGCGGAATCAACTACTTTTATTTTAATCCAAAAGCATACAACGGCAGCACTTTTATCAATTTAGAACCTCTCCAAACCGAAGGAGTAAATTACTCTTTACATCAAATCGCCATTCCTGTAGGTCTGGGTATAAAAATGAAAATGGGGCGTTTTGGTTTTACCGCCGAATGGGGCATTAGAAAAACCTTTACCGATTATATTGATGATGTGAGTGGCAATTACGCTTCGCCTGGAACTATTTCAACAGAAGCAGAACAGATGTCGAATAAAACTGGTATTCCACTCGAAAAAATTGCAGGCAAACAAAGGGGTGATAGCACAAGAAAAGACCTCTACGTTTTCACTGGATTAACTATCTCCTACAAACTAAGTAAAGAAGATCATTGCCCCGATTTCAAATCGCGTAAATAAGCACTATTTTACTTACGCTTTGAGAAAAAAAAACTACATTTACATCCTCTTAAAAAAGCCTGAGAATTAATGTCTTTGCTAGAAAAAATAGATAAAAATAACGTACCTAAACATGTGGCCATCATCATGGATGGAAATGGGCGTTGGGCTAAGAAACAAGGAATGATGCGTGTTTTTGGCCATAAAAATGGTGTAAAAGCGGTGCGCGCTTCATTAGAAGCAGCGGTGAAAAGTGGTGTTGAAAATCTAACGCTTTATGCATTCTCTACCGAAAATTGGAGTCGACCGCAAGCTGAGGTAAATGCCCTCATGGAATTGCTAGTAGACACCATAAATAGTGAGACCAAAACACTAAACGAAAACAATATCCGTTTGCACGCCATAGGAAACATTGAATCATTGCCTAAAAAGTGCCAAAATAAATTGCAAGAAGCCATCGACAATACCAGTAAAAACTCAAAACTCAACTTGATCTTGGCATTAAGTTATAGCTCAAAATTTGAGATTACAGAGGCTATTAAGCAAATTGCAAAAGATGCTGTTGAAGGTAAAATTTCGGCTGATAAAATAAACGAAAGTACGCTAAGCACCTATTTAAGTACCAAACAATTTCCCGACCCAGAATTGATGATTCGTACTAGTGGTGAACAAAGAATTAGCAATTTCTTGCTTTGGCAATTGGCTTATGCCGAACTCTATTTTACAGAAACTTTATGGCCCGATTTCAGAGAAGAAGATTTCTTTAAAGCCATCATTAGCTATCAGCAACGCGAACGCCGCTTTGGAATGACCAGCGAACAAATTACTGCATAACATGAAATATTTCAAACTACTTATATTTTCCCTTTTCTCTTTCTCATTATCTGCTCAACTTGATGTGCCTTCTATTCTCGATCCTCGTGAATACACCATCGACAACATTAGAGTGGAAGGAAACCAAACCACAGAGGAATACACCATCATATCTTGGTCGGGATTGGAAAGAGGCGGCAAATTTCGCTGGCCTGGCGAACAGGCAGCAAACGCCATTAAAAAGATTTGGGCTCAAGGAATGTTTGATGACGTGCAAATAAAGTACGCCGATTTAAATGAAGAGAAAATCACTCTTATCATCGTGGTGAAAGAGCGTCCTCGTCTTAACAAATACATCATTGTTGGGGTGAGCAAAAACCACAAAAAAGAAATTCGCGAAAAAATCAATATTCAAAAAGACAAGCCCATCACCAAGAACCTCCTGAACTTTACAGAAAGTACTATCAAAAAGTACTACGAAGAAAAAGGAAGAGCCAACTGCACAGTAAAAATGGAAGAGAGCGCCGACTCTATTGACAGCAAACGTGTAAACCTTAGAATCATCATCGATAAAGGGAAAAAAGTACGTATTCAAGACATTAATTTCTACGGAAACTATGCGCTTACCGAAAGAAAACTGCGCAAGCTAATGAAAGAAACCAAGCGCTACCGCTGGTGGAATGTGTTTAAAGATGGCTCTTTCAACGAAAAAGATTACAATGATGACTTGGCTGCTATTGTTAACACCTACAACGAAAAAGGATTTAGAGATGCGCGCATTGTTGGCGATACAGTTTCTAAATTGAATGACAAGAGAAAGTTAATTGGTATTCGCATAGACGAAGGTGACAAATTCTACTTCCGCCACATAACTTGGGTGGGCAACACCAAATACAGCACCGAAGAACTTAACCGTATTTTAAATATCAATCGTGGCGATGTTTACAACATGCAAACATTGAATACGCGGTTGATGATGGATCCTAACGGACAAGATGTAAGTTCTCTATACCTAGATGATGGCTACCTTTTCTTCAACGTAAATCCTAAAGAAATTAAAATTGAAGGTGATAGCATAGACATTGAAATTCGCATTTACGAAGGAAAACAAGCGCGCATCAATCGTGTAACTTTAATAGGTAACACCAAAACCAGTGACTATGTTGTAATGCGCGAAATTAGAACAAAACCAGGCGATTTGTTTCGTCGTTCAGATATCATTCGTTCGCAACGTGAATTGGCCCAATTGAAATATTTCAACCCCGAAAAAATGTCGGTAAATCCTAAGCCCAATGCGGCCGATGGAACAGTGGATATTGAATATATCGTTGAAGAACAGCCTTCCGATCAAGTAGAACTTTCTGCTGGTTATGGCGGCGGAAGATTGGTGGGTACTTTAGGTTTATCGTTCAACAATTTCTCAACGAAAAGAATGTTGGATAGAAAATCTTGGACTCCCCTACCTTCTGGTGACGGACAAACATTTAGTATTCGTGCACAATCTACTGGTTTGCAATACCAAAGCTACAATGCATCATTCATTGAACCTTGGTTGGGCGGCAAAAAACCAAATTCTTTAAGCATGTCGTTTTCTCATTCACGATTGGCCAACCTAAGTAGTAACTCTATTAACGGCGAAATTACAGGATACTATCGCTCTACAACTGCATCGGCAGGTTATGGTATGCGCTTAAAATGGCCCGATGACTTCTTCAATCTTAACTTGATTGGAACTTATCAGCATTACAACATTTCAAACTATAACTTTGGTTCATCGCAAATTCCCGACGGACAGTACAACGCTTATTTCGGAAAATTAATACTCTCTAGAAACTCCATCGATCAACCTATCTATCCAAGAAGTGGGTCGAATGTTACCTTAACCTTACAAGGAACTTTGCCTTACAGCAAGTTTATGAGTGCCGATCAAATTTCAAAGAACAACTTGATTGAGTACTACAAAGTAAAGGCGCAAGCCGAGTGGTACAACAAAATATTTGGCAATCTGGTGTTTTACACCAAAGTGAATTTTGGTGTTTTGGGCAGATACAACCGCAATGCTGATTATACCCTATTCGAAAGATTTTATTTAGGTGGCAGTCCGATGACCTTTGCCATCGACGGACGAGAAATTATTCCGCTAAGAGGCTACACCGATGATTATGGATCAAATAGTGTAACGCCTGGCGATGGTGCAGTAGCTGCAGTAAAATATAGTATGGAATTGCGCTACCCTGTTTCATTAAACCCTAGCGCTACTATTTACGGTTTGGCCTTTATGGATGCCGGACGAGGGTGGAGCGAAGCACGAAAATTGAGTCCGTACGAAGCCCGCAAAGCTGCCGGTGTTGGTGTTAGAGTATTTATGCCCATGTTTGGTTTACTTGGCTTTGATATAGGTTATGGCTTCGATAATTTACCTAATCCGAAATGGACACCTACTTTCATGTTAGGTGCCAGCATGAGCGGTTGGTAGTTGGAACGGCATTTGCAAAGACATGAATAAATCTTCATTTAAATTTATAAATTCGTAACGCAATACATGAGAAGTTTATTGATCATACTCTTTTTAAGCAGCAGCTTCATTCTTTCAGCGCAAAGCTCGCAGAAGGTTGGTTGTATCGATAGCAAATATATCTTCAGCAAAATACCCGATTACGCTACTGCCGAAAGTTCTTTAAAACAAATAACCATAGACTGGCAAAAAGAAATTGAAGCCAAAAAAAACAGCATCGACCAGATGCACAAAAACTACGAAGCCGATAAAATCTTATTGTCGGCAGAAATGAAAACAAAAAAAGAACAAGACATCGCCAAAGTCGAACAAGAATTAAAAGAATTACAAAACAAATACTTTGGTAAAGAAGGCGAGCTTTTTAAACAAAGAGAAAAATTGGTAAAACCCATTCAAGATAAGGTTTACAAAGCCATTAAAGATTATGCCGACAGCAAAGGATACGCTGTTATCATCGACAAAGCAGGAGAAGTTTCTGTGCTTTATGTAAATGCTAAAAATGAAATTAGCAACGACATTTTAAAACAACTAGGATATTCTAATTAATCAATAAATCTAACCATGAAAAATTCAAAAACCCTTTTAATTCTTGCATTTGTGACTGTGATGAGTGCTGTATCTTTTGCACAGAAAATGAAATTTGGCTACGTAAATACCAATGATATTTTTATGACAATGCCGCAAAGAGACACCATTGAAATGCGCATTAGAGCCGATGAAGAATACTTTAGAGCTACGCTAGAGAAAATGAAAACAGAATACATGACTGCTGCTCAAGCATTAGAATCTAAAAAAGCAACAATGAGTGCTACACAACTAGAAGTAGAAGCAGCAATGTTACAATCCAAAGAACAAGAATTTGCTCAATTTTCTCAAGCAGCAGATGCTAAATTGCAAGAAGAGCAAGTTACTTTATTTGAGCCTTTACAAAAGAAAGTAAAAGCAGCAATTGAAAAAGTAGCGAAAGCAAACCTATACACTTACATTGTAGATTCTAGTACTTTGCTTTATGTTGATACAACTAGTGGTACAGATATTACTGATTTGGTGAAAAAAGAATTGGGCATAGTAGCCCCAGCTACTGCTCCAGCAACAAAATAATGAAAACCAGTCCCGAAGAAATACGGGACTTTTTTATGTCTAAACCAGAACAAGCAATAGGGATTTTTGATTCAGGTATTGGCGGACTCACCGTCGCTTCAGCCATTCAAAAGCTATTGCCAAATGAGAAGTTGATCTATTTCGGCGACACTGCGCACGTTCCATACGGAGATAAATCGGCAAGTGCTATTCAATTTTATTCAGAGAAGATTGCCGATTTCTTGTTGTCGAAAAAATGCAAGATTATCGTTATTGCTTGTAACACTGCATCAGCAGCGGCGCGCAAATCAACAGCCGAACACGTTCAAAACATTGCTGTAATCAACGTAATCGATCCAGTCGTGGATTATGTCGCTTCACACTTTAATAAATCAACCATAGGCTTAATTGGCACCAAAGGAACCATCAACTCACGTGTGTATCCAAAATCGATTGCTAAAGCCAATTCAAAAATCACTACCAACTCATTGGCAACTCCTTTGTTGGCGCCCATGATTGAAGAAGGATTTTTCAATAATAACATTAGCAAAACGATTATCTCTGCTTACCTCGACAAAAGTTCACTTAAAAATATCAACGCATTAATTTTGGGGTGCACGCACTACCCTTTGATTCAAAAAGAAATTGAGGCAGTGTACAAAAAGAAAAAGCAAAAAGTTAAAATTCTAAACAGCGCCGATATCGTTGCCAACGCAGTTAAAGATTCTCTAAAAGAACAAAAACTGCTATCCAAAAAAGCCAACCCGAAACACGAATTTTATGTTTCCGATTACACACAATCTTTCGAAGAATCAACCAAGATTTTCTTTAGTGGAAAAGTGAAATTGAAGGAGGTGGATTTGTGGAGGTGAATCGACTTGTAGGACAATAGTTCCTTCGGAGTACCTCAGGATGACAACCACAGTATTGACGGGCATTGTATGTCATCCTGAGGCACTCCGAAGGAACTATTGTCCTACTCTCAAAACCCACTCTCACTCATCCTATTTAAACCATCCCGAATACTTCACATAATTATTCGCAATTCTATTAATCTCGCCTTCTTGCAAGCGCTCATCAATTTTCTTGATGAATTTAGCGGGAACTCCAGCGAAGATAGAACCTGGCTCAACGATAGTGCCTGCTGTAACCACTGCTCCGGCGGCGATAATAGAGTTTTCACCGATGACGCAATCGTCCATTACTATGGCACCCATACCAATTAAAACATTGTCTTTTACAGTGCAGCCGTGCACTATCGCGTGGTGACCTATGGATACATTGTTGCCAATATTAGTCGGGCATTTTTGATAGGTTGCATGAATACACGCACCATCTTGTACATTCACTTTGTTGCCCATCTTGATGTAATGAACGTCTCCGCGCACCACGGCGTTGAACCAAAAACTGCACTGATCTCCACACACCACATCACCCACTATCGTTGCGTTTTCTGCGATATAACAATCGTTACCAAACTGAGGAGATTTTCCTTCTACTGCTTTAATTAAGGCCATAATTTTTTGTATAGGTACAATGATAAATTAAAATCTTGGGAAGAGCAATATAAGGCTTTCTAAGCATAGTTTTTTCAGCTCTGCCACACTAACTTCTCCCTCTTAGAGAAGAGGGGTGTGTAAATGCCTGTGTAAAGGAGGGAGATGGATATTGAGTTCCATTAGCTAATAAAATTAATTCCATCTCCCCGCAGCGCACAGAGCTAAATCGCACCCCTCTTCTCTAAGAGGGAGAAGTTAGTTATTGCATACTTCAAAAACTACAATTACCTCTTTATCAATCGTTGTGTTAAAATAGTTTTATCATTCACATTCAAAACCAAAACATACACGGCAGAAGCCAATGTAGATAAGTCGAGTTGTACTGTTTTTACAGCAAAATCAGTGTATTTCTCCAGCAATTTACCTTGAATATCATACAAATATATTTCTGCTCCTTCGGTAGTACCCACATTCACCCAAACATACTCATCGAAAAGTGTTGGTGCAACCGAAAAATCGAACAATTCGGGCGCTACATCCACCACTTCAGAAATATCGGGCACAGTGCAGTTCAAGGGCAAATCGCCATAAACATGAACGGCAACAGCAAAATCTTTAAGGATTGTTTTTCCTCCCGTGGTATTTTGAACACGATGCACAAATACGTAAGTCCCGCTTTTTCCATCACCCGTGGTGGTAGACCAATCGATAGTATCTTTCACAGAAGTAGCGTCTACCAGTTGTTTTTGGGTAACGCCACCAAACGAGCTATTCCAAAAGGTGTAACTTAAATTGGTGGCCGAAGGATAATCAATTTTTATCGGATAATTCAAGGCATCTCCTTCATTTAAATGATGAACATTTGCGCCCGTAAAAACAGGATTTACAGAAAAATTAGATGCTGCGCTCACCAAAAAATCGCTGGAGGTAACACCTATTTTTTTACCTCCACGGTACTCGTGTATCAAAATACAAAAACTGTAATCGCCAGTGAAAGGAACAGTCCAAGTTAAAGTGCCCGTTGCAGCATTAACCGTCGCACCCGATGGCACAAAATAATTGTCGGCGCGTGTTCCATTGGCACCCCTACTCTCCCCCAACTCAAAAACCAAACTATCGCCATCGGGGTCGAAAGCACCAGGATTTAAAGAATATTCTAAATTCTTATTGGCGAAAAAAATGGGGTCAAGTTGATATTGCACCGAATTATTTGCACAAATAGTAGGGTCGGTATACACCGGCACAATGGCATCAACATAAAGCTTGGTAGTTGCCGATTGTCCGCCAGCAATATTTAAAATACTAGCATGTCTATAGCTCTCAGAAATATACATTTTATAATTTCCTTCGGATGTATATTGATGGGTGCCCACAAAAACACTTTTTCGCATATCGGGAAGGATCAACACCCCATCGCCCGAACCATTAGTTCTAGGCACTATTGATGAAGTATTGTCGCCCCAATAAACAGTAATGCCATCTTTATCACTTGCTGGATGATCTTCATCTTGATAGGCAGTAATTGTCACTTCAAAAGACATATTGCCAAGCGATTTGTAAGAGATATTGGCTCCTAAGTAATGGTCGGCCATTAGAGGAAAGGCAAAAGTGAAAAGGCAAAAGACAAAAAGTAGATATTTCATCAAGGATAAAATGTATTACGCTCAAAAATATTGTATTTACTTTGAATAAAATATCTAAACTTGAATCATGAAGAAAATATATCATCTAAAGACCTGTTCTACCTGCGTTAAAATCATCAATGAAGTGAATCCTTCAAAGGACGTAGAATTGCAAGATATCAAAACAGAAAAAATAACGCCCGAACAACTCGATTTCATGGCGAAATTGGCTGGTTCTTACGAGGCTTTGTTCAGCAGAAAATCGATGAAATACAGGGCTTTGGGCTTGGCTGATAAAAAATTAACGGAGAAAGATTACCGAAAATTAATTTTAGAAGAATACACCTTCTTGCGCCGACCAGTGAGCGTTATCGATAACGAAATTTTTATTGGCAATGCCAAAGCAGTAACCGAAGCGGTGAAAAGCAAGTTGAAGAAGTAATGTCGAAAAAACTACTCGCACATCTTGTTCTCATCATGGTTACTTTGGTGTATGGCTCCAACTACGTCATCATCAAATTTGTGTCGCCAAATCCTGTTGGTCCGGGTGGCTTGGTATTGATGCGAACCATCATGGCCGTTGCATTTTTTTGGGTAGCAGGCTTCTTCATCAAAGGCAAAAAAATAGATAAAGAAGATTGGCCACGCATCATTCTGTGTGCCTTCTGCGGCTCAGCCTTCAATCAATTGTGTTTTTTTCAGGGAGCGGTAAATACATCGCCTATCGATGCGTCACTCATCATGACCACCAACCCCATTATTGTAATGCTTTTCGCAGCAGTAATATTGAAAGAAAAACTCACCAAAAATAAATTCATTGGGATTGCTTTAGGCTGTTTGGGCGCCATTTTAATCATCATGCAAAAAGAAGGCAACCACAATGCTCCCGATAGGCTGTATGGCAACACCATGATATTTGTGAATTCGATATTGTTTGGCTTGTATATCGTTATTGTAAAACCCTTAATTACCAAGTACGATACTATTACTTTGATGAAGTGGATATTCTTGCTCGGACTCCTCCTCCTCATTCCTTTTGGCTACGAAGAAACAATGGCAGTAGATTGGAATTTTAGCAATGAAGTTTGGTGGGCATTTATTTATGCATCGGCCATAGTTACCTTTTTTGGTTATGTACCCAACATACTCGCTTTGCGTTGGGTATCGTCGGCGCTGGTAAGTTCTTACTTGTATGTACAGCCCATAATTGCTGCGGCATTGGCGATGTTGTGGCTGAATGAATCACTATCTATTTCGGCACTTTTTGCGGCGGCACTTATCTTTGTGGGCGTGTACTTAGTGGGCAAAGAATAAATTTATTCTTATGTTTGCTAAAAAGCAGCTTACATGATTAAATCAATGACAGGGTTTGGAAAAGGCGAAGTTCGTTTAGCGGGCAAGGTCATTACTATTGAAGTGAAATCGCTCAATAGCAAACAATCTGATATTTTCATGAAAATGCCTTCGAGCTATAAATCGAAGGAAATAGATTTGAGAAACATTATTTCTCAATCGCTGAACAGAGGTAAAATCGATTTTTTATTGTCGGTAGAATCAACAGAAAACAACCTCGTAAAAATCAACAAAGAATTAGCACTTTCTTACTTCAATCAAATTAAAGAATTAGAACCTTCTGTAGGCGATAAAATGAGCGAAGAAATGTTGTCACTAATTTTGAGAATGCCCGAAGTAATTGGCAGCACAGGCAAAGAAGAGCTTGATGAAAACGAGTGGGAAGCCATTAAAAAAGCCACCAACGAAGCACTAAAGAACTTAGATAATTTTAGAAATACTGAAGGAAAAGTGTTGGAAAACGATTTGTTTTCGCACATCAAAAATATTGAAACTTACCTCACTCAACTCGATCCATTAGATAAAATTAGAATTGCTAAAATTCGCGAGAAACAAGAGAAAGCCATCGCAGAATTGAAAGAGGTAACGGTAGATAAAAATCGCTTTGAGCAAGAGTTGATTTACTATTTTGAGAAGGTAGATATTAGCGAAGAGAAAGTAAGATTAAAAAGTCACTTAGATTATTTCGTGGTTACAGCGAAAGAAGAAAATCCGGGTAAAAAATTAGGTTTCATCGCACAAGAAATAGGCAGAGAGATAAACACTATTGGTTCTAAATCTAACGATGCCGATATGCAGCAAATGGTGGTGCAAATGAAAGATGAATTAGAAAAAATTAAAGAACAAAGTTTAAATGTCCTCTAATCAACATAAAGGCAAACTGGTTATTTTTTCTGCTCCATCGGGCGCAGGAAAAACCACTATTGTGCATAATTTGTTGAGCAAAGATTTCAAATTAGAATTTTCAATTTCTGCTTGTACACGCGCTCAACGCAAGGGAGAAGTTCACGGAAAAGATTACTACTACATCTCGCTAGAAGAATTCAAAAAAAGTATAGAACTAGATGAATTTGTGGAGTGGGAAGAAGTTTACAAAGACAATTTCTACGGCACATTAAAAAAGGAAGTGGAACGTATTTGGAAAAGCGGACACCATGTTATTTTTGATGTGGATGTTGATGGCGGACTCAACCTTAAAAAAGCATTTGGCGAAAGAGCCTTGGCCGTTTTTGTAATGCCTCCTTCTTTAGAATCATTGCGCGAGCGACTTGAACAACGCGAAACTGAAACACCCGAAAGCATAGCGCGCCGCATGGGCAAAGCTCCTGTAGAATTACAAAAATCAGTACTCTTCGATAAAGTAATTTTGAACGACGATTTACAAAATGCTTTTGCTAAGGCGGAAGAGATGGTGGGAGAGTTTTTATCAAGGAAATAAAATTACAGGTATGACAATAGTTTCTTCGGAGTACCTCAGAATGACAACCAAATTAATTTTACACACAGTTTGTCATTCTGGGGTACTCCGAAGAAACTATCGTCCTAAACTTCAAACCAAATGAAAAACATCGGACTCTTCTTTGGTTCCTTCAATCCAATTCACAACGGACACATGGCCATTGCGAATTACATGATTGAATACACCGACATCAAAGAATTGTGGTTTGTTATTAGTCCGCACAACCCCTTAAAAGAAAAAGCATCACTTCTCCATCAAAACGACAGATACCAAATGGTTGTTGAAGCCATAGATGCCGAACCACGATTTAGAGCATCGACTATAGAATTTAATTTACCTCAACCATCATACACCATCAATACTTTGGTGCATTTACAAGAGAAATATCCTAAAAATAAATTTTCCTTAATCATTGGCGAAGACAACTTAGCGACTTTCCACAAATGGAAAAACTACGAGCGTATTTTAGAACAATGCGATTTGTTGGTATACCCTCGTCCGAACTGCGAAAAAACGCCATTTCACAACCATCCTAAAGTAAAAATGATTGCCGCACCTCAGGTAGAAATATCATCGAGTTTCATTAGAAAAGCCGTGAAAGAAAATAAAAACGTGCAGTATTTCGTACCCGAGAAAGTTTGGAAATACATGATGGATATGGGGTATTATAAATAAAAAATCATGACTGTCACCTTCAAAATAACCCAACAAAACTATCTTACTTTTCAATTGTACTTAGCATCGAAATCGCAAAGTATCAGTAAGAAAAGAAAACGAACTAGATTGGTTGTTCCAATTCTTTACAGCGTATTTGCTATAAGTTTATTTGTGCTGGAGAGTCCGTTTTTAGCAGCAGGATTCGCAGCTTTCGCAATGTTGTGGTTTTTCTTTTATCCGCTGTGGGAGAAAGGAAAATACGTAAAATACTATCAAAAAATCATTCAAGAAAATCACAAAAGCCGAATTGGCGTTGACATCAAAATAGAACTGCAAAACGATCATCTATTTACAGCTAGCGGAGGGACTGAAGCGAAAATTTCTACTAGCGAAATCATTGAAATTGTAGAGCTGAAGGATTTGATATTAATAAGGTTAGATGTTACGCAAGCTTTTGTTATTCCTAAAGATCAAATAAACGAATTGCCTGCGTTTATTGGGGAATTGAGAGAGTTGGCGAAAAAATTGAAGGTGAATTATAGGGAAGAGTTGGGATGGGTTTGGAAGTGAAAATACCCAGTACGTCATTGCGAGGTTCACCGAAGCAACCTCTTTTTAATTAGTAAATACGGAATAGGATTGCTTTAATTTTGGGTACAAAATTTTCGCATTGACGTACTGTGTTAATCCACACCTAGAATCCCACTCTCAATTCTCACTCCCACTCTGATTCTACCCTCCGTATTCCATCAAATACGCCTTAATAAAGGGCTGAATCTCGCCATCCATCACATCTTGCACATTCGATGTTTCGTGCCCGGTTCGTAAATCTTTAACAAGCTTATAAGGATGCATCACATAATTTCTAATTTGCGAACCCCATTCAATTTTCTTTTTGTTGCCTTCAATAGCATTTTGAGTTTCCATGCGTTTGCGCAATTCTAACTCATACAACTGCGACTTCAACATGGTAATCGCCTTCTCTTTATTCTGCAATTGAGAACGTGATTCCTGATTTTTAATGATAATACCTGTTGGCTTATGATGTAAGCGCACCGCAGTTTCTACCTTGTTTACGTTTTGTCCGCCCGCACCACCCGATCTAAAAGTATCCCATTCAATATCACCTAAATTAACTTCAATATTCAAGGTATCATCCACCAAAGGATAAACATAAATCGACGCAAAAGAAGTGTGGCGTTTTGCTGCGGCATCGAAAGGAGAAATACGTACCAAACGATGCACACCATTTTCGCCTTTTAGATAACCATATGCAAATTCACCTTCAATTTCGATAGTTGCCGTTTTAATTCCTGCGCCATCTCCTTTTTGATAATCCACCTCGGTAACTTTAAAACCTTGCTTCTCTGCGTACATTTTGTACATGCGTAAGAGCATATTGGCCCAATCCTGACTCTCAGTACCACCCGCACCCGAGTTAATCTCTAAAATCGCACTTAAACTATCTTCTGGTCCCGATAGCATATTTTTAAACTCCATCGCATCCACTTTAGCCAATACGGTAGTGTAAGAAGCATCCACTTCTTCTTCGCTAGCCTCGCCTGCAGCATGAAACTCCATCATCACCTGTAAATCATCGGCCATAGCTTTAGCTTCATTGTAGCTTTCCACCCACGATTTTTTAATTCTGATTTGTTTGAGAATGCTTTCGGCACGTTTGGCATCGTCCCAAAATTCGGGAGCCTGTGTCTTTTCCTCCTCTTCTTGTATTTCTATGACTTTCTTATCGACGTCAAAGATATTGTTTTAACGCGCCCACGCGCTGCACAATTCCTTTATATTGTTCTGAAGTAACCATATAGTTTATTTACTTTAGTGGCGTAAAAATATAATTATTCATGGAAAGAACCGCACTTAATAAAATATTCGCCTTACAATCTGGCTTGTATTGCCATATCTACAACCATTTGTTGGTGATTAACGACAGAGAATTTATTGAGCCGCGCGACTTGGTGATGGACATGAATAAAGTGAGCGAGATAAAAACAGTTAAAATTTTATTGAACGCGGCCATAACCATTGCCATTTTGGTAATGACTTACATCACCGGATTTTACCCACTTGCCCTATTGCTTTTCTTAACCATTTGGGATTTAAAACGCATCAAAAGACAAACACTTCCTTTGCTTAAAAGCGATTGCATGCCGCTTAAAAACATCAAAAGCATAAAATTTATCACCGGCAAATTGGGCTTCCACGAATTGGATATGCTTGTTGTTAACGACGAAGGAAAACAAATGCAAAAAACAATGCGTTTGTACGATAGCAAAAATGAAATTGAACGTGCATTAAACATCTTGAACGAAGCCGGATTTACAATTGAAAATCCGATGGATGCGAAGAACGAAAAATTAAAAAATGCCGAGTTCATTACCATTAACGAAAACGAAAAATTATACGTGCTTGAAAAAGAAATAGTAATTGCTAAAAACAACGTTTATCCTCAAAAAGCAGAGTATGTAGAGGTAAACAATTTCTTGTTTTTTGTTTTGATGGTAGGCATACTTGCATCTATCGCCGCAAAGACTTATATCATCGTTGATAAGGGTCAGGTTTTATGGGTAGATTTACTTGTAGTGTTTATGTTCTTGTTGTTCCTTCCTTTGCCTTTTTCTCTGCTTAATAAATCAACCAGTGATGTATTACAAAAAGACGAAATTATCAGTGCTAAAATTGAAAAGAAAAGAAAGAAAGTGTTTGTTGTGATTGAAAGCAAAAGTGGTTGGAAATTGCCGTTGAAAAGGAAAGTGGAGTTTGGGAATGAGGAGGATGCGAAGAAATTAGTAGCGTCAATTAACCGATAGAATGTAGGGGTGCCCCTTGCGGGTACCCAAATTTATTGGGCACCCGCAAGGGGAGCCCCTACAGAAGACCCTCCACCGCATCAATGACCTTCTCACTCTCAAAACCCTTACCCACAATAAATCTTATGATTTTTCCTTTTTGAATATAAGGTGTTTCACCTTTCAATTCTTTGAGTTTCTTTTTTGCTAAATCGACGATAGTTTCTTTGTAAGAATCTTCATCAATCTCCGTTTTTGCTTTGTTGATACAATAGCTCGAAATATTTCTTTGCTTGAGTTCCATTTCAATTTTAATCCAACCCCAATCGTTGTTCTTAAACTTACCACGTGCAAAGGCTCGCGAGTATCTTTCTTCATTTAAAAAGTTGGAGGAAATTAAATCGGAAATGATGCCTTCGATGTCATCGCGCTGAACACCTAGTTTATACAAATCGTTGCGAACATCTTGCTGACAGCGCTCTTGGTAAGCGCAGTACTTTTGGGCTTTTAACAAAGCTTGATGACGCGTATATATTTTTTTTGCACTACTCATCTTGCAAGATTAAGCGCCTAGCTTTAAGCAGGTACTATCTGTAGATTCGATGAACTCCTTAATTTTGTGCGTATTCGATTTTAGAATATTGATCAAATTAAGAGTAGAACTATTTCCAACATTCACCCAAATTACTTTAGGCGGTGAACCCAAAAGCATCGACAAATCGAAGTAATCGGAATCTTTAGAAACTATCGTAAGGCTGTTTGATTTAGCATACTCCCAAACTTGAGCATCTGTGGAAGTTTGCATTCTAATATCAGAAACATGTATTGACTCAGGAAATTCTTCTGCTAGAGCATTTTTAATTTTGAAGGACATATTTTGATCGAAGAGAAGTTTCATTAATTAACATAACGAGTTTTATCTTCTTTATCGGAAACGAAGAGCAACGCAGCTTCTATATCATTGATGGTTAATTCGGGATAATCTGCAATAACCTCTTGTTTCGACATGCCAGAACCCAACCAACTCAAAATATCATAAACAGTAATTCTCATGCCTCTAACGCATGGTCTACCTCCTCGAATCTCGGGATTGATAGTGATTACATCTTTATAACTGGCTTTCATACACAAACGTTTATAACCAAATATACGAAAAATTCATTTTCGCACTACTCATGTGGTTCTACATGCACCAAAACATCGGCTATTTCGGGCAATTCTTCTTGTACTTTTTCTTTAATTCGGTGGGCAATTTCGTGCCCTTCTTTCACAGAGATTTGTCCGTTTACTATCGCATGTAAATCTACAAAATAATGCATTCCTGTTTTGCGCACATGACATTTTTCGGTATCAATAACGCCTTCTACTTTCAGCGAAATAATGCGCACTTTTTCAATTACATCATCGTGTAAATGTTCGTCCATGATTTCGCCTAAAGCCGGACGAAATATCAAATACGCATTAAACAAAATAAAAGCAGAAGCAAAGAGCGCAGCCCAATCATCGGCGCTTTCATAACCCTTGCCACCAATCAAAGCGACTGAGATTCCAATAAAAGCTGCAACCGATGTGATAGCATCACTTCTATGGTGCCAAGCATCGGCTTGCAAAGAAGAACTGTTGGTGTCTTTTCCTTTCTTCATCACGATGCGAAAAAATATTTCTTTCACTATAATGATTCCCACTAAAACGATTAATGTAAAAGGAGCAGGTGCATCGTGCGGTGTTTGAATATTTTGAATGCTTTCGTGTGCAATAACTAGCGCCGAAGTAACGAGAAATCCAACCACTAAAAAGGTAATTAGCGGTTCGGCTTTACCGTGTCCGTAAGGATGATTTTTATCTGCCGGTTTTGTGGAATAACGCAAACCAAACAGCACCAATAAAGAAGCGAAAATATCGGTGGTTGATTCTATAGCATCGGCCATTAAAGCGTACGAATTACCAAAAAAACCAGTGAAGCCTTTGATAACGGCTAAGCAGAAATTACCTATGATACTTAGGTAAGTGGCGCGTATGGCTTGTTGTTTTTTGGTATGCATTGTTTATTATTTGCATGCGGGACAATAGTTCCTACACTTCAAACTCAGTAAATAAATATAGGCAAGCTTTTTCAAACTTGCCTATACCTTATATCTACTTTGATTAAAATCAGTTCAATTCAATCTCCACGCCGTCTTTATCTAAATAACGCATTTCAATTAAGTCGTAAGCATCAAAAGATTGTACCTCTACTTTACCGCCGTATTTCTTGCCCAACTGCTTGCGCACCGGATTCCAGAAACCTTTGGTTAAGTATGCCGCTACGAATGGATGAGCAGTAACGATCACTTTCTCTTTCTTCAAATCTTGGAAAATATACTTGATATCTGCCTCGATTTTATCCATCATCACGATGCTTGGTTGAACTTCGCCTGTACCTTTACATGTAGGACAAACTTCATTGGTCACCACCGCTGTAGCCGGACGAACACGTTGACGCGTAATTTCAATTACACCGAATTTACTTGGAGGAAGAATGCTGTGTTTAGCACGATCTTCCTTCATTCCATCACGCAATGCATTGAACAATTGCTTACGGTTGTTCGGATTTTTCATGTCGATAAAATCGATCACGATGATTCCGCCCATATCACGCAAACGTAACTGGCGCGCCACTTCTGCAGCTGCTTCAAGGTTAACTGCCAAAGCATTCTCCTCTTGATTCATCTCGGTTTTAGAACGGTGACCGCTATTGATATCAATAACGTGCATCGCTTCTGTATGCTCGATGATTAAGTAAATTCCGCTTTTTAAAGTAACGGTTTTACCAAAAGAAGTCTTGATTTGACGCGCAATTCCTGTGTGCTCGAAAATTGGCAAACGATCTTTGTATAGTTTTACGATGTCGACATTCTCTGGAGATTTATCCATTAAATATTCGCGCACCTCTTCGTATACATATTCGTCGTCGACGTGAATACTGTTGAAACTGCTGTTCAATACATCGCGCAAAATGGCCGATGTACGACTCAACTCACCCAAGATTCTATCGTTAGGTTTTGCGTTCACCAAATTGTCGTGAACTTGTTTCCATCTTTCTAAAACATCAGCTAAATCTTTCTCCAAATCGGCAGCCGGTTTATCGGCAGAATTCGTACGAATGATAACACCGAAATTTTTCGGTTTAATGTTTTGAATGATCTGGCGCAAACGATCGCGCTCTTTGCCATCACGAATTTTTTGAGATACAGAAACTCTATCAGAAAAAGGTACCAAAACGAGGTATCTTCCAGGAATAGAAATTTCAGAACCGATACGCGGACCTTTAGTAGAAATAGGCTCTTTCGCCACTTGCACTAACACTTGTTGTCCGGTTTTTACTACATCATTAATAGACCCCGATTTTTCAATTTCAGGTTCATTTTTGAAGTACATTAAATTGCTTGTATTCTCCTTTCCCTCGCGAACACGCGCAAGGTATTTGTTTAGGGAACGCACTTGCGGACCCAAATCGAAGTAATGCAAAAAGGCATCTTTCTCGTAGCCTACGTCAACAAAGGCTGCATTTAAGCCAGGCACTACTTTACGCACTGTACCTAGGTAAATATCACCTACTGCAAACTTAATATCGCGTGATTCGCGATGAAGCTCAACAAGTTTTTTATCCTTTAAAATTGCAATGACTACTTCGGAAGGAGAAGAATTGATAATTAATTCATTCACTTCTTAAAATAGATTAAGGCGAGACCTCTTAGAAGCTCACCGGTTACACAATTAAATAACAGAATCTAGTTTATCCGCTTAAAGTTCAATGTTATTACAACATTGAACTTTAAACATTAAACTTTAGAAAAGAAAAATACTATTTCCCTTTTTTCTTGTGTCTGTTTTTTCTCAAACGTTTTTTACGTTTGTGTGTAGCCATCTTGTGACGTTTTCTTTTTTTACCGCTTGGCATAATTTTGTTTTTTTAAAGTTATTACTTTAACTGTTTAATAATTTCTTGCACCTCTCTTTTCTGTGTGGAATCTTTAACAGATTCATACAACTTCACGAAAACCTGTTTCGCCTTAAGTGTATCTTTCAACGCCAAATAAGTACCCCCTAACTGCTGCATCACTTCTGGTGATGGTTGAACCTCGGCTAACCTTTCCAGGTAAGTAACTGCTTTCTCGTATTGTCCGGTTTTAATAGTAAAACCCGACATGAGTTCTAGCGCTCTTACATTTTTAGGATCTTCCTCCAATACTTCTTTTAGGAGTTTAATCCCTGGCATCGGTGCCGGTTGGGTTTGAATGATGTTGAGTGCTTCATCAATCTTCTGATTCAACACTTGCTCACGATTGGCACCAGAAACAACTTCTGATGAACTTTTCGTTGGCAAGCAATATAAAAGAACGATAACTGCGAAGGCGCTTATAACTACTATTAGTTGTTTAGTGCTCATGCAGTTTAAATACTACTTCTTTTTAGAAGTTACCTTCACTTTTTCTACAAACACTTTCGCCGGTTTGAATGCCGGAATGTTGTGTTCTGGAATGATGATGGTAGTGTTTTTAGAAATGTTTCTTCCTGTTTTTTGTGCTCTTTTCTTAACGATAAAAGAACCGAATCCTCTTAAGTACACGTTGTCGCCGTTAGATACTGAAGTTTTAATAGACTTCATCATAGCTTCAACTGTTGCTTGTACTGCTACTTTCTCGATGCCAGTTTTGTCGGCAATCTCATTTACGATGTCTGCTTTTGTCATTTCGAAATATATATTAAATAATTACTTTCTATTTTAGGGGCTGCGAATTTACATTTTTAATTCATCTTACAAAAACCCTGAGTGATTTTTTTTCTTTGTAAGTGATTCAATTTTAATTATTTGGAAAAGTTCTCAAAAAAGGTAGTCAACTGGTACCTGCAAAACAAAAGGGATTTGCCTTGGCGAAACACCCGCGATGCCTACAAAATATGGCTATCTGAAATCATCTTGCAACAAACTCGTGTAGAGCAAGGTTTGCCTTATTACGAAAAATTTGTTGCCGCTTTTCCAACCATAAAAGATTTAGCTGCTGCGCCAGAAGACAAAGTGATGAAGCTTTGGCAAGGACTAGGGTATTACAGTAGAGCACGAAATTTACAATTTGCTGCCCAATGGGTGATGAATGAGCACAAAGGAAAATTCCCGAAAGAGTACAATGAAATTTTGAAAATGAAAGGGGTGGGCGAATATACCGCCTCGGCCATTGCATCTTTTGCTTACGACTTACCTCATCCTGTTTTAGATGGCAATGTTTACCGCATTCTCTCAAGAATCTTTGGCATACACGACGCCATTGATTCTTCTACAGGAAAGAAAAAATTCATGGAGAAATTACATGAATTACTTCCGTTAAAAGAGGCTGCCAATTTCAATCAGGCCATTATGGAATTTGGCGCGATGCAATGTGTGCCTAAAAATCCGAAATGCGAAGATTGTATTTTTAAAAATGAGTGTTACGCTTTCGCCAATGATAAAATTGAATTGTTGCCTATCAAAGAGAAAAAACTGATTAAAAAAGACCGACATTTCTATTACCTCATATCAAGCGACGGAAAAAACACCATCATTAAAAAGCGCTCTAATAAAGATATTTGGCATAGCTTGTATGAATTTCGCTTGTTCGAAAAACCAATTGAAACAAAAGAAGAAATTATTTATCAAAGCGAAATACAAAAGCATTTACTCACCCACCAAAACATCTATTTTCAATTTACAGTGATTAAAGTAAAAACGCTTAAACCAAAAAAAGACGAGGTGCTTGTTTCACTAACAAACCTAGGGGAATATGCTTTTCCTAAAATTATGCACGATTTCATCGCGAAAAAACTAAATTTGTATCTTCCCATCAAATAAAAAATATGGCTGGCGTTAACAAAGTGATTTTAGTTGGAAACCTTGGAAAAGACCCCGAGGTAAGGTATTTGGAAGGTGGTACTGCCGTGGCAAATTTTACTTTGGCTACATCGGAAAGCTACAAAGACAAAAGCGGAAATCGCATTGAACAAACAGAATGGCATAATGTGGTGGTGTGGCGCGGACTAGCAGAAATTGCTGAGAAATATTTACGCAAAGGAAGCATGGTGTATTTGGAAGGTAAACTCCGCACTCGACCTTGGGAAGATAAAGACGGTGTGAAAAGATACACCACAGAAATTATAGCCGACAACATGACAATGCTGGGAGGCAAAAAAGAGGAAAATTCTTCTGCCCCTACTCCACCGCCAACTCCGCCTCAAAATATTCCTTCTCCTAAAGATGCAGATGATTTACCTTTTTAATGGATTTTCTTAACCCACATATCATTCTTATAGGAGGTCTTTTTTTAGCGATGATGGCTACCTTGATTGGTGCTGCTTTGATTTCTTCAACGGAAGTAGCTTTGTTCGGACTCAACAGCAGAACCCTCGATTTGCTAGAATTGCGTCACAATAAATCGGGAAAAGCAATCCGTAAACTCCTAGAAGAACCCGAAAAATTATTGGCCAACATCTTAATCACCAACAGCCTTTTTCATATTTCCTTCGTTTTTATTTCTACTGCTTTCATTGGTGAATTAAAAAGTTTGGGAATGGCCTCAGTGATTCCTACTTGGGCGCAAATCGTTATCATCTCTATCTTTTTGATTCTCTTTGGAGAAATTATTCCCAAAGTTTTAGCCACCAAAAAAGGAGAAAAAATCGCCGTGTTTATGGCTACGCCAATGTTTGTGCTCAACTACATTTTAAAACCATTCTCTGCTTTTCTTTCCTTATTTCATGGGAGAAAAAAGAAAGAAGAAAAAAAGAGCTCAACCCTTTCTGTTGATGAACTTTCGGCCGTACACGAACTCATTCAAAACAAGCAGGGAAGTGAACAAGAACAAAAAATTTTATCGGGCATTTTAAATTTTGGAAATACCGATGTAAAACAAGTGATGACACCACGCACCAACATTATCGCGTTGGATGAGAGTCATTCTTTTCACATGGTATTGAAAGAAATTCAAGCATCGGGATTCTCTAGAATACCCATGTATGAAGACAATATAGATAAAATCACTGGCGTACTGTACATCAAAGATTTGTTGCCTTATCTCGAAGAAAACGACTCTTTTCAATGGCAACAATTTAAACGCAATGCTTACTTTATTCCCGAGAGTAAAAAACTCGACGATCTTTTGAAAGAATTTCAGGAAATGAAAATGCACGTAGCTGTTGTGGTTGATGAATATGGCGGCACTAGTGGTATCATAAGTTTAGAAGATGTGATTGAAGAAATTGTGGGCGATCTTAACGATGAGTACGACGATGAAAACATTGTTTACTCTAAACTCGACGACCGCAATTATATTTTTGATGGCAAGACTTTGCTGGTAGATATGTACCGCATTTTAGATTTAGATGAGACACTGTTTGAAGCTGCAAAAGGTGAGGCAGATACCATTGCCGGATTCATTTTAGAACAAACCGGAGTGTTTCCTAAAAAAGACGCTAGCATTGACTTTGGTAGCGTTAAATTTAAAATAGATAGTATTGATAAACGCAGAATTATAAGCGTAAAAATAACCTTAGTAGATGGGAAAATATAGTTTAATCTTCGTTGCTTTTTTGCTCACACTCATTTCTTGTGGCGAGCCTCCCATACCAAAACCAGTAGGTTATTTTCACATTGAAATTCCACAGAAAAACGAATACGTGCACTTCAATAGTGCTTGTCCATTTGAATTCGATATCTCTACGCAAGCACGCATCACCGTAAGCGATTCAGTTAACCGCCCGTGCTTCTACAATTTAGAATATCCGCAGTGGAAAGCAACGATTCACTTTACGTATTTACCCGTTCAAAACGATTTAAAAAAATTAATCGACGAAGAACATCGCCGCAAGGAAAAACACTTACAATTAGCAGCATCTATCAACGATTCTATTTATACTTTTAACGAAAAACACGTAAGTGCAACGGTCTTCAACATCAACGGAACTAAAACAGCAACGCCTCTACAATTCTTTATTACAGATAGCACCAATCACTTCTTTAGAGGATCATTGTATTTCTTTCACACACCGAATAACGATTCTATTCAGCCTATCATCAAGTACATTAAGGCAGATGTAAGAAGATTGATTTCTTCATTTAAGTGGAAATAAGCGCACATAAATTTATGTGTAGGACAATAGTTCCTTCGGGGTACCTCAGGATGACAATCATGCCCTGAAGTACTAGCTAAATGTGATTTTTAGGTAGTGGTTGTCATCCTGAGGTACCCCGAAGGAACTATCGTCCTACTTAGTAGATTTATCTTTTCCTCATCGCAAACAACAATACACTAGAATAACTCAACAATACACTCGACAACAACAAGTGCATTGGTCTAGCAAACTGAGGCACCTCAAAATAGCCCATAATCACTCCGGTAGCTATAATTAACACCATCAAAGCAATCATCCATTTAGTGGCGTAATGCTTTACTTTTAGTTCATACAAAAAGTACAAAGTCACACCCGTTATCGCGGCATACACCAATGAAAAAGATCGGTGAACCAAAAATATCCATCCCGATTCGTCTATCCACGATTCTCTAATGATTCCGCCCAAACGTAAATTATCAAAGGTCTCGCGAACATTGGTTCCCATCACCAATTGCGCACACAACAAAAGCACCGAAGCCATCAACCATTTTTTAATTGATTTTCTTTTCTCTTCTTCTATTTCTAACGGCTCTAACACTCTTGAACGAACAAAGGCAATCACTATCAAAATCAAGAAAGCGAGGTAGAGATGCATGCTTATTTTCAACGGTTTTAAATTCGATTCCACCACCTTCGCGCCCAAATAACCTTCAATTAAAATAATGATGAACATGATGATGCTTCCCCAAAAAACAATAGGATTTTCTTTTCGATACACACGAGAATAGAAAACCATCAAAATGGCCATAATACCGAGAACTGCGCCACACAAGCGATTCAAATACTCTATAATGGTATGTTCGGGTTTATAAATAGCATAATCGTGCTTTTTGTAGGGAGTCCATTGAGAAGCATCGAATTCTGCAGATGGCTTGAAGTCATCGTTGGCCACCAACAACTGATTCTCATGAACGATAATTTGTCCGCTCTCAAACTGTTTATTCGCCTGCCAAACCACTTCTTTCTCATCCATAGGCGGAATCCAGTAGCCGTAGCACTTAGGCCAATCGGGACAGCCCATTCCAGCGCCACTGGCCTTCACCAAGCTGCCCGCCAATACCACCAGCAAAGAAAAGAATAGCGTTAAAGCGCTAAACAACTTAAATCTTTTGTGCGCTTTGTTCTCCATTATTTAATAGCCGTTACGGTGTAAGCCCCTTCAGCAACAGTCTCTACAGCAGCTTTCAAATCTTCCTTACTTACCTTGTTTTCATCGAAAGTAACATCGGCTTGCTTGGTTTCGAAGCTTACTTTAGCCTCCTTTACCCCTTCTACAGAAGAAAGCTTCTCTTGAATGGTGGGAGCGCAACTGTGGGCGCAAGACATCCCCTCTATGCTCAATTGAGCGGTTTTCATTACAGGCGTTTCATTGCCTCCACAACTATTGAAAACAGTGATAATTAGGGAGAAAGCAAGTATTTTAAGCAGATTTTTCATCGTATTATGTTTGATAGTCACAAAGTTAAAGGATTAAATGATTTGTTTGATATACTTATTTTACTATCTTTGCCTCCCTTAATTTTAAAAGCGAAATAAAATGTACGCAATCGTAGAGATAGCAGGGCAGCAATTTAAAGTGCAAAAAGATCAACAGATCTTCGTTCACCACCTTGAAGCAGAAGAAGGTAACAAAATTACTTTCGAGAAAGTTTTATTGGTTGATAACAACGGAGCAATCACTGTTGGCGCCCCGGCTGTAAGTGGTGCTAAAGTAACCGCTAAAGTTGTGTCACCTTTAGTAAAAGGAGACAAAGTTTATGTATTCAAAAAGAAAAGAAGAAAAGGGTATCAGAAAATGAACGGTCACCGTCAACAGTTCACCCAACTTCAAATTGAAGACATCAGCGTTAAATAATTAATTAAGTAAGAAACTTTAAAAACAAGTTGAGCCATGGCACATAAGAAAGGTGAAGGTAGTTCGATGAATGGTAGAGAGTCTGAATCGAAGAGACTCGGTATCAAAAAATTCGGTGGCGAGCCAGTTATCGCAGGAAACATTATCGTTAGACAAAGAGGTACTACTCACAACGCTGGATTAAACGTTGGAATGGGTAAAGACCACACTCTTTTCGCTCTAGCTGATGGTGTTGTTAAATTTGCTAAGAAAAAAGGTGACAGATCTTTCGTATCTGTTGTTCCTTCTGCAGAATAATAACACATTTATTGTATTGAAAAACCCTTTTGGTTCGCGAGAATCGAGAGGGTTTTTTGTGTT
>JBMTCG010000009.1:0-53465 GCA_049430665.1 Flavobacteriales bacterium | reverse complement strand
AAGAAATCATTTCTTATTCGCTATATAAACGCCCACAATTACCATCAAAATACCCACAATTTTCTTCCAAGAAATTTCTTGCACTTGAGCACCCGCAACTCCAAAGTGATCAAACAAGAGAGAAGTAATGAGTTGTCCGGCTATTATCAACACAAACATATTCGCACTTCCTATCTTGGGCAAAGTAAAAATGATGACGGTTACAAAAAACGCGCCCAACAAACCACCAGCGTATTGATGCCACGAGACTTGTTTTAATTCTGATACAGATGGGAACCCCTGGCGGTAAGCCAATACAGCAAAAAACAAAATGATAGTACCTGTAGCAAAAGAAATAAAAGCCGCAGCGATGGGATTTTGAATGCTAACGCGCAGCTGACTATTCACGCTAGCCTGCGTAGTTATGGTAACGCCGCACAGCACAGGCAGCAAATAAAACAAATACTTCAACATGGAGTTTCTATTTTTTGTCCATCGGACCGCGCATTTTAACAATCAATCCGTTCAAGAAATTACGCATTACCTGGTCGCCACAAACACGGTAATTAGGATGATCTTCTTTGCGAAAAAAAGCACTCAATTCTGTTTTTGAAATTTCAAAATTGGCCAATTTCAATATCTCAATGATATCGTCATCTCTCAACTGCAATGCTACTCGCAGCTTTTTCATTATATCATTATTTACCATTTTTCTCTTTTTTCTTTTTTGATTTCTTCTTAGGCTTTCTATCCACTCTCGACGATAAATATCTCTTTAAATCATACTCACTTAAATTCTTACCTACTATCACGCCTTTTTCATTCAACAGCAAGTTGGCTGGTATAGCATTAATTTGGTAAGTGCGCGCTGCCGCACCATTCCACCATTGAAAGTCACTTACATGATTGGTCCACTCTAAACTATCTTTGGCTATTGCGTTTTTCCATACGTCCTTCATATTTGGTCGTTCTAAGGCTACACTGTATACCGTAAAGCCTTGCGCTCCAACATATGCTGAATCTTTGTAAGCCCGATACAATTTCACCAATGTAGGGTTAAATCTTCTGCAGGGTCCGCACCAACTCGCCCAAAAATCAATCAACACCAATTTTCCTTTTAAAGAAGACAACTTTACAGTATCTCCGTTGGGATTAGGTAAAGCTATTTCTGGAGCGGCATTACCTATTTCAATGCCAACTAAGGCAGGCTTTTCTTTGCCTGTAAAAGCGATAGTCGCCAAAACCGCTACTACCAATAATGTGATTTTAAATATTTTCATTCTTTTCTCTTATTTGAATAATGAACATTTCATGAAGTGAATTTAAGAAAAAAGTCCCCCGAATTTCTTCGGAGGACCAAAATTATAAATTAAGAAATGTTCGACTTAAGCAAGTCTAACATTTACAGCATTTACTCCTTTTTTACCGTCTTGAAGATCAAACGTTACTTCGTCGTTTTCTTTGATTTTATCAACCAAACCTGAAACGTGCACAAAATACTCTTTGTTTGATGCTGCGTCTTTAATGAAACCAAATCCTTTAGTGTCATTGAAAAATTTTACTGAACCGTTATTCATATTATATTAAATTAAGCGGTAAAGATATAAAAATTTATCTTCGTTTTATGAAAATTGCAATAATAGGCGCCGGAGCGGCTGGATATTTCGCCGCTATTTCCTGTAAAAATCACTTTCCAGAAGCTACAGTATCTATCTTAGAAAAGTCGAATAAAACCTTGGCAAAGGTTAAAATTTCGGGTGGTGGACGATGCAATGTTACCCATGCTTGTTTTAGTATTTCTGAGCTTTCTAAGTTCTATCCACGAGGCGAAAAACACCTAAAGAAATCTTTTGGCATTTTCAACACTAACCATACTGTTGCTTGGTTTAATGCGCGAGGAGTAGAGTTAAAAACAGAAGCCGACAACCGAATGTTTCCAATCACCGACAACTCTCAAACCATCATAGATTGTTTAACTCGTGAAGCTGAAAAACTAAGTATCGATGTTCGCCTGAATTTTGGAGTAGACAGCTTAAGAAAAACAGAAAATGGTTTTGAAATATCAAGCAATAAAGAAATATTTTTATTCGATAAAATAATTGTGGCTACAGGTGGAAATCCTAAAACTGAAGGTTTCAACTGGCTTTCTTCCTTTAATCATGAGATCATTCCTCCAGTTCCATCATTATTCACCTTTAATATGCCTTCTGAAAAAACTGAGGTATTAATGGGTGTAGTGACGCAAAACACAGTGGTGAGAATACAGGGCACGAGTTTACAGCAGCAGGGACCTTTGCTAATAACCCACTGGGGAATGAGCGGTCCGGCTATATTAAAACTTTCTGCCTGGGGCGCTAGAATACTCAATGATTTGAATTACAATTTCACTTTATTGGTAAATTGGACCGGATTAGCGAACGAAGAAGTAGTGAGAGAGAAAGTAATGAGCGCGAGAATAGAAAGCGCTAAAAAGAAAATCATCAACGCCAATCCTTTTGATTTAACAGCCCGAATGTGGGAATACCTGTTAGATAGAGTTGAAATCAAACACGATGTCATTTGGAGTGAATTGCCTAAAAAAGAGCAAAACCGACTCATCAACACTTTATTTAACGATGCTTACAAAGTAGAAGGTAAAACCACTTTTAAAGAAGAATTTGTTACCTGTGGTGGTATTTCTTTAGCCGAAGTAAATATGAACACCATGGAAAGCAGAAAACAAGAAGGATTGTTTTTCGCAGGCGAAGTATTAGATATTGATGGTGTAACAGGTGGATTCAACTTCCAGGCAGCATGGACTACAGGGTTTATTGCTGGGAAATTGGGAAAGGGGTAATGCTTTTATTTGAATTTAATTTTTTTCTCGCTCGTTGAATATCCTGAAATTATACCCAGGCCACCTCGAACATTTGAGTAGATTAGCGTAGGTTCAGCAAAAGGATCGCCTGAGCTGGCTAGCTGCTTCTGAATAGTTTTCAAATAATGAATATATGCATCATCTTCTGTATGCAAATAATAAACAATACTATCTATATCTATTTGAAATGAAACAATAGAGTCATTGTAATGCGCAATAGTTATTTTATTATTTAGTTCAACCGGCTGAAAATATTGTTTCGGCTTATCTTCAAAATCAAATGAAGAAATAAGAGACTCCGTTTTTTTTGTGTTTGATGGCGTGATATAATGTAGTGAATGGTACACTCTTGCTCCCACACTGTTGTAAAAACTACTTCCATTAAACTTAACACTTAAATCAATATCTCTTTTAACAATACCTAATCCAGTAGAATAAGTACTTGCTGAAGTATCAAATCCGCAAAAATCAATTTTTGTTGCTTTTGGAAAAATTAAATCTCCCTCCGCCACTCTTCCATCTTTAGCACTTACTTTCACATGATAACTCTCACCCTCCCTAAAAGGAAAAACTGAAGAATCATTTATATACCCCAAATAATTACTAGTGGGGACAAGAGTGCTATTACCTTTACTATCAACCAACAAAAAATCTAAATCTTGGAGGTAATAATTTTTCAAATTAGGTTCGCCACCAATCACCTCAGTTAATACAAAATTACCTGACGCGTAAAAAGTATTGTATTTGTCATTAGAGCTTGCTCTCAATGTAATTACTAATTTTTTGCTGAAATTAGAATCTACATTAACCTCCTTTATGCAACCCAAAAAAACAGCTACAAAGACAAACAAAATATATTGAATGCTACATTTCATTATTAAAAAGAAATTTTATAATTAACTGAAGGCAATATAGGTAATACAGAAACTTGATTTGTTTTAAAACTAGTTGTATTATCAACATTAGTAGTTGAAATGGTATAATAAAAATACGGATTAAAACGATTATAAACATTATACACACTAAACTCTAATTCTCTTTTTGTTTTTTTACCAAAAGTGGCGTAAGTAACACCTGCATCCATACGATGATATGCAGGCATTCTAAAATTATTAACACTTGAATAATCATAAAGCAATTGAAACTGCGAACCATTATAGGTAAATGCCGAATTAGCTAAAGTTATTGGGTTTCCTGTAATATAAACCCAATTTACTGTGGCACTTATTTTCGAAGAAATTTTGCCAATTAATACTATAGAAAGATTGTGTCTTCTATCTTGGCGACTATAAAATGTTTCACCGAAATTTAAATCGGAAAATTTCGACACAGCCCAAGACATTGTGTATGCAACCCAACCTTGCATTCTACCCGATTTTTTGTGTATAAAAAACTCAGCACCGTAATTCCAAGATGTTCCTGTTGTAATATTTTTCTCCCATGACAAATCATCCTTATCTAACTCATCTAATTTTTTCAATTGCATAAAACTAGTTCCTTCTTTAAAAGAAACATCATTCAAAATCTCCTTATAATAAGTTTCAACTGAAACTTCAATATTCTTTTTGGGTATTTCTCTTTGTATTCCTAATGTATATTGAATCGATTTTTTATTTGGTACTTCATCGGTGACAGGAACCCACAAATCGGTTGGAAGTCCTACCCCTTTATTTGTGAGCATGTGCATATACTGATGCATATGAGAATAAGAACCCTTAATTACCCAAGAAGGTTTAAAGTTATAAGCCAAAGACACCCTCGGTTCAGGATTAAGAAGAAATGTATTTGATGCGTGAAAAGAATTGAGTCGAAGCCCTAATCTAGCCAAAAGATTTTTGCCAATTTTCATTTCATCTTCTAGAAAAATTGCATTTTCAAAATTATCGTATTCTTTAATTTTTCTATTAGGGTCAATTGTTTCATTTTTCAACAAAACAACATCAGGGTCAAATCTCTTAAAACCAATTTTCACTCCACCTTTCAATTGGTGCTTAGAATTTAAGTACCACACCAAATCGTTTTTAAACTCAGTATCTAATATCCCTGTAGAATACAATAAATTATACTCATCGTTATTTCTATATTGTACATTCGACTTCAAATTATATGTACTAAAAGTTAATATTGAATTCCAAAATAATTTTTGACTTACCACATGTTTCAAACGCATAGAAGTAACCAAATTATTCCATTTCACATTCGTGATATATTGAACACCTAACGTTGATTCATCATTTAGATGAAATTTATCGCCACTGTAAAGTACTGATAAAAAAACTTTTGTTCTAGGTGAGAGTTCTGCACTCAACTTGGCATTCATATCATAAAAACGATACAATCCCGATTGATTTTCAGGTAAAAATTTGGCTGCAAACAAATGAACATAAGAGGTTCTTCCTGATAACATTAAAGACGCCTTTTGTTTAATTATGGGCAACTCAAGTAATAATTTAGATGTTGCCAACCCGATACCTAAATCGCCACTAACTTTAGTCTTACTACCCTCTTTCAAATGCGTATTTACTACAGACGCCAATCGTCCCCCATATTCAGCGGAAAAGCCTCCTTTATCAATCTCAAAACTCTTTAAAGCATCGGAATTAAAAACAGAAAATATTCCAAAAAGATGAAAAGGGTTATAAATAGGCGCATCATCTATCAAAACCAAGTTTTGATCATTTGACGACCCTCTAACTATTAAGCCTGGAGTAGCCTCCCCTGCACTTTGCACACCCGGCAACATTTGTGCAATCTTCAATGGGTCACTCTCTCCTAAAATAGATGGAATAGACTGAATTTGTTTAATAGGTATATTTATACGTGCCGATTGCAGTACATTATTTCTTGTCTTTTTTACAATTATATTAACGTTCTGTGTAACATAAATCTGAGGAGAAAGCAACACCTCTAATCTCATACTTTTATTCAATTCTTTTTCAGCGTATCTAGCATATGCAACATGAGTAAAAAGCAATTCATTTACGCCTGAATCTATTTCTATAGAAAAAAAGCCTACCGAATTCGACACAACAAAAAATCTACCCGTTTGATCAGATACAGAAGCACCAATTACAGGCTCTCTATTTGTGCTATCAAGCACGAATCCACTTATCACCTTTTTTTGAGCAAAGGATGCTATCGATAAGAAAAGAAAAAAAATATAAAAAAGTCTTCTCATTAATTTTGCAAAAAATTAAAGATAACGCACAACCATAATTATTAGCCTACTTTTCAAAAATAAATAAGTACAATCCATTTTGATGGATTGTACTTATCTATTATTTCAATGGTTTATTATTTCCAACCACCACAAGGAACAGCAGAAGTGTTTGATGCTAAATACATATTAACATTAACATCATCTGCGGTTGATGTAAAAAATTGCTGTTCTGTTCCGTTTGTCCACTGTTCGTGAGATGCATCCCCATAATTGGCTTTAGGCATACAGGTGCTACATTTAGAAGAATACTCAACTAAAATAGAGTATGAGCCATCAGAGGGAACTGTAATCATAAATTTTCCGTTTTCAACTTTATAATTATTGTTTTAGAAAATGCCTGAGGTTTCCCTTTACTATTAATCCAGTTAACAGAAACCTTAATTGCAGACTTACCTTCTGCAACCTGTTTTTTAAAATCAAAATCTATTAAACTCATATCAGCCAACAAAATTGAAGGTATCGTTGTTGAATTCCAAACAGGAGCCCCGCATAAATAATCAGGAGCAGCATATTGCTTGAAATTCAAATTTAGAGCTTTGGTTAATGCTCCTGGAGCTTTCTCTTCATCCTTATTACAGGAAAAAATGCTAACGAAAACAGTAATAACAATGAATAGTGGAAGGAAAATTTTCTTTTTCATAAAATAAAGTTTGTTAGTTAAAAAATTAATTAGGTGACCTGAGTCGCTGCAATTATAAATAAATTTTCAATATACAACAAATCCGTTGTATTAATATTTTTCAATAAACCTAACCTTAGTTGAGATTCATGTCGACTAAGGAAAAAATATTACAAGAACTAGGTGAAAAGATCCTGTTGTGTAGAAAACACAAAGGAATGACGCAGCTAGACTTAGCCGCTAGAATCAAAAAAGATCAGCAATCTATACAAAGACTCGAAAAAGGAAGAGTCAATCCTAGTTATTTTTATCTTTTAGAAATTGCAGAGGGATTAGAAGTAGACCTAAAGGATTTACTATAAATTGTGTACGCAAGAAAACAAGGATTCACTATAAGCAAACTATAATTTTCGCAGTTTTAGCAACATAATTTGATTTGGCGGAATTTCTTTAGCCGAAGTAAACATGAACACCATGGAAAGCAGAAAACAAGAAGGATTGTTTTTTGCAGGTGAAGTTTTGGATATCGATGGCGTTACAGGTGGATTCAACTTTCAAGCTGCGTGGACTACAGGATTTATTGCAGGGAAATTGGGTAAAGGGTAAAACTACGACATTCTACCTTTGTAATCTGAGTACTCGAATTTTCTCACCAACTTGAATTTACCATTCTTCTTTAAAATACCTATTGAAGGATGATTCACACCGTTAAACATTGTGGTTTTCACAAATGTATAGTGCATCATATCCTCAAAAATAAGAGTATCGCCTTTTTTCACAGGTTTATCGAAACCAAAGCCTTTAATGAAATCACCAGAAAGACATGTTGGTCCGCCAAAAGTGTACACATATTTAGGTTTCTTCGCTTGCGATTCACCACGTAATGCGGGTTTGTAAGGCATTTCCAAACAATCGGGCATGTGACAAGTGAAAGAAACATTCATTATCACCGTTTTCTCTCCATTTGCTTCTACCACATCTTCCACACGAGAAAGTAAGAATCCGGTTTTCCAACCAATAGCCTCACCCGGCTCTAAGAAAACCTCTACATTATAATTCTTTTTGAAATTCTTAATCAATTCAATCAACAACTCTGTATCGTAATCGTCACGAGTGATATGGTGTCCACCACCAAAATTCACCCATTCCGCTTCGTGCAAAAGGTGTCCGAATTTTTCTTCCACCGCTTCCATCACTCTCTCCAAAGAATCTGAATTGCTTTCGCATAAAGCATGAAAATGCAAACCCGTTATTCCTTTAGGCAAATGCTTAGGCATTTGTTCTGCAGTAATTCCCAAACGAGAACCCAACATACACGGATTGTAAATAGCCACGCCAACATCAGAATACTCAGGATTGATGCGCAAAGCACATTTAACTTTCTTTTTATTCTTCAATATTTTTCCTTTCAATCCTTCCCATTGAGAGATAGAATTGAAGGTTAGGTGAGAATTGTATTTGATGTATTCGTTAATTTCGTCCTCTTGATAAATTACCGCACAAGCATGAGAATCAACGCCCATCTCCTCATAACACAACTTACTTTCATACAAAGAACTTGCGGTACAACCAGCCAAATATTTCTTCATAATGGGAAAGGTACTCCACATTGCAAAGCCCTTTAATGCGCACAAAATTTTAGCACCGCTTGCATCTTGCACATATTTCATTTTCTCCATGTTAGAGATAAACTTTTGTTCGTCTAAAACATAACAAGGATTAGGAATATTTGAAGGTAGTTTCATTTATAAAGTTTAAAGTCTAATATAGAAAGTTTAAGGTCCGAAATTTAAAGTCCAACAAAACTTAGACTTTAAACTTCAGACCTTAAACCAATTTACTATTTTCCGAATTCCAACGGCTGATTAACCGCTTCGTGCCAAGGTAAACCGTATTCACCTAAAACAGCTAAGAAAGGATCTGGATTGAATTCCTCCACGTTCCAAACACCTGGTTTCATCCAAGTACCATTTGCCATTAACAATGCGCCGATCATAGCTGGAACACCTGTGGTGTAAGCAACACCCTGACCTTGAACATCGTTGTATGCATCTTGATGTTTGCAATTGTTCCAGATGAAGTAAGTTACTTCTTTACCATCTTTCACACCGCGAATTTGGCAACCAATTGAAGTTTCCCCTGTGTAGTTTTCACCCAATGAACCTGGCTCTGGCAACAATGCTTTCAAGAATTCGATTGGAACGATATCGTGACCTTGGAATTTAATTGGCTTAATGCCAGTGATTCCAATGTTTTGCATAACTCTCAAGTGTGTTAAATACTCTTGTCCGAAAGTCATCCAAAAACGAGCTCTCTTCAAAGTAGGGAAGTTTTTCACCAAAGACTCCAATTCCTCATGGAACAATAGATAAGATTCTTTCGGTCCAACACCCGGATAGTTCACCGGTTGGTGCACAGACAAAGGATCAGTTTCTTTCCATTCACCATTTTCCCAGTAGCGACCACGTTGTGTGATTTCGCGAATATTGATTTCTGGGTTGAAGTTGGTTGCGAAAGCTTTTCCATGATCACCAGCGTTGCAATCTATAATATCTAAATAATGAATCTCGTCGAAATAATGTTTAGCCGCATAAGCCGTGAAAACGCCAGTAACACCTGGATCGAATCCACAACCTAATAAGGCCATGATACCAGCATCTTCAAAGCGCTTTTTGTACGCCCATTGCCAACTGTACTCAAACTTAGCCACATCTTTAGGCTCGTAGTTAGCAGTATCTAAGTAATGTGTTTTAGTAGCCAAACACGCATCCATAATAGCTAAGTCCTGGTAGGGAAGTGCAATATTTAGAACGATATCTGGAGTATATTTTTGAATTAGCTTAATTACGTTTTCAGCGTAATCAGCATCTACTTGTTCGGTAATAATTCTGTTGCCACCTACTTCAGCAGCAATTGCATCACATTTCGATTTGGTTCTACTTGCTAGAACAATCTCAGTAAAAATAGGCAAACGAGCACATTTCTTGGTAACTACATTACTCACTCCACCTGCTCCGATAATTAATATTTTAGCCATTGTTTTATTTTTTAGTGGCGCTAAAATATAAATTAAAATCCCTTTGGGAAGTGTTGTTAAAAAATAAGTGGAAATGTTAACATAGGTAGAGACGCATTATTATGCGTCTTTACAATTCCCCGCGCTCTATTTTAGTCACTATTTCTTCTATTAATCTATCTTTATTGTTGTTCAAAGGATCATATTTTTCTTTTAAGTCATGTTCGAACAACTGAGCCACGCCTTGCCACATGCCCGCTGCAAAACCACCCCTCATTTCTTTTAAAAAATCGTACGAACTAGAACCGGTTTCTCTATCAATCAATTTAAGCAACACATCCCCTTCAGAAATGTAGAGTCCGCGCAAAGTCTCCCCATGCTGTTTAATCAATTGCTTCTCCACTTTCCTCATGATTTTTTTCTTCTCATCTTCTGTTTGAACCTTCATTAGCTCTTCTCTGCAATCGGCCAATAAATCGGCAGCTGTTAGGGCTATGGGATAAACCTTTCTAATTCTTCTCAGCATCATACGGTATTCTCGCGTGTCTTCCTTACGCATCACTTTACCGGTTTTTTTGTTGACAATAACATCTATGGTTTTAAGCATATACACTGTATCGTTGCCTATTTTCACATAAGTTCCTTGCACTTGAGCCTCTGCAGAGCAAACAAAGCAAAAAAGAAATACTATGATAAGATGTCGATAGCGCATACTACTGGTCTTTACGCTTCAACCACTCATTTTGATATGTAGTTGAAGAATATTTTTTCACACTCACTCGCTTGCTATCATAATGCCAATTTGCAAACAAAGCCACAACATCGTTCAATTCACCTGAATTATTGGCCTCCTTGCTAAAATAATCTGCTATAAAAGAAGTACCGTATTTACCTGAAACAAAAGATTGGTGTTTTAAAACAAATTGAGCCAAAGGCAAAGTAGTTTTAACACCCACAATTTTGTACTCGTTGATGGCACCTAATATTTTCTCAATCGCCTCGGCACGAGTGGGTGCATGCACAATTAATTTTGCTATCATGGAATCGTAATACACAGAAACCTCTCCTCCTCTTTCAAAACCATCATCTACGCGAATACCATGACCTTTAGGCGTTTCATAAAAACGAAGCACGCCGCTGTCGGGTGCAAAATCATTCCATACATCTTCGGCGTTTACGCGCACTTCTATGGCGTGACCGTTTATTTTTAAATCGTTTTGAGTGAATGATAATTGCTCTCCTTGCGCCACCTTAATTTGTTCTTTAACCAAGTCTAATCCCGTTATCATTTCTGTAACCGGATGCTCTACCTGTAAACGCGTGTTCATCTCTAAAAAGTAGAAATTATTTTGAGCATCTACCATGAATTCCACTGTTCCAGCTCCCAAATAATTACAAGCTTTGGCCACATTTACTGCGCTCTCCCCCATTTTTTTTCTTAGCTCATCAGTTAAAATTGCTGAAGGAGCTTCTTCCACCACCTTTTGGTGACGACGTTGAATAGAGCAATCTCTCTCAAACAAATAAACAGTATTGCCGAAACTATCGGCCAACAATTGAATTTCGATATGCTTTGGATTCTGTAAATATTTCTCTACGAAAACCGACCCGTTACCAAACGACGCTTCTGCTTCGCCAGTCGCTCTTTCAAAGGCACTTTGCAACTCCTCATCGCTATGTACTACGCGCATACCTTTTCCGCCACCGCCAGCAGATGCTTTCAATAAAACCGGATAACCTATACTTTTCGCTAATTCTAGTACTTCCAAATGATTTTTTAATGCTCCTTCTGAACCTGGAACCACAGGAACAGAAAACTTTTTTACCGCTGCTTTGGCCGATAATTTATCGCCCATCACTTTCATAGAAAATGCCGACGGACCAATCAGCACTATCCCTTCTTTCTCTAAACGCTCAGCAAATTCAGCATTTTCAGAAAGAAATCCATAACCAGGATGCACAGCATCTACGCCTTGCTCTTTACAAACCGCGATGATTTTATTCATATCCAAATACGACTCGCGAGAAGCTTTTCCACCAATAGAAACAGCTACATCGGCCACACGCATAAAGGGCATATTTTTATCAACATCGGAATAAACCGCCACAGTTTTGATACCCATTTCACGAGCCGAACGTATCACTCGTAATGCAATCTCTCCGCGGTTTGCAATTAAAATGGTTTTGATGTGTTTCTTAGCCATGTGTTAACTTTTTAACAATACGGGTTCAATTTCGAACTTTTTTTCCGCTTTAACAGTATCTAAAGCTAAATTAATGTAAGTTAGCATAAGGATTCTACATTAAAATGTTACATACAGCCACCGATAGTAAAGACCTTTTATGGTTGATAATACTTACGTGTATTATGGCTGCCGCTTACCTTACACTTACAGCAATTAGCTTTAAGGTTTACAAAAGAGTTAAAAGACATTACGCCATTCAATATTCATTAGCAAAACCACAGCATAGAAACGACATAGAGAAAGAAGCTAAAATCATTGAAAAAGGGTTTAAAACACGACTGTACCTGCAACTTATTCTAGCGCTATTTCTTCATGTAAATTTCTTTTTTATTTTAGGATTGATGTACGATTTCTTTGAATGGTGGTACTTATATGTTACTGCGGGACTATTCTTAATAAGTACATTTTTTACTTACAGAGCATTTGTTTACATCGATAAACGCAAAGCAAGAAAATCAGAAGACGAACTTATTCATCCGGTACATGAGCATTGATAAATTCACTCAACAATTTACAGAAGCCTTTAATTTTTCAGGAAAAACAGTAGTTTTAGGCGGACCAGTACTCGACAAAAACATCATTAAAAACCTAGCCGTTGAATTGCCTTTGGCCACCATTAACCGACACGGTTTAATTGCTGGAGCAACAGGTACAGGAAAAACAAAGTCTATTCAACGCTTGGCCGAAGCGCTTTCTGAACAAGGCGTAAACGTCTTGTTGATGGATATCAAAGGCGACATTAGCGGTATTTCAAAACCAGGTGAAGCCAACCCTAAAATCAAAGAAAGAATGGATGCCATAGGTGCACCATGGTCTCCGCAACAATACCCAAGTGAATTGATGACCATCTCTAATGAAAAAGGTGTTCGATTGAGAGCAACAGTTTCAGAGTTTGGCCCAATTCTATTTTCCAAAGTATTAGAATTAAATGAAAACCAAGAAGGTGCTGTAGCCATTGTTTTTAAATATTGCGACGATAAAAAACTACCACTTTTAGACATCAAAGATTTTCGCGCTGCACTTCAACATTTGGCTGAAGGAGAAGGCAAAAAAGAAATATCAGAAAATTATGGAGCCATCTCCCCAGCTTCATCAGGCGTAATTATGCGTAAGTTGCTGGAATTGGAAATGCAAGGCGGGGATAAGTTTTTTGGTGAAAAATCTTTTGAAGTTGAAGACCTTTTGCAAAAAGGAAAAGATGGGAAAGCGTACATCAACATTTTGCGACTCACAGATATTCAAGACCGTCCGAAATTATTCTCCACCTTCATGCTTTGCCTATTGGCAGAGATTTACAACAAGTTTCCAGAGCAAGGCGATAAAGGAGAACCAAAGTTGGTCATCTTTATAGACGAAGCCCATTTAATTTTCAAAGAAGCATCAAAGGCTTTGATGCAGCAATTGGAAACCATCATCAAGTTAATTAGAAGTAAAGGCGTTGGAATCTTCTTCTGCACGCAATCTCCAGCCGATATACCAGATGTGATATTGAGTCAGCTAGGCGCTAAAATTCAACATGCTTTGCGCGCCTTTACTGCCAAAGACAGAAAAGATATTAAGCTCGTGGCCGAGAATTTCCCTTCATCAGATTTTTACAAAACTGATCAACTCATCACCGAATTAGGTATTGGTGAGGCATTGGTAACGGTGTTAAGCGAAAAAGGAACACCTACTCCACTCATTCACACCATCATGTGCGCACCACAATCGCGCATGAATGTGCTCACTCCTGCTGAACAAGATGAGATAGTTTCCAATTCAGAAATAGCAGATGAATACAACGAAGAAATCGACCGCGAAAGCGCTTACGAAATACTGAAAGGCAAGCTTGAGCCAGCACAAGAAGAAATGCCCGAAGAGAAGATAAAGAACGAGGAAGAAAGGGAAGAAAAATCATCTTCGATTGGCGACACCATCAAAGCAGTTGCTGGAAGTAGTGTTACCAAAACGATTGTTAGAGAATTGACGAGAGGATTGTTTGGAGTGTTGTTTGGAAGTCCGAAAAGAAGCACGAGAAGGAAGAAAAGTAGTGGATTTTTTTAGAAGTAGTACTCTAAACCCAGTTCGTCATTGCGAAAATTTTGTACCCAAAATTAAAGCAATCTCATCATCATTTTATACCGTCGGTTAAAACCATATGGCAATTAACTGAAGTGCTAAATAAGATTGCTTCAATTTTGAGTACAAAATTTTCGCAATGACGCACTAAGTTTGCCTAACAATTACCCAGCATAATCCCCCAAATACCCATACTTCTCCATCAACTCCCCGTCCTTACATATCATAGCTCTTTCAATCACTTTATCATCATCATTCCCCAACAAATAAGGAAGTACTTTATCAATCAACGCTCTACCAAAATCATTCGATGCATCGCGTGGTAATTCACAAGGAAGATTATCTACCGCCATTACGGTTACACCCGATTCATCAAAGGCATCTACCTCTTTTCCGGAGATAGGGTTGAAGCCATATAATGGAGAAGAAATAGTTGACGAACGAATCGTTGAAGGCACAGAACCATTGATATCGCATGTAACATCAGCAATTACTTTCATCTTAAAATCTTTGGCCACCATGTCTTCACGGGTGAAGAAAACATCTCCCTTTGGATCCCAAAAATGACATGAAATATAGATGTCGGCAACTTTAGTGTAAGGCGCAAAAACAGAAAAATATCTTTCGGGATGTTGCACCATTTCGGTCATATCGAATCGACCGTTGTCTTTTCTATGGTAATAATGATCGCCGTGCAATTGAGCATAAACAGGTTCAGTAAATGAGGAACCTAATATTTCTTCCGGACTCACACTTTTCAAGCCCAAAGTATTTAATATTTCCAAGGTTCCATTGGCAACTCTACCCCCACCCGTTAGTACAATTTTAATATTGGGTAATTTTACTTTTTTCAACTCTCTTTCCAGCTCGGCTCTATCGAGGCACTTGTAAGCTGGTTTCAAGTCGTACAATTTGTAGCGTAAACCATAGGCCAATAAAGCATTGTAAGTCCCAACGATACCTGCAAATTTTCCAAATCCAATAATTCTATCTCCAGTTTTGTAAGTGAGGCATTCATAATCAACCATAGCAATTTTCTTCTCCAACAAGGCTTTCATGAGCTTTTTGTTGCAGGGTTGCTTCTTTATAGTATGCGAAAAGAAAAAGTAAGTTTTGTTATGAATCAATTGCTCAACAGGCACTTCTTTAACTCCAAACAACACATCACAATCATCTACATTGCTTACCACCTCAACACCTTGTGCTTTGTACAAGTCATCTGAAAAACTTCGCGCTTCGCTGCTTTGCACTACCACTTCAAAACCAAACTTTTCTTTGATTTCCGCACACTGCTGCGGAGTAAAGGGCACACGTTTATCTGCGGGCAACTTCCCTTCTTTAATGATTCCTATTTTCATCTGTAGATCATTTTATTTTTTTGTCAGATGCAATATCCATGTCAACTTTATCTCTTTAAGCTTACATCAGTGCATGGATATTTCATTGTATCAATGCGTTAAATTTAGTCCAATCGAAATTCCACGGATCGGTTTTTCTACCTGGGGCAATTTGATGGTGACCTTGAATGTACTTAATGCTGTAGCGCGTTTTAATGTCTTTCACCAAAGATGCTACGCTATTATACTGCGCATCGGTAGGCGATGATTTTTTGGTAGTAATAATTTCAATGCCAATGGATGTAGTGTTCACATTGGTTCTTCCATCGGGCAAAGAACTTTTACCGGCGTGGTAAGAAATATTGGCTTCATCTACCAAACGATAAATTGTACCATCTCTCGCTATGATATAGTGCGCACTCACTCCATAATCTCTAAACTGTTTAATGCATCCTTCCAAACTAAAGCTATCGCTTCCAGAAGCGTTGTAGGTAGAATGAATAATGATGGCATCAATAGTACGCGTAGAATCGGGTTTCTTAAATCCCACATTCATCTTTTTGTCAATAACGACGGGCCCTCCAACAAAAAGAAACGAACTTAAAAAAATGGCCAAAGCTCCTAAAATCAATATCTTCAACTTCATAAGAATGAATTAATTAGCATTTTAAAACTGAAAATCAAATTGTTACAAAAATTATTTTATATTTGTCAAATATTGTGCTGTTTCAGTTTTGCGACACGACAATATAAAAGTAATTAATTTAAAAATCAGTACAATGACAATTTACGTTGGAAATCTTAGCTATCAAGCAGGAGAACAAGAGTTAACTCAACTTTTTTCAGAATTCGGTGAAGTTAAATCAGTGAAACTTATCTCAGATAAATTCACAGGAAGATCAAAAGGCTTTGCCTTTGTTGAAATGGCAGAAGAATCTGCAGCAAGCCAAGCAATTGAGGCTTTAGACAAAAAAGAATTTATGACTAGAACACTTACTGTAAACGAGGCTAAGCCAAGAACAGAAGGTGACAGACCAGCTCGTAGCGGTGGCTTCAACAGAGGCGGTGGCGACAGAAGAGGTGGTAACGACAGAAGAGGTGGTGGTGATAGAGGTGGATACGGTGGCGGATACTAGAATCTAGTTTAACCAGATATAAAAAAACCTTTCGTTAACAAACGAAAGGTTTTTTTTATTAATCATATTAACTAAGCTATTGATAATGTTCAATCGACTATTTTGTTAGTTGTAATTTGATAAAATTAATACAGTTTATTCCGATACTTCCGGTAAAAACTCTTTACCATCTACTGCAAACTTAACATTAGGAAAAACTGGAGAAGCCTCTTCAATAAATGGCTGAAGATCGATATATCGCGCTGAAAAGTGTCCGAGAATCAGTTTCCCCACCTTTGCCTTCGCTGCAAACTCAGCCGCTTGCAATGCTGTGGAATGATAGGTTTTATTGGCTCTATCGACCATATCGTGTAAAAAAGTGGCTTCATGATACAATAAATCTACTTCTTTCACTACTTCGGGTACTTCCTTCAATACTTTGGTGTCTGATAAATAAGCGAAGGAATAAGTTTTAGGAGGATCTTCGGTAAGTTCTGCATTCTTAATAACTATACCTGTATCGGTAATGAAGTCCTCCCCTTGCTTTATCTTGTTCCGCATGTATATAGGAATATTGTACAATGGGATTTTAGAAGGAATTAACTTTCTGTCTTTCTTTTTCTCTTTAAAAACATAGCCTGCACAAGCAATTCTATGATTTAAGGGAACAGTATGCACTTCTATTTCTTTCGTTTCATAAATGAGTGCCGACACTTTAGTATCAACTTCAATCACTCTTAATTCGTAGCACAAATAAGTGCCAGAAGCTTTCAACTGCACATCAATAATCTCTTTCATTCCTTTGGGCGCATATACCTCCAATGGCCTTTCTCTGCCCAACAACCCCTGAGTAGAAAGCAAACCAAACAAGCCCAAAAAATGATCGGCGTGTAAGTGAGAAATAAAGATTTGATTGATTCTTTGAATGGATTCTTTATACTTTCTAATCTGTAACTGTGTTCCCTCCCCGCAATCTACCAAGTAGGAAGCATTTTCTGTTTTTACCAGAATACCCGCCGGATTTCTACTTAAACTAGGAGTAGCAGAACCTGAACCCAGAACAAGAATAGAAATCAATTAGTAAAGTCCTTTTGAAATTTTAAACGTCTCTTGTTTACCGTTCAATTGAAGTGTAACAATGTAAATTCCAGCCTCAAGATTGGCAGTGATCACTGATGTGCTTTCGCCTTTCACCACTTGATAGCTTAAATTTCTTACCTGACTGCCCAATACATCGTAAATTTTCACGTTCAATGTTCCGTTAGATAAGTTATTAAATAAAATTTCGTTCTCTTTTTTTACGTATGAAAAAGCCGCTCCTTGATTTACTGAAACGCTGTTAGATGCCAAAACATTAAAAGTAAGAGGTGCATTAAAGCCGATAGATTGATTACCCAGCGGTGGAATTGAAACATACCCCGTTAAATTTAGAGCTGCAGATAAGTTGTAAGAAGCTATTTGATTATTTTGAGCCGTGCCCGTAATCGTAATACAACCTACTTGTCCACCAACATAAGTACAACCAACCACATTACATGTTGATGTAAAACCATTAGGTAAACCTGTTAAACTGCTTAAAGTAGCGCTTGTAACCTGCGCATAAAAACCACCAACTGTAGTGTCTGATGGAATTTTAAATTGAACGACTTGCGAATAAGGAACCCCTACTACCGCATCGGGCAAAGTAGAAGGATAAAAACCTGTAGCTGTTATACTATTGTTGGGCGTACATTGCGCAACAATAACATTAGAAACAAATACGCTTAAAATAATTGAGTAAAATATTTTTCTCATATGCCAGGTTTTTAAAAAGTGAATTACAATCCTTTCTCCACTTCATTCATGAACAAAAAATCCACAGCCTCTGGCAATGTAGGTGTAATGTTCAAAATTGTATCAAGTTGAGAAATAGAAACTAATTTTTTAACAGAATCTTTTAGACCTGTTAAAACAAAAGTACCATTTACATTTTTACACAAACGATTAGCTACCAAGATAGAACTTAACCCAGATGAATCACAATATCTTGTTTCTGACAAATCGATGATAATATTTTTAGCACCGTTAGCGTTTAACATTACCAATTCCGATTTCAATGAAGGAGCCACAGTGTTATCTAATTTCTCAACGTGTAATTTAATCGCTGTAAATTTTTCTTGTTTATCAATTGTAAAGTTCATGGTAGATGGTTTAATTATAGAAAGTAAACAAATATAAGGGAAATAATTTATTTGAAAAAAGTAATTTTCGTTTCCGTTTTATCGCTTAATCTTGCTGGCCAACAAGTAGAGTACAGCCATTCTTACAGCCACACCGTTTTCAACCTGATCTAAGATAATTGAGTTTTCAGAATCAGCCACATCAGAAGACAATTCAACACCGCGGTTTATTGGTCCGGGATGCATCACCACAATATTCTTTTTCACGCGCTGTAATTTCTCTTTAGTGAGTCCGTATTGCATTACATATTCTCTTGTAGATGGAAAAAACTTAGTGTCCATTCGTTCAAACTGAATACGCAGCATATTGGCCACATCACACCATTGTAAAGCCTTCATCAAATCGTGCTCAATGAGCACCCCTAATTCAGAAATATACTTCGGCATTAAAGTGGTTGGTCCGCACAACATCACCTCTGCTCCCAATTTTTTCAAACAAAATATATTAGAAAGTGCTACTCGCGAATGCAAAATATCACCTACAATCACAATCTTTTTTCCTTTTACAGAACCCAACTTTTCTCTAATTGAATATGCATCTAACAAAGCTTGTGTAGGATGCTCATGCGCTCCATCACCAGCATTAACTATCACCGAATTAACATTCTCAGATAAGAATTTAGCAGCTCCAGCACTGGCATGACGCATAACCACCATATCCACCTTCATCGCTAAAATATTGTTTACCGTATCGATTAAGGTTTCCCCTTTTTTTACTGAAGAACCACTTGCTGAAAAATTTACGGTATCTGCCGACAAGCGTTTTTCGGCCAATTCAAAAGACAATTTGGTACGCGTTGAGTTTTCGAAGAAAAGATTAGCAACAGTGATATCTCTTAATGATGGAACTTTTTTTATGGGACGATTGATAACATCTTTGAAATTATCGGCAGTAGAAAATATCAATTCAATATCCTCTTTCTTTAAATCTTTGATGCCTAAAAGGTGGTTTACACTTAGTTGATCCATCACTTTTCTTTATCTGTTGAAAACATTAATACCTTATCTTCTCCTTCTGTTTTTGCCCATTCTACAGAAACTCTTTGAGAATCTATAGAATCAACACTTCTACCTACATAAGTTGCCTCAATAGGCAAATTGCGGGTAAATCTTCTATCTACAAATACAAGCAATTCTACTGAAGACGGACGACCATAGCCCAACATGGCATCCATCGCAGCACGAATGGTTCTGCCAGTGTATAACACATCATCTACCAGCACCACTTTCTTGTTTTCAATTTGAAAATTTATTTCTGTTGCTCTGGCTGTTAAAGGCTTTTCTGTGCGACGGAAATCATCTCTAAAGAAAGTAATATCTAATTTCCCGAGAGGGACATCTATTTTAGCGATATTCTTTAATTCTTGCTGAATGCGTTCACCCAAGATAGAGCCACGAGGTTGAACACCTATTAAAACCGTGTTTGAAAAATCATCATGCTGCTCAATTAACTGATAACACAATCTTTTCAAAGTTAATTTGAAGGCTTTGCTATTGATAATGACTTTGGGTTGCATAGTGACTAAATTATAAAAAAAAACCTTCGCTTGCACGAAGGGTCTAATTTTAAAAAAGAAAACGCTTACCCCTAAGCAGTTTCCACTTGTAAATCCATTCTTCTCTCCAACACTGTTGAGCTAATGAAAATTTTATATTTCATTCTCAAATAGCGTTGCAATACAAAAATAGATTTTTTTCTTTTTTTTGTTTGTTCAATGGTTGAACGAACAATCATTCTATTCCCTGTTTGCATAAAAAAAGTTGTTTTAAGTAACTATAAGGTAGCAATTAATTGAAAATGGATGCATTTGAGAAATGAACAATTCAAGGATGCAAAACCAAAATTTTCTTAGTTACACTTATGTTTTCACTGTTGATAACTTCGAGGAAATAAATTCCCGACAACAGTGAATCTACGTGGATTTCCGTAAGTTTTTCTCCCTCTGTTTTTTGATTCACAATGATTTTGCCCTGCACATCAGTTAACACATATTGAATGATTGGAACCTTACTTTCCATATAAAGTGTTTTACTTGCTGGATTAGGATAAACAAACACTGAAGCATCACTCAAATTATCTTCTTTGTACGGTGAACCTTCAGTAACTCTAAAAACATCTAAACCTGCCTCCACTGCATTGCTAGGCAAAACGTCTACTGTTGAAATTTGTAATTGATATTTATTTGAATTTAAATGATAAGCATTGAGGTCATAGTACTTAAAATACCATTCAGCTTTATGAGAATAAACTGATCCAACAATTGTATCAAGATGAATCAATTCGTTGTCATTTCGCAAAGAAATAAAAGCAGAATCATTACCAAAACCCCATTTATCTAAATCTTGAAACCACAAATAAAAACTTACATAAGGATGAGTAAAGTCACTCAAATCGAATACAGGTGAACGCAATTCGCTTTTAATTTGCTCTACCTTATTGGAAGATGGATCGGGATTATTTGAATTCCCTGTAATCATGGCATAATCGCCGCAATCAGAATCTGCATCAGACGAAGGATTAACAAGAATTTCATCATAGTTGGTGCCAAAAGGCACAGTTCTAACCCACAAACCTTTGTCGATATCTCCCGTTGCTGTCCACGAATAATCAAAGGTAAAATCATCATATACACCATTCAACAAAACATAAACAGATGTATCTGTAAAATCGGCATTTGTTTTCTCATTACAAGTACTGATATACATCCACTTCCCTACATTAACTTTAAAATTTTCTCCTGCAATAGTTGCTTTAGCAATACCTGAATTATCTGTATTTATCATCCATTCTCCATCTTCACTTTCAATAATTATTTTAGCCATAGATATAGACTTATTATTTTTATCTACCACCTTAAACACTAAGTTGAAATTGGGTTTCGGACGCATATAAACATTCGCCATTTGAGTATTGGCTGCCATTAAATTAACTACCACCGACGTATCGTAATACCCTTTTTTTGAAAATTGAAAAGTAACATTACCCGATTTCCCCAAACCCGAACGATAAACACCCAAAATATCGGTGTAATCTTTAACACTTTCGCCTTCAATACTTACCAAAACATTGTAAATAGGTGCAGTGGATTCCAAATCGTTCACTGTTCCCGAAACATAAGAAGCCCTCTGATAATTTGCAGAAAAAACATATAAACCTTGCTGTATATCTGAAGCCAAAACAATACCCGAAGCAAAATAAGGATACACTCCCCACACCCCTCTAAAAAAATAGCCAGAATCATTGGGTGTGGTATCGTAATACCCTATTTCCACTAAGTTTTGAGGATCATGCGCATCAACAATATTGAGTCCTTCTAAATAATAAGAATTCACCAAATACCCATTTTTCATGTGCGTGTTGTGTACCATAGGAAAACGTTGGTCTTCTCTTTGAAAGCGATCCAACTCAACAATATTATTGAAATCAGAAATATCATAAGAAGCAACAAAAGAACCTGTTTTTTCATCGGTTGTAAAAAGGTAATGAGCATCTGCTGACAAAGCTATATTGTGTGGAAATTTAAGAGGAGTATTAAATGAAGTGATGAATTGAGGATTAGCCCTATCGCTAATATTATATGCGCCAACAAAACCAGCCATAATGTGCGCTAAAAACATGGTATCTCCATCAACTATTCCATCGTGCGCATAATACATACCAGTACTGCCTACTTCTGTAGGATTCATGGGATCGGTTTTAATATCTAAGATGACGGTTTCTTGATTTCTATCTGTACCAAACAAATAACAAAAGCCTTTTTCATCAATGGCTAATGAATGGGCGCGGTGACAAGTTTGAGTATTCTTAGTAAACGTTTTATACACGTAATTTAATGAGGTAGAAGAAGGCAATGGCGATAAATCAACGATAAGCAATCCGTCACCCGATTCACTACTCACATAGGCATAATCGCCAAAGGTTTTTATCTCTCTCCATTTATTTATGGCACCTGGTATTTTAGCTATTTCTATAGGATTAGATGGGGTGGCTAAGCTCACCACCGACAAGCCATCTTCTACCCCCACTAAAGCATATTCCACATTGGTTTCATCGGTATAACCCCATACATTGCTTAAGGTGTATGCATAAGGGAATTTGGCCAACAACGAAATATTTTGCTGAGCATAAAGCGACAATGAACAGGTAAAAAGTAAAAGCAATAGCAAGTTTCGCATGTTATGAAAATACACAATTAGAAAAGTATATTCAAAAAAAAATCCTCCGTTAAGTACCGGAGGATTTTTTCGTATTGTTCTTAAAGAATTACTTTTTCTTTTTAGCAACAACTTTAGCAGCAGGTTTAGAACCTGATACTTTTGCTGTTTTAACAGTTTTGATAATTCTTGCAGCAACTTTATAAGGATCTGCAGCAGAGTTTGGTCTTCTGTCTTCCAACCAACCTTTCCAACCGTTTTCAACAGTTGCAATTGGAATACGGATAGAAGCACCTCTATCAGAAATTCCGTAAGAGAATTTATCGATAGATTGTGTTTCGTGTTTACCTGTTAATCTTAAGTGGTTATCTGCACCATAAACAGCGATGTGCTCTTTAACTACTGGAGCAAATGCTTGGCAAATTGCATCGTAAACTTCTTTTTTACCTGAAGTTCTCAAAGCTGTGTTAGAGAAGTTAGCATGCATACCAGATCCATTCCAGTCGGTAGCACCTAGTGGTTTACAATGCCAGTTGATTGATACACCATATTTCTCACCACATCTTTCCAATAAATATCTTGCAACCCAAATTTGGTCACCAGCTTCTTTTGCACCTTTAGCGAAAATTTGGAATTCCCACTGACCAGCAGCTACCTCTGCATTGATACCTTCAACATTCAATCCAGCTTCAATACATAAATCTAAATGCTCTTCAACGATATCTCTACCGAATGCATTTTGAGCACCTACTGAACAATAGTAAGGACCTTGTGGTGCCGGGTAACCATTCGCCGGGAAACCTAGAGGTTTTTGAATTTCGTTATCCCACAAGAAATACTCTTGCTCGAAACCGAACCAAAAATCGTTGTCATCGTCTTCAATAGTTGATCTACCGTTTGTTGGGTGAGGAGTACCATTTGAATTCAATACATCACACATTACTAAGTAAGCTGATTTTCTTGCAGGATCTTTGCAAATAAAAACAGGTCTCAATAATAAATCTGATGAACCACCCGCTGCTTGTTCTGTTGAACTACCGTCGAATGACCAAACATCACATTCTTTCAGTTTTCCTGAAAATTTTGAACTGTCAACAATTTTAGTCTTGCTACGAAGACTTTGAGTTGGTTTGTAACCATCCAACCAAATGTACTCTAACTTAATCTTGCCCATGGTTTATGTATAATTATATGATTTGCTAAATTTTGGACGAAAATAGTATTTTTCAACAACGAAAAAAAAGCCTGTTAATAATTTTTTAAAAGTGCTATTCACCAGCTTTCAAAACAGCATAATCCACAAAGGGAAAATCGCGTTTATTTTTCTTCTTTTCTTTAAGCAAGTCGGCATTAAGCACCAATCTTAAATTCACTATTTGCAATGGTTTCGAAAGTATCACACTAGAACTATCTTTTATTTTCACCAACACTAAATTCGTACTCCAACTATTTATTTCAATCGATTTTTCAAGTTCAATTAAATACCAATCTTTTTCCCAAGAAATTAATTCACGTTGCACTATCACGCCATTTAAGGGCAAAATATCATGCAAAACACTATTATCTCTAAAAGTACTAAGCGTTATTTTTCTATTTAAAATTTCGTGCAAATTGAAATACTGCGGTTTTAGGCTATGCATATTAACAAAAGTGCTCCAATCCCAAAAAGACAAAGGTGCCCAATAGTTTCTTATCACATCAAACCTACTTAAACTTACGGTTAAAAAAACCAACAAAAACGAACCTTGTAACAAGTCGCCCACCAACGTTTTGTTTGCATTCGATGCGCCATACTGAATAGCCATAACCATATACTCGAACATAAAAACGAAAGAAAGTGCATACAACAAATAGTCGTTTAATTCTTTAGCATTATAGTGCGCCGACTTCTCGAATTTACTTGAATTATTCAAACAATTGTTAATGATAGACGACCACAAAAACATGCTAATAAGCAATTGAAAAAAGGTAAGGAAAGACAAAAACTTAAGCTTTTCATTGATAAGCAGAAAGTCATACAAACCATGAAAAACAGAAACCAACACCAATGCAATCAAAAAAGTTTTTACCACATTGTATTTTGCTATATTTTTTCCCAACACCAAGCTATAGGCTAGCACAGAACTCAAAAACATGTGAAAAATAACTGCAGAAAGTGCCCTACCCAATATCTTATGAAATCCACTATAACCGAAATAAAAGATGTTTTCAACGAAGGCAAAACCCAATGCTGAAACAGAAGCATAAATAATATAATCAATGGGCTCTTTTATGATTTTGGTAAATCGAAGCAACAATAAAAAGGGCACAATTTTCATCAACTCCTCTACCAAACCAATACCCACCACACAATACACCAAATCGTTCAATAATTCTCCATTCAACGCAAATTCAAAAGTATATTTAAGTGTATCAGAAAAGTAAGAAACAAAAAAGGAGAAAAGCATTCCTAAAAGCAATATAAACACAACCGGACTAATATTTTCACGTTGATAAAAATCGAGTTTAGTAAGATACACTATCCATATCAGCAAGATGAGCAAAGCCGCTCCAAAACCATACACATTAAATGATTCAGAAAATCTACTAAAGACAGTTGCAGCATACGACGAATAATTTTCTTTCTCAAAAAAAACTTTGCGCTTCACCCAAGCACTCATGAAGGATTCGCTTTGTGAATTTTTGCATAAGGAATATAACGAGTCAATATTCTTATCGTGCAACTCTGCCAAACCTTTATAAGCACCTTCTATAAATGCCTCATTGGCAATTTCTTTTTCGTACTCTTCTTTAGCCTTTGTAGAATCATTACTTTGAAACAAATTACCATACATGAAATGCAAGTAAGGTAAATCCCGATTTTTTATCTCTTTAAATTCTTTGTACGCATCTTCAAAATTGGCCAATTTGTAATAACACAAACCTTTACCAAAATGTCCTATATCTTGTGCCTGCAGCAAAGAATGATAAGTGAATTTATCATAGAACACCAAAATAGAATCATCTGATCGACCAATATTTGCACCCAATAATTTCGATAATTCTCGTTCTCTGTTAAAGTGCGCACTAATAAAATTAAAATGGTAGTAAATATTGAATGTATCTGTAAAAATTGCTCGGTGGTAAAAGTCTTCCTGCCCTTCGTAATCTTGAATAATTTGATAGTGCAACTCTTCCTCTTCAGAAGAATTAAAAGTGGGTTCACCAATAAAAATATTGACAAACAAAGTAAGGATTAAAGCTATGGGAAGTATGTAAAAAAGAAAACCTCTCATAGATAGAGTACGCTAAGTGGAAAGAAAAGTTGAGTGCTTACAAAATAGACTTTACAAAAGCAGCAGTTGTTGCAGCAACATCTTGCGACCCCGCCAATGATTTCACAAAAGCACTTCCAATAATGGCTCCATTGGCATATTTACATGCTTTTTGAAAACTCTCTTTGTTTGAAATATTGAACCCCACTACTGTTGGCGATTTTAAATTCATTTTGCTAATGCGTGATAAATATTCTTCAGCACCATCAATTCCGGTTTTCTTACCTGTTGTACTGGCAGAAGAAACCAAATATATAAAGCTGTTTGAATGCTCGTCGATGTAGCGAATTCTTTCGTCAGAAGTTTGAGGCGTAACCAAAAAAATGTTCTTCAAATTGTATTTATCGAAAATAGCCTTGTAATCGTCTAAATATTGCTGCATCGGTAAATCGGGAATGATAATTCCATCGGCACCAGCCTCAGCTGCATCTTTTGCGAACTTTTCTATTCCATATTGCATTGCCGGATTGATATAACCCATCAACAAAATAGGCAATTTCACTTCTTTGCGAATTTCTTTCAGCTGAGTCAACAACAACTTTAATGTCATTCCATTATCTAATGCAACAGTGCTGCTGTCTTGAATGATTGGTCCGTCGGCCAATGGATCTGAAAAAGGAATTCCCAATTCAATAAAATCGGCACCCGATGCCTCCAGAGATTTTACGATAGAAGCAGTATCATTCAACTGCGGATAACCCGCAGTGATGAAAATAGAAAGAATATTGTTTTTCTTTTGTTGAAAAAGAGAGTCTAAACGATTCATAATTCTTGAAGTTTAGGACAATAGTTCCTTCGGGGTACCTCAGGATGACAACCAGGGCATGGAAGAGCATTTTTTGTCATCCTGAGGTACCCCGAAGGAACTACCGTCTAGTTTTCATTTGTTTTGTTGTTGATCAAAGTACTTAATATATGTAGACAAATCTTTATCACCTCTACCCGATAAATTCACCACTACTACATCGTCTTTTTTAAATGTTGCTTTCTTTAAATAGGCCAATGCATGTGCCGTTTCAATGGCCGGAATTATTCCTTCCAATCGTCCAAGCTCAAAGCCTGCCTGCATTGCCTCGTCGTCTGTTGCATTGGCGAAAGTTCCTCTACCGCTTTTGAAAAGATGAGCGTGTATCGGACCAATTCCAGGATAATCCAAACCTGCAGAAATAGAGTGAGGTTCTACAATTTGTCCGTCTTCGGTTTGCATCAATATCGTTCTACTGGCATGAATCACACCTTCAGTTCCTCTAGCTGTTGTTGCTGCTGTTTTATCGGTATTCACGCCATGTCCGGCCGCTTCTACAGCAACCAACTGAACTTTCTCGTTGTCTAAATAATGATAAAAAGCACCAGCGGCATTGCTACCACCACCTACACAAGCCACCACTACATCTGGATAGTTTCTTCCTATTTTTTCTTGCAATTGCTCTTTTAATTCTTCACTGATAACCGATTGTAATCGAGCTACTAAATCGGGATAAGGATGCGGACCAACAACAGAACCGATGATGTAATGCGTATCCACCGGATTATTAATCCAATCGCGAATTGCCTCGTTGGTTGCGTCTTTCAACGTTTTACTCCCACTTTCTGCCGACACAACTTTTGCACCCAACATCAACATTCGCTTAACGTTTGGTTCTTGGCGCACTATATCCACTGCGCCCATATACACCATGCATTCCATACCCATAAGGGCACAAACTGTAGCGGTAGCTACACCGTGTTGCCCAGCACCAGTTTCAGCAATAATTCTTGTTTTACCAAGTTCTTTGGCCAATAGGATTTGTCCGACTGTATTGTTTATTTTATGCGCGCCAGTATGATTTAAATCTTCTCTTTTCAAGTAGATTTTAGCGCCATATTTTTCAGATAATCTTTTTGCGAAATAAAGCGGAGAAGGTCTTCCAACGTAATCTTTTAAAAGAGAACGAAACTCAGTTTGAAATTTTTCTGAATTAAGAATTCTAAGGTAGTTGTCCTCTAATTCTTTAACGTTAGGGTAAAGCATTTCGGGAATGTATGCCCCTCCAAAATCACCGTAAAAACCTTTTTCGCTTACACTATACTTCGAATGTCCTGCGGGTTCGTTCATAAAAACTTATGCTTTTAAATATTCCATAAAGCTGTAAACTAAATCTACATCTTTAATTCCTGGTTCTTCTTCGAATTTGCTGTTTAAGTCAACCGCCTTAACGAATTTGTACGGCAATTTTTTTATTTGAATGGCATCATCTAAAGAGATACCACCACTAATAATAACAGGCTTTTTCAACTTATATTTCTTCAATAGCTTCCAATCAAATTTTTGTCCGCTACCACCGTAATCTGCAGTTTTTGTATCAAACAAAAACCAGTTTACATCTTTCTCATATTTCTTTAATTTCTCGAAATCGAATTTAGCATCGATACCAAAAGCCTTAATCACTTTGGCTACTTTCTTAACCTTAGCGCAGTAAGCCGGAGTTTCTTCACCGTGCAACTGAACATATTGCAAATCCATATCTTCCACATCTTCCAACACTGTTTCAATATCTTCATTCACGTAAACGCCCACTTTATTTACTCTACCTGTTAAAGATTTGATGTAGTTTGCATCCACAAAATCACCCACATATCTTTTTGATTCAGGGTAAAAAATTAAGCCGATAAAGTCAACGCCTAAATCAACAATCTTTTTAATGTTATTCGGGTCGGTTAACCCACAAACTTTAATGTAATATCTATCTTCCATAACTACTTTAATTCTTCTATAAACTTTTTACATGCTTCGCCGGGGTTAGCTTCTCTCATAAAATTTTCGCCAATGAGAAAACCTTGAAAACCTGCCGACTTCAACATTTTTATTGTTTCGGGTTTGTAAATGCCACTTTCACTAATCTTGAGGAAGTCATTAGGTATGTCTTTCACGAGGTTAAGTGAAGTATTTACGTCGACGGTGAATGTATTAAGATTTCTGTTATTTACACCAACTGCGTCGATAAATTCATTAATAAATTTCAACTCTTCTTTGTTATGAACTTCCAAAAGCACGTTCAAACCTAGACTCTTAGCGAATTTGGCCAATCTTTTATTTTGTTCAATTTCGAGGTTAGAAGCGATTAATAAGATGATATCGGCACCAATCGATTTCGCCTCTACCAATTGGAACTCATCGATGATAAAATCTTTACGCAAAACCGGAATCTCATTCACCCTGCGGGCATTTAGTAAGTTCTCGTTAGAACCGCCAAAGAACTGCTCATCGGTAAGTACCGATAACGCAGATGCGCCAGCATTGTTGTAAGCCAAAGTAGTTTCGGCTACATCGGCCGTAGCGTTGATGATCCCTTTAGATGGCGATTTTCTTTTGAATTCGGCGATTACTCCCGAGCGATTCAACAAGAAATCTTTAAACGACAATACCTTTCTTCCAAAGAACTCGCGCTTTTCGAAATCGGCAATGGTGAATTGCTTTTTAAGCGCTTCAACTTCTTGCTTTTTGTTTAGTATGATTTGATCTAGAATGGTCATTAACTGTTAATCTTTAAAAGTTTTGTAAGAATCTCATTGGCTCTGCCTGCAAGAAGAATTTCTTTAGCTTCGGCGATACCATCTTCAAAAGAAACATTTTTCGCTACACTTAAGGCTAAGCCAGCATTAGCTGATATTACTTCATTTTGAGCTTTAGTGCCTTTGCCTGAGATGATATTATTTAAAATCGAAGAAGCTTGTTCTACTGTTTCCCCGCCGTCGATGTCGCTTTGTTTTGTTCTGCTGAAGCCCAATTGCATAGGAGAATAAGTTTTATCTCCTTCTTTAGTAATCACCAAAAAATCAGAAGTCAGCGAAATTTCATCATAAACATCCAATGAAAAAGCGATAGCATAATTATCGGTAGCTCTATCTAAAACATATTTATACAATGGCAATATTTCTTTTGAATACACTCCAGTTAATTGCTTTTTCGGACGAGATGGATTCACCAAGGGTCCGAGCAAATTGAAGTACGTTTTCATGCCCAACTCCTTTCTAATCGCACTAACATGTTTCATTGCTGGATGAAAAAGCGGAGCATGTAAGAAAGTAATCCCCACCTGATCCAATTCCTTTTTCAACTGATATTGATTGTTGGTGAATTTATAGCCTAAAGATTCAATAACATTAGAAGACCCCACAGCAGATGAAACTCCGTAATTACCATGTTTCGACACTTTTACTCCCGCTGCAGCCAAAACCAAAGATGAAATAGTAGATACGTTAAAAGTGTTTTTACCATCACCACCAGTACCACACATATCTATAGTGTCGAACTCAGAAAAATCAACAGGAATACATAGCTCTAACATTGCCGCACGAAAACCATCGAGTTCTTGCGGCTCAATTCCTCTGTGCATGAAAACAGTAATAAAAGAAGCCATCATAGACGAATTCACTTCTCCTTTACCAATTTTCAACTGCGCTTCTTTCGCTTGCTCGAAAGTGAGTTTATTGCCTTTAATGATATGTTCTAGTAATGCTTTCATCTTCGAAACAAGTATACTTAATTAATTATTATTTATGAAGTGTAGGACGATAGTTCCTTCGGGGCCCGTCAGCCGACGGGTGAAAATCACGGTAATGATGAGCTTAGTATGTCACCCGTAGGCTGACGGGCCCCGAAGGAACTATTGACCTACTCGTCCATTAACTCTCTAACCAGTTTTTCATTATAGTTAACCCATTCTCCGTCAACACCGATTCAGGATGATATTGCACTCCCACCACATCGTACTTCACGTGACGAATAGACTGAATTCCACCCTTATCATCAATTCCTGTTACAATGATTTCTGGAGAAACAGAATCGGATTTAATTTGCCATGAATGGTAACGCCCCACCACAAACGAATTTGGTAAACCTTTGTATATGATATCGTCTTGCACAATGTTTAAAGGAGAGGCAATTCCATGCAACACCTTCTCCATGTTTTCCAATTCACAACCAAATATCTCCCCAATGGCTTGGTGCCCCAAACATACGCCCATGATAGATTTCGAAGGAGAATACTCTCTTATCACATCATGTAAAATTCCAGCTTCACTTGGCACTCCCGGACCCGGAGACAACAATATTTTGTCGTATTTTTTAATGTCTTCCAAAGCAATTTTATCGTTGCGAAAAACGTCTACATCATGATACCCCAATTGCTTCACATAATGAACCAAGTTGTAGGTAAATGAATCGTAATTATCGAATACTAAAATCTTCATACTATATTAATTCTTCTGCCAGTTCCAACGCTCTGTGTTGCGCAGCTAGCTTGTTATACACCTCTTGTTTTTCACTTTCATCAACCGATAAATCAACTATTCCCGCTCCGGCCTGATAAAACAACTGATTGTTTTTACTCAAGAAAGAACGAATGATTATGGCATGATTGAAATCGCCGTTGAAGCCCACATAACCAATGCAGCCACCATAAATAGCACGTTGATTTTTTTCGTACTTGTTAATCAACTTCATCGCCATGTGTTTGGGCGCACCCGATAAAGTTCCTGCTGGAAAAGTATCACCAACAATTCTCAATTTATTCATCCCTTCTTGAATTCTTCCGCTCACTTTTGATACCAAGTGAATCACGTGAGAGTAGAACTGAATCTCTTTGTAAGTCTCTACTTTAACATGTTCTGAGCTTCTGCTCAAATCATTTCTAGCTAAGTCCACCAACATCACATGCTCGCTATTTTCTTTAGGGTCGTTCATTAATTGACGCGCCAATTCTGCATCTTTCTCGTCGTCGCCCGTTCTACGGAAAGTACCAGCAATAGGAAAAATGGTAGCTTGATCTTTATGAATTACAATTTGTGCTTCAGGCGAAGAACCAAATATTTTGAATGTACCGTAATCGAAGTAAAACAAGTATGGCGAAGGATTTACACTTCTTAAAGCGCGATACAACGTGAAGTCATCACCTTCAAATTTTTGAGAAAACTCTCTTCCTAAAACCAACTGAAAAACATCGCCTCTGCGGCAATGCGCTTTGGCTTTGGCTATCACCTCTAAGAACGACTCATCGCTAAAATTGCTTTGCTCCTCACCTACTCTCTTAAATGAAGCCGAAGAGGAAGCAGTAGCTTTAACCAAATCCATCAATTGTTCGATAGGCACAACGCTGTTGCCCGAACCTTCACATTGGTGTTCGAACAAATACAACTCATTCTTAAAATGATTAATGGCTATGATATTTTGAAAAACGAAATAGTGCATATCGGGCACTTTTTTCTCTTCTTTCTCTAGGTAAGTAAAATCGATGTCTTCGAAATGACGTACCGCTTCAAAACTGGTGAAACCGAAGAGTCCGTTGGTAATAAATTTAAAATCGCTCACACTCGCATCAGGTGTAAAAGAATCGGCGAAAGCTTTCATTTCAGTGATCACATCGTTCTCATGCGCACTTTTCACTTTAAAAGAACCGTCGGGAAAAATAGTGCTGATCTTTTGGTCTTCTACTTTAAATGAAGCCATAGGATTAAAGCAAATGAAAGAGAAACTATCTTTATTACCATGATAATCGCTACTTTCTAGCAAGAAACTATTTTTAAACTGCTTGCGAATATTGAGATAGATACTTACTGGCGTAATGGTATCGGCCAGTAACTTCTTATATTTTGTAGTTATTTTGAACTGTGTCATTGTTATTATGTTTGGTGCTCGTCAACCGACGGGCAAATATTAATTAAAAAGTTGAAAAACAAAAAAGCCCCCGTCGGCTGACGAGGGCTTTTTACAATATATATCATAAAAGCGCACAAGCATCAACCTTTACCAGGGTGAAACTTGCCAACGCCATGTATTTGTATTTCTAATCATGCGGTAAAAGTAAGAGGAATGATTTAATGTGCAAAATAAATTTGATTCATTTTTTATTTCGACACACGATGAGTTCTTGAATAATCTCCATTTGCCAGTTCCAGTCTGCCACTTGAATAAAAATGATAAACCCCCAATAATTTAGGAATAGTAATTTTATAGGAATTCCCTTCTTTCTCAAGCGTTATACCTGCAGGTAAATTACTTCCATTTAGGTTTATTGTAGCATCAAATTTATTCCAAGTTTCGCGAGCAGTTCCTAGTTGTAAGCGAATATTAACAGCTGAGGGATCAAGAACAAGAAAAGTAAAAATAAAATTATGAGGCACCGTATCTAAAATTGCTTGCTGCACCGAATCAGACATATTTGGACTAAGATTGTACGATCCCACAGGAATACTAGAAACAGAGAAATCCCCCAAAATATCTTGAGCAAAAACACTACTATTGAATAAGGCTAGAACCAGAGTAATTAATACCGTTTTTTTCATTTATGATGTAATTTATTTTAGGCAAATAAAATAAAAAACTCTAAAAGAACGCCATCTTCTTTAGAATACTTTAAGACAATTCAATTTCTAGTAGTACATTTCGCAAACATCAAAAGCTAAATGTTAACAATAAGCCAAGCAATGAAATCGTTAACCTTTAAAATTGTTGTAACTTACACCCCACAACTTTGTTTTACAAATAATGAAGGGAATTTACCATTACATACTCGTAATTATTTTTGCCGCTCAAAGTGCATTTGCTCAAAATACAAAAGGGGGAAATGTAATTTTAGCTTTGGGAGCGGGTAAAGATTCTTATTTTCATCCTTTATTTAGCGCCACTCCAAACCCTGCATCTACCTTTGAATTTCCTTTCTCGTTAGAAGTGATGCTAAATCAAGCTTATTCAGTTGGAGGTAGAGCTAGTATAGTCATTTTAAACGACCAATCGAATGCATATATGTCGGCCAACAACTCTACCAAACAAAACCACAATTTAGGTAGTTTACTATTTGCCAATGGGAATTTAAATTACTACGCCTACAATCAAGACCGCCTGCTGTGGAAAATTACCGCTGAAGGAGGATACGGCAAGATGGATAAGATAAAATATGTTGATGATGTGCGCAGTCAGATAAAAGGCCAAGGAATGGTTTATTCTTTAGGTACCAGCATACGATACCATTTAGGCAATGAATACGACGACATTTATCCAAGCTTTTTCGAATTGGGTATTATGGGATCTAGAATGAATCTCAACATTAAAGAAAGTTGGTACGATGGAGAATTATTGGCTAAAACCGACCCCAGCTGGAATACTTTGCAATTTAATGCAGTAAACATATATTTGTCGGTAGGTGTTAGAATTGGAAAACCCGCCAAATAATTATGAATAACCGACAACTCTTTTTGCAATACCAAGCGCAAACATCCCCTTTTCCTCTACAAATAGAAATTGAAAAAGCACAAGGTTGTTTGATGTACTCTCCAGATGGAAAAGAATACATCGATTTGATTTCGGGTATATCGGTGAGTAATGTGGGGCATTGCCACCCCAAGGTGGTTAAGGCCATTAAAGATCAAGTAGAAAAATACATGCACCTGATGGTTTACGGTGAGTTGGTGCAAGCGCCACAAAGTAAACTGGCACAAAAAATAGCCTCACTTCTACCCTCATCCTTGAACAATATTTATTTGGTTAATTCGGGAAGCGAAGCCATTGAAGGCGCATTGAAATTGAGTAAAAGATATACAGGCAGAACAGAAATCATTTCTTTTAAAAATGCCTACCACGGCAGTACAACAGGCGCTTTGAGCATCATCGGCGATGAGAAATACAAAAATGCATTTCGTCCGCTGATACCTATGACACGCGCCATCTCTTTCAATTCTTTTGAAGACCTAGAAAACATTACAGATAATACTGCAGCCGTTTTTGTAGAACCTATACAAGGTGAAGCCGGAATTATTTTACCCGAAAAAAACTATTTACAATCGCTTCGCAAAAAGTGCGATGATACGGGTACACTCTTGGTTTTCGATGAGGTACAAAGCGGCTTTGGCAGAACAGGGAAAATGTTTGCGTTTGAGCACTACAATGTGATTCCAGATATTTTGGTTTGCGCCAAAGGGATGGGCGGTGGAATGCCTATTGGTGCTTTCATTAGCTCGAAAGAAATTATGAGTAGCTTGATGGAGAGTCCGATTTTAGGACACATCACTACTTTTGGCGGCCACCCCGTATCCTGTGCATCAAGTTTAGCATGTATTGAAGTCATTGAAGAAGAAAGATTATTAGAAGATATTTCAGATAAAGAAGCCTTATTTAGAAAGCTACTTGTTCACCCAAAAATAAAATCGATACGTGGAAAAGGATTGTTTTTGGCTGTAGAATTTGAATCGAAAGATTTCAACTTTGCAGTAAACCATCAATGTTTGCTGAATGGCGTTTTTGTAGATTGGTTTTTGTTTAATGATCATTCGATGAGAATAGCGCCGCCGTTGACGATTAGTCGAAATGAAATAGAAATAGCTTGCGGGAAAATAATAGAAGCTATATCCATAATCAATTGATGAGTAGGACAATAGTTCCTTAGGGGTACCTCAGGCTGACAGCCACAGTATGGACGGGCATTGTATGTCATCCTGAGGTACCCCTAAGGAACTATTGTCCTAAACTTAATTCACTCCCAACTTCACAAAACACGAATCACTTTGATTTTGAAGTTTGATTAGATAGAGTCCGCTGCTCAATTTATTCTCTTGTAAAGAAAGAATATTCTCTCCTTTTGTAAGGTTAACCGATTTCGATAATATCAATTTCCCTTCGGCAGAGAAGATGGTTAAGTTATAGCTTCCCTGATTTTCGCAGTGCAATTGAACTCGACTAGCATTCACACCTATCACATATAATTTTTCATTTTTATTGTCCATAGTTTTAGTAGAGGCAGAATAACTGCAGTCATTAATTCGGGTAAATAAAGCGTCGGCAATTTTGCTTGCACCATATTCACTTAAATGTGTTGGATCGCCAGGTGCCAACATAGATGCATCAGAAAATTCTGTTCCTATCAACAAGCACAAATTGTCTTCGGTTTGCATTCTTTTACTCACCAAATCAATCACCATATCTCTAAAATCTTGCAATGAATAAGGAGCAGCCCCCGAATTATCGGAACTGTACAAAGGCGAAATACAAATTATTTTTGCATTCGGTTGATAAGCTCTAAGCGAATCGAGTAATTTGGTATATTCTGTTCTTTTAGAAGCTAAGGAAGCCGTAGAGTATTTCCAATCGTTGAAGCCAATTTTAATGGTGATGTAATCCACTTGTTTTCCTTTGATGTTTTTGGCTATCGACCATCCTAAGGTTGCACCTGCAACGGCGATGTTGTGTAAATCCCAATCCATTTTCTTGGCCAACAAAAAAGGATATCCTTTGGCGGCAGAAACATATTGTCCGGTGCCATGCGTTATAGAATTTCCAATAGCTACATAAACTGGTTTGTTTAAAGGAGAAATGGCATCTAAAGAATAAGTATCATCGATTTCCATTCCTACAAAATCAACAGCCCAAAGGTTGGGAAGTGTCACTTCGAAAGTGTTAGAGGTTCCAGCATTGGGATTAACGATAGTAAAAGTAGTATCGGAGAAAGTGGCCGATTCTACTCCGTTTACAAAAACGGTAAATCCAGTAGTTGGTAAAGTTCCTATAGTTCCTCCTCCTGCTCTTTTGCTAAATTTCAAATCGATGGTTACACTAGCTGTTTTAAATCGAATACGCACTCCCGTTTGTGTAATCACCCATTGATTCATCCATTGTCCGGCAATACCCGACGACCAATCGTTCAACATAGAAGAAAGATGTCGATTAAATTCCACTTTGTTGGGTGTAATAACAGTATAAAACACTCCGTCGTAAGAGATGTTTGGGTCATCTAAAGAGATGTGCACTTTTGCTGCAACAGTTGTTGCTGACAATAAAAGAAAAAGTAAAATTAATTTTTTCATGGCAAATAGTTTTTAGTTTGTTAAGCCAAGTTATGGTGCAATGAAAAAAGTGAATTTGTTTAAAGCGGAAAGCACTTGACTTTCGTGTAAAAACCTTGAAAAAACAAGAATGCAAAGCTGAAATGCAGAAGATGCAAATTACTTTTCTTATCTAAACTGTTTCGGACTCACCCCTACTTCTGTTTTAAACACTCTATTGAAATGAGAAATGTTGTTGTATCCAGCTCGATAAGCACAATCGGAAATAGGTAAATCGCTTTCTTTCAACAAACGCTTCACTTCGGCCAATCGAATTTGATTCAAGTAATTTTTAAAAGAAGTTTGCAAATTCTCTTTGAGTAAAGAACCTATCTCGCGCGCCGAAATTCCCAATTCACGCTGCATGTCTTCTTGGTCTAATTCGGGATTGGAATAATTCACTGCAATGTATTGCATCACCTTCTCTAATTTATTTGCTGGCGCATCTGTCACTTCATTGGCCACATAAGGAACAAAGACCTGTTTCTTCTGACGCATATAATAGTAGATAATTAAACCTCCATAAAATAGCGACAAGAAAAATGCGGTGAGTAAAAACCATTTTGTGTTATTGTTTTCAAAATCAAGTGAAGACACCTCAATTTCGTCTTCTCCTCCAGCACCAATTAACTGACAAGACCCAATAATGAAAAAGTTGGCCCTAGCGAAATCAATGTTACGAAAATCTTCAGGTGTTTTATGGTGTGTGCGATACCACCAGCTTTGCTCTTTAAAATCATCCATTGAAATTTCGTAATCACCTTCGCCCTTATAATCTATTAAAGCGGTGTAAGGCACATATTGAAATTCTTTTTGTTTGGAACTAAATCCCTCGTAATCGAAAGTGATGGTAAGCGGAATGCGTTTGGCTTTTTTCGATTTGATATGGACACGAACAGCATTAAAACAACTCACATCGAAAAAAGGAGGCAATGAATCTTTCTTGTAAAAGTACACGCCCGTAAAAGGCTCCTCTAACTTAGTGCTTAACTTATAACGAAGATTCATTGTACCTTGTGCATCCATTGTGACTTTACCTTCACTATACCCTGTATCTATCGATTCTCTAAAAGTTTGAAAATTAAATTGCGAACTGTTGGAATAAGGAAGTATAGAAAAAGTAGAAAAATTCAAACTAAAAAACAGAGAAAGGAGTACAATGAAAGCGGTACCCAAAGCAATCAATATTAACTTAGTTTTTAAAAGCATTGTTGAAATTTAATTAAAGAAGTTCACAATAGCACCATAAACACTTTGCATTTTATGAAATCGACTTTGCATTTTTGTATTTTCGAGCATCTGCAAGGGTTTTACGATTAAAACAAATTTAAAAAAAATAGTGAGGTTTAAATTTACCACATAACCAACACCCACATTTTATGAAAAGAAAACTAACCCTTTTAATGAGCCTCGCACTTTTTGTTACTACCAATTTTGCCTTGGCTCAACCTCCAAGCATCACTGCCGATGATGCCAAAATTCAATACACGGGTAGAATCGATTTCACCAATACCCTTCAGCCAAAATATATTTATCCAGGAGTGAGTATAAAAGCGAAATTTAACGGAACTGGAATTTCTGCAACTATACATGATTATGGTAGTGGCGGCGCAGGAACCACCAACTACTATAAAGTATTTATTGATGAAGTGATTGTTACAGGACAATTGCAAATGTTAAGTGGCGAAAACAACTACACTTTAGCCTCTAACTTAAGCGCTGGAGACCACACCGTGGAAATCATGAAAATTACCGAAGGTGCATCAGGCAAAAGTTCTTTCAAAGGATTTACTGTCATCGGCGGCAATCAAACTTTATTGGATTTACCTGCTAAACCCAATAAGAAAATAGAATTTATTGGAGATTCTTGGACTTGCGGCTTTGGAAATTTGTCGCAATATGCCACAGGAACTGCATCGATGGCAAACGGAAATTATGTAGCGGCCAACGAAGACAATTACTACGCATGGGGACCTATTTCAGCTCGCGCTATTGGTGCCGAATACCATGTTACCGCAACATCGGGCAGAGGTTTATACCGAAACAACACTGGCTCAACCAACAATACTATTCCAAAAAATTACGACAATATTCTAGAAGACGATGGCACTGTAAAATACGATCATTCTAATTTTCACCCCGATGTGATAGTCATTCACTTAGGTACCAACGATATGGCGCAAGAAGAAGGTGGATCTCAATATGCCCTAAACGATGCTGCCTTTGAAACAACTTACATCGCATTCATTGATAAAATAAGAACCAACCATCCTTGTGTAAACGTGATTATATGTTATGGTAATTCTAAATCAGACTCTTGGCCAACATGGACCAAACAACTAACCCGACTAAGAACAATTGGCAGCAACATTATAGCTCATTTCGGCAGCTCGCACATCACCACACTTGAACTTCCTTTTACCGCAGAAAAATGGAACGGTCACCCCGAACAAGATTGCGGCTATGGCGATGCTTGGCATCCATCTAAATGTTCTCACGAAGAGATGAGTGCTAAATTGGTAGAGAAAATAAACGCTATGAACATCAATTGGGGGGCAAGTGGCTGTGGCGCTACGGTTGAAGATGAGGCCATTCACAAAAACAATTTACTTGTTTTCCCAAACCCTTCTCACAACGAAATCAATATAGCCAATTTGCCTTTGGGTGCGAATTATTCAGTAGTGAATGAGCTCGGACAAACCATAATACAAGGCAACACAAACAGATGCTCTGTAGAAAATTTAAATTCGGGGATGTACTACCTCATCATTAATTCTCAGGATTCTATTTCATCTATTCCTTTTGTAAAAATGTAATGCACTTAACGACAAAATGAACAAGTAGGGACCTCCCTACTTGTTTTTTTTTGTACCTTGATAGTATGATAAAAAAATTACTACTACTCTTTTTAGTCTTTTTATTTACGCAAGCTAATGCGCAATCATTTAGAAAAACGGGCTATATTCCCAATCACAGATGGAGCACCATTAACAGTATTAACTTTTCTAATCTCACCCATATATTTGTTGCTTTTGTAAACCCAATAGACACATCTGGAACTATTACTTTTTCTCAAAACTTAAGCACACTGGTAAACAAAGCCCATTTAGCTGGCTGCAAAGTAATTCCCTCGTATGCTGGTGGAGGAGATTTTAGTTGGGGGCCAGATACGGTTATTTACAAAACATTAATCGACACGAACCATAGAACAGAATTTATTCACAAAATGATGGAATTCACCCGTTTAAATAAATTAGATGGTATCGACTTAGATTTAGAAGGACAAGCGCTTCAACTTAAGGATTACAATGCTTTTGCACAGGAAGTAGCCGATAGCGTTCATTCAGCAGGCTTGGAAATGACCGCTGCCCTCGGGATAGGATGGAACAACACCTATGCGAATGCCATAAGCGATGCAACTTTAGAGAAAATGGATTTTATTACCACCATGTCTTATGGTGGCGTAGGAAGTTGGAACTACAACAATCCAACAGATCAATTTGCTTATTCTGATTTTACCAGTGATATTGATTATTGGCTTTCAAGAGGTATGACTAAAAATCAAGTGGTGGGCGGTTTGGCCTTTTATGGAGCAGAATTCCCCATGAGTTCGCAGAGTTCGTATTGGCAATACAGTCCGACTTTATGCTCCATCTACACCAAAAGTGCTTACTCATCATTAGACCCCGTTCATAACGATTGGATTACCGACCCTGTAAGCAAGCACCCGATAAATTACAACGGCTTGCCCACCTTTAAGAAAAAAATAGAATATGCCGTTGAAAATGCAGGCGGGTACATGGTTTGGGAACTGGGTGGCGACTGCTTTGGCAGCAAAATAAGAGTAATCGACTCTTTAAACACCTACGTTTCGGAAGCATTAAGTGTGCATGATTTTTCTTCAAAAGTCAGCCTAACAACTTATCCAAACCCTTGCTATAATGATTTATGGGTTGATGGATTGAATTACAACGACACTTGGAAAATTTACAATTATTTGGGTGACGAAATTTTAAATGGAAACGGGCGACACATTAATACTGCAAGTCTTATCGCTGGTTTTTACATCATAAAAAGCTCAATGGGAATTACCCGATTTATAAAAAATTAGAAACAAAAAGTACTCACAACCAATTCGGCCTGCATGTTACCCGAATTCATTTGAGATTGAGCATAAGAGCAATTGTTTTGCAACATATCTACACCTTGAACTCTAATGAAATTGTAATACGCTATAGCATCTTCTTTATTCACTTGAATAGCAATTGCAAAATCATTGGTAGCGTCATTGAACAAACCCAATTGAGCTGAAACAAAACCTCTACTCATGTAATATTCCATTGCAGAAGGATCAAGCGCAATCGACTTAGTATAATCTTCAATCGCCAAATGATTGTTACCCATATCTACATAAATATTTCCTCTTGTAAAAAAGGCATCTGGGTTTTGATCATTCAACTCCAAAGCTTTATCCAGTTCCTTTAAAGCCAAATTGTATTTATTGGTAGTGTGGTACAATTTACCAAGTAAAACATGTACTTCCACAGCATTCGAATCGATAGAAAGTGCACTTAAATACGCATCTTCAGCACCACTATAATTTCCGCTCAACTCGCTCACCTTTCCTTCATTGATTAAATTAGCCATCATTGATGATGCGCCTTGCGCAAATGTGCAAACGTGTAAAAGCGCAAAAACAAGAAGTGCATTCAATTTTTTCATAAGTAGTTCATTCTTTGGTATATCAATGTAACGCATAATTAAGGTGAAAGCAATAAAAAATCAGTGAGTTCTATTAAAAAACCGATTAACGGTAATTTTTAATCGATGAAGGAAACAAATAACAAAATATTCCTTTGTTTAATTTTATTTGATATTTTTAATCGATTGAAAAAAGTAATTCCATATTCTATATTCCTTTTCGTTTTAATTGTATTGAATCTATCAATGTTTTTAAAACCTGTTGAGGTGAAAATTAAAGGAAGTGTGAGTGATAATGCCGGACTCTTCCCCGCCGACATGAAAATTCATCTATGGAAAAAGGCGATCAAACTGCATCATGTTAAAACAGATAAATTCGGCAATTTTGAAATCATCGTTCCCGAAGAAGGCGAATATAGTTTCGTCCTCTCTGAAAACAATTTATATTATTACACCCAAAAAGACAGCAATATCGCAATACCAGCAAGCGAAACACATCAACACAACTTTAAGATAACGATTAACAAACAAGAATTAAAACACAAGTGCACTCGCTTAGTAGAGGCTATCCGACACCTAGAAAAGAATCCGGGCAACATCTCTTTCAAAGGAATTACTTACGCGCGTTTCCCATCTAACATGAATGAATTTCAACTCTTTTTTTGCACCAAAGTACCTCATGAGAATTTAAAAAAAACAGCTAGTAAAGTCATCAACGATTTCTACAGATTTAAGGTCGTTAGCGACACTGCCTATTTTTCAAAGTACGCTCAAATAACCAGCGGATATACCGATAAATGTGAAACAAGATCACTCGATTTTTTAACTGATGGATTGAATTTCTACCTTGAAAAAAATCCTGAAGGTTTTTTCGAAGTGATTAACAACTACAACAACGAACAAATTACTTCTATCCTAAAAAATTTAGTACGCAAACAATCCAAAGAACAACAAGAACAAATCTTTGGTAAACTGCCTTCGTATAACGGAAGAATTCACTCTCTTTACACCAAATTAAACAGCGAAAAAAAATCGAAATGACAAGAAAATATGCGCTCATTTTCTTTTGCATTACTTCACTTTTTTCTTGTCAAAAAGAAATCATCTCTGTATTGCTATTGCGCGGAGAATGGAACATTACTGAGCTTACCGTAAAGAAAGAATTTTCGGGAAAAACAAGCGAATATACCATCAACAATGTAGGAACATTTCACTTCGATAAAAAAGAGAAAGGAAAATTAACCCAAGCGCAAGACACTTCTCTCATTTCTAAGGATTTTACTTGGCGAATGGAAAACAAAACAATTACATTAAATTACGAAGATAGTGAGATGATAGAAACGTGGACTATTCTTCACAAATCGAATGATTACCAAGAGTGGGAAATCACCCAAAACTTCACCCACGAATCGGGCGGCGTTTCAAGTAAAGAAATACGCTACCGAAAAATGATACTTGAAAAGTAAGGTTGTTAAAAACTTTTCAAAATACTTTTCCTCCCAAAACTCCTTTGCACAAAGGGTTTAACAAATAAAATTGCTTAAAACACAATCTAAATTAAAATTCGTTTCGGGCATATGCACCTAATTTGTTATTTTCGCGTAAGATTGAAAAGGGTAGAAATGCGGCGAGTGCTGACTTTTAAATGTTTTCACAAGAATGAGTTATTCTGAAAAAGGAAAAAATACTGCGAATGAATTGTCACTTGCCGAGTTTAAAGAAGCCGTTTTGGCCGATTATAAATTAGCGTGCGAAAGCAGAGAAGCCAGTCTTTTAGGTAGAAAAGAAGTTCTTACCGGAAAGGCAAAGTTTGGTATTTTTGGCGACGGGAAAGAAGTGGCTCAAATCGCTTTGGCCAGACAATTTCGCGATGGAGACTACCGCAGCGGTTACTACAGAGATCAAACCATCATGCTGGCCATTAAGGAACTAACCTACAAGCAAATTTTCGCGCAATTGTATTCTCACACCAGCATAGAGGCAGAACCACATTCGGCTGGCCGACAAATGAACAGTCACTTTACCACACGCTTCATCAACGAAGATGGCACTTGGAAAGACATGACTAAGTTGAAGATTACTACTACCGACCTCTCTCCTACTGCCGCTCAAATTCCGCGAACTGTTGGTTTGGCGCTGGCATCTAAACTATTTCGCAACAACAAAGAATTACATCAATACACTACTCTTTCGAACAAAGGTAACGAAGTCACATTTTGTACCATTGGCGATGGCAGTACCTCTGAAGGTATTTTCTTAGAAGCCATCAATGCCATGGGCGTTTTGCAAGTACCTGTGGTGTTATCGGTTTGGGATGATGGCCACGCCATCTCTGTTCCAGTTTCATTGCAAACCACCAAAGCAAGCATTTCAAAGGCTTTAGCCGGATTTCAAAGAGATGCAGAAAACAATGGTTGGGAAATAATGACCGTTAATGGTTGGGATTATCCTGCGCTTTGCCTCACTTACAAAAAAGCAGCCGAATTGGCGCGCGAAAAACATGTACCCGTTTTGGTGCACGTTTTAGAATTAACTCAACCGCAAGGCCACTCTACATCGGGTTCTCACGAGAGATACAAATCGGAAGAAAGATTGGCTTGGGAAAAAGAATACGATTGCAACAAGCAGTTTAAAGAATGGATTCTTAAGCAAGCTTTTGCTACAGAAGAAGAACTTAAAGCCATTGAAGACCAAGCTGTAATTACCGTTAAAGAAGGTAAAGATGCTGCGTGGAAAGCTTACTTCACTCCTATCAAAAATGAAGTAAGAGAGTTGTGCAAACTCTTCGATCAGTTGGCTGCCAAAAGCAACCACAAAGAAAACATTTTAACCGTTAAGAAGAGTTTGCTCAACGGCATCGATACCAACTGGAAAGATTTGGTGATTGCTACCAAAAAGATTTTACGCATCGTTCGCAACGAAGAAAGCGATGAAAAGAAAACTTTATCTGATTGGCTAACTCAAGAAAACATCGTCAACTTCGACAGATACAACTCTTTGTTGTACAGTCACGATGCCTATTCGGCCATCAACGTGAAAGAGGTTAAACCTATTTACAACGAAGACTCCCCTGTGGTTGACGGAAGAATTATTCTTCGAGACAACTTCGATGCCTTGCTTGCCAAAGAACCTAAATTGGTGATTTTTGGCGAAGATGCAGGCAAAATTGGCGGTGTGAATCAAGGCCTCGAAGGCATGCAAAAAAAATACGGTGAAATGCGCGTGAGCGACACTGGTATTCGGGAAGCTACCATTCTTGGGAAAGGCGTGGGCATGGCCTTACGCGGATTAAGACCTATTGCCGAAATTCAATATTTAGATTATTTGATTTACGGTTTAATGACCATTAGTGATGACTTGGCGTCGTTGCATTATAGAACAAAGGGCGGACAAAAAGCGCCGCTCATCATTCGTACGCGCGGACACCGTTTTGAAGGCATTTGGCATTCGGGTTCTCCACTAGGAATGATCATCAACGCTTTGCGTGGAATTTACATTTGCGTGCCTAGAAACATGACGCAAGCAGCTGGTATGTACAACACGTTACTGAGTGCTTACGACCCAGGCGTTATCATTGAACCACTTTTGGCTTACCGCAGAAAAGAAACTTTACCTGCCAACTTAGGCGAATTTAAAGTACCTCTAGGCGTTCCAGAAGTTGTGGTAGAAGGTACCGATGTTACTTTGGTTACTTACGGTTCATGCGTAAGTATCGCTATGGAAGCTGCCGAACAACTAAAAGAATTCGACATTCATTTGGAAATAATTGATGTACAAACTTTACTTCCTTTCGATAAGAATAAGAAAATAGTAGAATCGATTAAAAAGACCAACCGACTCATCGTAATGGACGAAGACGTTCAAGGAGGAGCAAGTGGTTATATGCTGCAACAAATCGTTGAAGAACAAGAAGCTTACTTCCATTTAGATTCTGAACCAAAAACGATATCGGCGCAAGACCACCGTCCGGCCTACGGTTCAGATGGAAACTACTTCTCTAAACCAAACGTGGAAACCGTTTTCGATAAAGTGTACAAAATGATGCGCGAAAGCAACCCCAATAAATTCCCAAGCATTTATTAATTATGGAATTCAATAAATCAACCGAAGCCGAATCGAAATACAAACATCTTGAACAGATGAGTGTAAATGAATTGTTGATGAACATCAACAGGGAAGACAAAACCGTTCCCGATGCAGTGGAAAAAGTGATTCCAAACATTGAAGCATTGGTGAATGCGATTGTACCTAAGATGGCTGATGGTGGACGATTATTTTATATTGGTGCGGGTACCAGCGGAAGATTGGGCGTGGTAGATGCCTCTGAGTGTCCGCCAACTTTTGGTGTTGAACACGGCGTTGTAATAGGCATCATTGCAGGTGGCGACAGCGCTATTAGAAAAGCCGTTGAATTTGCCGAAGACAGCCACATGCAAGGTTGGATAGATTTACAAGATAGAAACATCACAGAAAAAGACGTTGTTGTTGGTATTGCCGCATCGGGCTCTACGCCTTACGTTATTGGCGCTTTACTAAAGTGCAACGAAAAAAATATTACTACGGCTTGTATCACTTGCAACAGTGGGAGTCCGCTCTCTAATGTAGCTAAATTCCCAATAGAAGCGGTAGTCGGACCAGAATTCGTTACCGGCAGCACCCGTATGAAAGCAGGAACAGCGCAGAAATTAATATTGAACATGATTTCTACTTCAGTAATGATTAAATTGGGAAAAGTGCGTGGCAACAAAATGGTTGACATGAAATTATCGAACAACAAGTTGGTAGATAGAGGCGCTAGAATGGTGATGGATGAACTAAAAATCGACATGGTACAAGCGCTAGAACTATTAAAAACATACGGTAGTGTTCGTTCTGCTGTAGACAACTATCTTAAACATACCGAAGAATAAACCCGATGAAACGTAAAATTTTAAGATTCCTAAAACACATCTGGTTACTTCACTTTTTAAGAAGAATATATTTTGCCTCAAAATATCCAGCGCGTCAGTTTAAAGCCGTTATCAAATGGGGATTTGCATCTAAAGAAGACACCAATTTCACTTACGAATTGGCTCCCGACAATATTTTATATTTAGCGCATCTCATCGCTATCGTTACCAAAAAAGATTACAAAGAAGTGCTTACTTATATTCATGAAGCACAAAACGACCAAGAATTAATTCAGCACATTCAAAGAGAAACAGAGAAATCTGATTTGAAAAAATTTGCCGATAAAGAAGTGCGATTCGCCAAACGATTGGGCTGGTATGCTTTTATTAGAATTATTAAACCAACAGTTGTTGTAGAAACAGGAATTGACAAAGGACTTGGCTCTGTATTGCTTTGCGCTGCTCTTCTAAAAAACAAAGCAGAAGGATTTGCTGGCAAATATTATGGTACAGATATCAATCCCGAAGCAGGTTATTTGCTAAGTGGTAAATACAAAGAAGTGGGAGAAATTTTGTTGGGTGATTCTATCGAAAGTTTGAAAAAACTGAAAGAACCTATTGAGTTATTCATCAACGACAGCGATCATTCTACAGAATACGAATTTCAGGAATATAAAACCATTCAACCTTTATTGAACGATAAATCAATCATCTTAGGCGACAATTCTCACGCATCAGATAAATTGGCAATATTCTCTCAAGAAACAGGTAGAAGTTTTCTTTTCTTCAAAGAAAAACCAATTAACCACTGGTATGAAGGAAGTGGAATTGGCATATCGTTTTAATACACCAATCCCACTACTCCACTTATTCATCAGCAATTTCGTTTAAAACTTATAGATTGCTGCTGCGCCAAATGTTAACTGAGAACTTTTGGTAAATGCACCATCTTTATCTTCAAACTGACTGTTACCAAATTGATCGAAACGCACTTCGGGCTTCAATATCAAATGATCATTTTGCAAAGAAAACTTAGCTGTTAAGGTGTACGACTGCACTTGTGTATTGCCGATGTATTGAACTCCCTGAGTATTATCGAAATATTCAGCGCGAAGTGCCAATGAGAATTTTGAGGTAAAAGCATAATTGCTATAAAAAGCAGCACCTCCCCAGTTCAACATATCAGCATTACTTTGTTTAAATGCGCCACAAGCAGCGTTCAATCCAACATAAAACTTATCATTAAGCTGATAATTCAATACAAAATCTAACATTTGTTTAAAGGAATTTAAACTGTCAGTTGTATTGAAAGAAGTTTGCGAGACTTCATTACCACCGATGTAATTTAAATACATCGTCGCTTTTGCAGATGGCATAAATTTTAGCTGTCCAATAATAGTTTTAAAACGATTGTTATCGTACAAATTATCCTAGTTATTCACCACACCCAACATCAAAGCTAATTTTGAATGCAAAGCATATTCGGCTTTAACGCCAATGTGGTAAAACGGACCATTGTTAAACAGATTCGATAATGAATAATTGAAATTCAATGGCGCATCAATCACTTCATAACCGATGTGCGTTCCGAATTGTCCGGCTGTTAAAGTCAATTTATCTGAAGCAGCACAAGTAAAATACGCTTGTTTAATTGCTAACGACGTTGTAGAACCTAGCGGACCAACAAGATTTCCATAGTTACCTAAATCGGCGTGCGGACCAAATACTAAATCGGCAACCATCATCGATTTTTTGTACGTGTAAGTCATTTTGGTTTGCAACAATCCCAATTGAAACTGTCCTTCACGTTGGTCGAAAGCTCTTGCAAAATCAGAAGTTCCGGTATTACTTCCCGACAAAGGACGATTAAGGTTATAGAAGTAATTCACATCTGTATAACCCGAAAAAACGAAGTCTCCTTTATCAACTGTATCTTGCGATAAAAGCTGATTTCCTGCGAAGAATAATAAAAGTAAAGCGGTAATTTTTGTTTTCATTTTTTAGAAAGTTTAAGCTTGTCGTGAGTTTTCACAACGATTAAAAAAAAATAGATTAAGTGAATAAAAACCACTTGTGGCAAGTGAAACCACAAGTTGTGTAAATTAATTTCTACAGCATCTCCCCATGCTGCGAAATATCCAAGCCTTGTTCTTCCGATTCCTCGGTAACACGCAATGGAATAATTTTATTAGTGATTTTGTACAAGGCAATTGATCCAAAAAAAGCAAACACAGAAACCAGAACCAACGCAGCCATCGACAACATAAAGTCTTCTGTGCCACCATAAATCAACCCTTTGTCTTTGGCAAAAATGGCAGTACAAATCATACCCATTATACCACCAACACCGTGGCAGGCAAACACGTCTAAAGTATCATCGAATTTTTTCAGTGCTTTCCAATTCACCATCATATTAGAAACAACTGCTGAAACAAATCCGATGAAAATAGCCTGCGGTATAGTAACGAAACCAGCCGCTGGAGTGATGGCAACCAAACCAACAACAGCGCCAATACAAGCACCCAATGCAGATACTTTTCTACCATTGATTCTATCGAAGAAAATCCATGTTAACATCGCAATTGCAGAAGCAGTGTTCGTTGTAGCAAAAGACATAGCAGCAGTTCCGTTAGCTGCCAAAGCAGAACCAGCATTAAAACCAAACCAACCAAACCACAACATACCTGTACCCAAAATCACAAATGGAATATTGGTAGGAATATGTTCGGCCAACTTTCTTTTGCCCAAAACAATGGCTCCTGCTAATGCTGCAAAACCTGCCGACATATGTACAACCGTTCCACCAGCAAAATCCAATACATGAAATTTAGTGAGTAACAAACCTTCTGGATGCCATACCATGTGACACAGTGGAGCATAAATCAATAGAGAGAACAAACAGATAAAAAGCAAATAAGAAATAAAGCGCACTCTCTCAGCAAAAGAACCAGTAATCAAAGCCGGAGTGATGATGGCAAATTTCAATTGAAACATAGCGAACAACACAAAAGGAATAGACGTGGCCATAACCGAGTGTGGCGCTGCACCAACGTTATCGAACATAAAAAAAGTGGAAGGATTACCAATAATTCCCCATCCGTTTAAGTCGTCGCCAAAGGCCAAACTAAAGCCCACTACCACCCATTTAATACTTACCACACCCAAACAAATTAAACTTTGCAACATGGTAGAAATTACACTCTTTGCGCCCACCATTCCACCGTAAAAATAAGATAACCCTGGCGTCATCAACAACACCAAACAAGCTGCTGTTAACATCCACGCTAAATCGGCAGAAACAATAGTATCTGTAGAAGCTGCTGCAGAAGGTTTAGCGAAAAAATCCCAAAACAATGCAAACAAACTAACTACAACAATTAGAAAGAACGAAACGACCCATCTTTTTTCAATTTTCATACTTGTAAATTTTAAGTGAATAAATTTTGTGATGGCGAAGGTGGCGTTAGATTGATGGAAATAAAACTAAACAGCACTGACAAAGCCCGTATATTTTCGGAAAACACCTACTGACATCGCACGTACTTTTTATTAAAAATTCACAAAAAACTTCAAGCGATTTTTAATAAAAGATACAACCATTCTATACTTCCAAAAAAACAATTGATGAAAAGACTGCTTTTCCGTATTTTTATCGATGTACTTAAAATTTTACTTTTCAAATACTAAGTGAGTCGCTTATGAAAAATATCTTTTTTCTTTTTTTCGCTTGTATTTCTTTTTCCCTTGTGCAAGCTCAAGAAATTAAAAACGAATCAACAATACATTGGATCAACTTCAATCAATTAGACAAGCTTCAGCAAATACAAAAGAAGCCCGTTTTGGTAGATGTTTATACCGATTGGTGTGGTTGGTGTAAACAATTGGATATAACCACCTACGCCGATCCTAACATTGTGAATTATGTAAACAGCGCTTTCTATGCCGTAAAATTCAACGCCGAAACAAGAGACAGCATTACCTATAAAGGCAAAAAGTATTATAACAGAGGGCAAGGCACAAGAAGCACACACGAATTGGCAGTGTATTTAATGGGACAACAATTGTCATATCCTACCACCATTTTCTTGAATCAAGAAAGTACTCCAAGTCTAATTGTACCTGGGTATCAGGCTCCCAACGACATGGCAGCTTTCTTAGTGTACAATGCCGAACAACTTAATGAAACTGCCAACATCAATGATTTCACCACCGATTTTAAACGTGCCTTTAACGGTAAACCCAACGACTCTGCGCACATCAATTGGCTAACATTAGACAAGGCCTTAGAAATGCAAAAAAAATCGCCTAAAAAGATTTTGGTGCACTTAAAAAACAATGCCTTTGTAAGTGATCGCGTGATGAGCGCTTCTGCTTTTCAATCTCAAGAAGTGATTGATTCATTAAATAAAAATTTCTATTGCGTAGATTTCGATGCAATGAGCACAGATAGCGTTTTCTTTCAAAATAGATATTTTGTAAATAGCAATCCTGGTAAAGAATACCATCAACTCACTTATGGCTTGTTGCAAAACAAATTGGCTTTCCCAAGCATTGTTATCTTAAATGAAGAAGCATTGGTGCTTGCACCCATTCGCCAATACATCACCGAAAAACATTTAAGTGCTTTATTGCACTACTTTAACACCAACGCTCAAACAAAAATGCCTTTTCATGAGTGGACGCAAAAAGTTCACAAAAAATAATTCCATCTAATGTTATTTCAATTCAACAACAGCTATCGCAACCTACCTTCTAAATTATTCGAAGATTGCTTACCAACAGCTGTTGCAAAGCCCCACCTAGTTATTTTTAATGAAAAATTGGCCAAAGATTTAGGACTGGTTTTTAATGATATTTCTACCGATGAAATGGCTAACTTTTTAAGTGGAAATAAAAAAATTGATGGTGCAATGCCAATTGCGCAGGCTTATGCGGGGCATCAATTCGGACACTTTAATATGCTGGGAGATGGAAGAGCAATTTTATTGGGAGAACACATTACTCCGCAAAATAAACGCTTCGATATTCAATTAAAAGGTTCGGGTGAAACGCCCTATTCAAGAAGAGGTGATGGCAGAGCAACATTAAGTTCTATGCTTAGAGAATATCTTATTAGCGAGGCCATGTTCGCTTTACATATACCAACAACAAGAAGTTTAGCCGTTGTTGCTACTGGAGAAGAAGTGCACCGCGAATACACACACGAAGGAGCTGTTCTCACACGCATTGCCAACAGCCACATTAGAGTTGGAACTTTTGAATATGTGCGAAGATTTACTGATGTTGATACCTTCAAAATTTTCACCAACTACACCATAGAAAGACATTACCCTCATTTATTAAACAGTGAAAATTATGCCTTAAACTTTCTAAAAGAGGTAATGGAAAAACAAATTGATTTGATTGTTGATTGGATGCGAGTTGGATTTATTCATGGTGTGATGAATACAGATAATATGAGTGTTTGCGGTGAAAGCATCGATTTTGGCCCATGTGCATTCATGAACACTTATCATCCTCAAACTAAATTTAGTTCTATCGACCACCAGGGAAGATACGCTTTTGAAAACCAAGCTGCCATTGCGAAATGGAATTTAAGCAGATTCGCTGAAACTCTATTGGTTTTGATAGACAGCAATACCAACAAAGCCATAGAACTAGCCCAAGGTGTGCTCAATACTTTTAATGAAATTTTCGACACTAAATGGTTGCAGATGATGCGCCATAAATTGGGCTTAATAGACGAAAAAGAAGGCGACGAAAAAATAATTCTTGATTTGTTAGAATGGATGCAGGTAAATAATGCCGACTATACCAACACCTTTGTTGCACTTCAAAATTTAGATAATGTCAAAGAAAAAATCTACCAAAGCTCAACCTTTGAATCTTGGTATCATACATGGCAAAAACGAACAAACAGCTCATCGTTTGAAATCATGAAAAAGCACAATCCGTTCGTTATTCCAAGAAATCAAATGGTTGAAAAGGCTTTATTTTCTGCCGCCCATCAAAACGATTTATCATTATTTAATGAGTTATTAGAAGTGACCAGCAGTCCTTATTTATACGATAACACACTATCGAAATTTCAAATTGCAGAAAACGATAACGGATATAAAACATATTGTGGCACTTAAGTAAGTGTCTTTTATAGGCAGAAAAACAAAAGCCCCCGAAATTTCTTTCGAGGGCTTTCTATACTTTAAACAATTACTAGTAGTTATCGTTGTTGTAATCTCTGTCTCCACCGCCGCGGTTATAGCCACCACGATCATTTCCTCTATCTCCGTAACCACCTCTGTCGTTACCTCTATCACCATAGCCACCACGGTCATTACCACCTCTGTAGCCACCGCCACCATTTCCACCTCTATCTCCACCAAAGCTTCTTGGTCCGCGATTTCCAGCACCGTAACCACCACTTCTTTGTCCTTTAGGCGCAGGAGGATTGGCTTTGCTAATTTTTAAAGCACGACCATTCACTTCTTTGCCACTTAAGGCATTGATAGCGTTTTCGCCTGCATTGTCATCGGCCATTTCAACGAAACCAAATCCTTTAGAACGGTTTGTTTCACGATCAATAACTACTCTTGTTGATACTACTTCTCCGAATTCGGCGAAAAGGCTTGATAAAACATCTTCTCTTACGTCGTAGTGAAGATTTCCTACATAAATTACCATTGGAAATAAAATTTAAAAAATTAATTAATTTACTGATCCGAATAAAATCAAATCCTTACTAATATAACTAATTTTATTTAAGAAAAAACAGGAAGCAATAAAAAACAAATTGATTCCCCCAGAAAATACCAAACCGTAAATTGATTACGGTGCGAGGAACTTTCTTTGGTCCATAATCAAATCCAAAGAAATATGAATCTGCTCGACT
>JBMTCG010000008.1:0-54262 GCA_049430665.1 Flavobacteriales bacterium | reverse complement strand
TTTCAACCTTAATTTAAAAGATGCCGATTACGTTTTCAATGCCAAAGAAACCAATCCTGTGATTCAGTTTCAATACCAAATAAACTATGGCTATGTGAAACGGGATAGAGAAAAAGAAAAAGAGGAAAAAGAAAGACACGAACAAGAAAAAAATGACGAAAGAAATAAAGAAAAATCGTTTTATATCTTGGGGAAAGACGGGGAGTTGAAAAAGGTGGATATGATGAAGTAGTGTTTTTCGTAGAGACGACTTTCAACTAACAGACGTCTCTACACCAAACTATTTAGATGCACCTCCTTGTTATTCGCTATCACCTTTCCTTCTGCTATCAACTTCTCCACATCCCCTTCTGCAGAAACAATATCAAAGGGAATTCTAAACGAACAACCACCTTTCCATTCACTGCAGCCGTAAGCTGTTTTACCTTTAATGATTTTACCTGTTTTGCATTTCGGACAAACGATGGGCTTCGCCTCAACCGAACGAATATCGTAAATAACTTCAGTGACTAATGAATGCACCAACTCTTCCATCTCCTTGATAAATTGTGGCGCAGAGAATTCATTATTTTCTATTTGTCGCAATTTCTTCTCCCAAATACCTGTAAGCTCAGGCGATTTTAAAGTAGGATTGTGTATAACAGAAATCAAATGAATTCCGATATCTGTGGGCAATATTTTTTTGCCCTTTTTCTCGATGTAATTTCTTTTGAAAAGTGTTTCAATAATATTCGCGCGTGTTGACGGTCGGCCAATTCCATTCTCTTTCATCAAAGCTTTCAACTCATCATCTTCCACTGCTTTCCCTGCCGTTTCCATTGCGCGCAACAACGTTGCTTCGGTGTATTCTTTAGGCGCAGATGTTTTCTTTTTATCTACCAAAGGTTCGTGCGGTCCGCTCTCTCCTTCATCGAAATGCGGCAACACTTTTTCTTCATCGGACGTTTCTTTTTTATCTCCTGCCTCACGCTGTTTTTCTGTGCCTAAAACTGCTCTCCATCCTGGTTCTAAAATTTGCTTACCAGTGGCTTTAAAAGCGTGCTTACCAATTTGCGCATCAATGGTGGTGTTCGATACTTTACACTCGGGATAAAAAGCGGCGATAAAACGCAACGCGATTAAATCATACACATCTTTTTCAAGGCCCGAAATATTATTCGCTATCACTCCGGTTGGGGCAATGGCGTGGTGATCGGTAACTTTATTGTCGTTAAAAACCTTTTTAGGTTTTGGTATTTTCTTTTCTAAAATAGGCTTCACCAATTCACGATATTCTGTGAGACCTTCCAACATTCCTTTAATTTTAGGATACATGTCGTTGGGAAGAAAAACAGTATCAACACGAGGGTAAGTCACTAACTTTTTTTCGTACAAACTTTGCACAAATCCAAGTGTATTTTCGGCAGATAAGCCCAACTTATTATTGGCTTCAATTTGCAATGAGGTTAAGTCGAATAGATTGGGTGCAAATTCTTTTCCTTCTTTGATACTTACCTTCTTAATTTCGAGAGGTAAATCTTTTATTTGTTCTAATAATTCTTTGGCTTTTTTCTCGTCGTCGATTTTTCCTTTTGAATAAGAAAAAATTGCTTCGCGGTAATTTGTTTTGAGCTCGAAATAAGTTTGCGGAACGAAGTTGGCAATTTCATGATAACGTTGTACAATCATTGCTAATGTTGGTGTTTGCACTCTACCTACCGAAAAAACTTGTTTGTTTTTTCCATATTTCATCGTGAACAAACGTGTGGCATTTATTCCATAAAGCCAATCGGATATTGCTCTGCATTCACCTGCATTGTATAAAGAATCAAAATCTTTGGCGTCCATCAATTTTTTGAATCCGGTTTTAATGGCTTCTTCGGTCAGTGATGAAATCCACAAACGTTTAACGGGCACTTTGCATTCGGCATGTTTCATCACCCATCGCTGAATGAGCTCTCCTTCTTGTCCGGCATCACCGCAGTTTATGATTTCTTCACACTCGCTAATTAATTTTTTGATGGTGTTGAACTGTTTCTCCACGCCCTTATTGGCGATGAGCTTAATGCCAAACTCTTTAGGTACGATGGGTAGATTATACAAATCCCAAAATTTATCTTTCTCATTGTAATCGTGCGGTTCTTTCAATCCGCACAAGTGACCGAAAGTCCACGACACCCAATAGCCATTTCCTTCATAGAAACCATCTTTTCTACTATTGGCTCCTACGATTTTGGCAATTTCACCTGCTACACTTGGCTTTTCGGCAATACACAACTTCATTTACCAAAAATAAAATTTTGCTTCGGCAATATTTTATATTTTTATCCACATAAGTTCAAAACTTCATGAAAGGAATTAAACACATCATTTTAAGCATATTAGTGCTTGCTACTATACAAAGCAAAGCACAAGTAGTTAAAGAGTTCGGATTAGGAGTTGGTGCAATTTGCAATTTCACTGTACCTAGTTTTGGAGGAGAGGCGCGAGGAATTTTTATTTTAAGCGATCATTGGGCGGTGGTGCCTCAAATTCAACATTACCCTAGCTTCAATCGATTTCACGATTTGTATTTAGGCACTTCGATACATTTTAATTTTACGCCATCTTATAGATGGGGATTGTATTTGCTCGGACATGGTTCTTACCACAATTGGATTAATTACTACCAATCAAACAACTATAAAGCAAAAGAACACAATTGGAATTTAGAACCTGGGGTGGGCATCATGAAAAATTATGGCTGCGTGCGCCCTTATGCTGAGGCACGGTACAATATTAAGTGGAACGAAGGCACCCTTCGCATAGGTCTTGCGTTTTTCTTTGGAGATTGCGGACATAAACATGAATATTGTCCGGCTTACACTTACAATAATTAAAACACTATGATAAACAATCTACTTTTAAAAAGCTTTGCTTTAGCAGCACTTATATCTTCATTTACACTTACATCATGCCATAGCGAACGTGATGATGAAGACGATGAGTTTTCATCGATGGATGAATTTTACAACAAAAACCGTCAGGAAGAGCAAGAGTTCATTATTGATTCTACAGGTAGTGGACCCATCGTAGGAAAACAAGGAACAAAATTATGGGGCGGAGACACTTCCATCTTTATGTTTCCCAATGGTGGATATGTTAGTTATCCTTACACCATTAAATTGATTGAATTGTATCCCGAATCAGATTTCATGGAATTTCCAATGAGCACTGTTTCGAACAGCACACTTACCGAAGCTGCTGGTGCACTAAGAGTTCGTGCCTTTAAAAACGGAACCGAGTTGGTGCTAAAACCCAACAAAAAATATTATGCAGAGATGACCAACGCCAACAAATTGTTGCAAAACATGAGTGTGTATTATGGTGATAACAAAGACTCAGATGTAAATTGGAATAAAGCTACCGATTTACTTTCGGGCGTAGTAACAAATTCATCTTCGTATTATTTGTCGGTAGCACAAATGGGTTGGGTAACAGCCGCAAAAGCACACAGTTCTTCGGCTGTAACAACAGTAGTTAAATTAGAAGTAGAAGGCAGTGGAACAGATAATATTGCAGTATTTATCTCGGCCAAAGATTATTTCTCGGTGGTGAAAGTGAGTAAATTGAGTTCTATTGCCATACCAACAGGCGAAGATGTAAGAATTGTAGCGATGGCGATGGATCAAGACAAAAAATACCGTTTGCATTTTAGCAATGAAAATGTAACATCTGGTATGACCATCAAATTAGACATGAAAGAGGTTACCGAACAAGAATTGCTAGATAAACTAGCATCATTATAAAGCAAAATCAACCGCAGTAGCTTTCGCTTTTCTGTGGAATTTTTTAATGCGAATATTGTGTCGAAAAGAAATTTGATTCAAGGGGTAGTGAAATTCATTACCCCTTTCTAATACGAAATTACGCACATAGCATATCGACCATTTCTGTCGGTTACCAATACCAAAATAAACAGGCATATAAGATAAACCATGATGAAAATTATTCACGTAAGCATACTCCGCAGCGAAGTGTAATATTTTATGGTTGAAATGAAAACCCGCTTTTGCCAACGACACATTTCTTAATACATCGTAATGAAAGGAAGTTTCGAAACTAAATGTTCTGTTAGAATAAAACTTAACGCCCAATCCGCCCGATAAAGATTTAAGGAAAAGTACTTCATAAAAAACTTTGGCATGAAAACCATTCGAACTTCTTGCATAACCAATGCCAACCATATCTTGGTAAGAAGGTGTAATTGGCTGCACTTGAGATTTTGAATTAAAGGCTATAATTAATAGTAACGCGAATAAAATGTGCTTCATCCTTTTTTATAATTTGGCTAAATGTACAGAGCTTAATCAACAGAATCAAAGCTTTATTTTACAAACTTTTTAAAAGCCCACATAGCCAATAAAATAAAAACCACCGAAACAATTAAAAAAACAGGTATCAAAGAAGGGTCAACCTTTTCGTATTGGCGAGGTTTAAGAATGTTGCTTTTCTCTTCGTTTACAGAAAAGAAAGAAAGCAATTTATCTTTCTCTTGCTGATAGCTTAGGCCCGAAGCAAAAGCATAATCGTCTTGTTCTCCATTTACAACGCGTTTTCTGCTGCGAGAACAAAAATGAACGATTACATCTTGCGCGTTGTTTTTTTCGGCGTAAATCAACCAAACATCATCTTTTTCAAAATGCATGGCACAGCCGTCGCCACAATTGTTTTTTACATTAATTACCGATAAATAATTACCCTTAAATAAATCTTGAATGCTAAAGGAAATTTGCTGTTCACCATCTGCACACTTCGTTACCGAATTTACTTTACCTTCAAAGATCACATCGTACACACCACAATTTTCTTTGCTCAGTGCGTCTAAAGGATCACAATTACAGGCAAAAATTTGCGCTGCACACAAAGAAAAAAACAAAAATAAATATCGATACAAATTCATCTTCTAGTAATTCACACAAATGTAGGCAATTGCTTGGTTAAAAATAATGCGCATGAATTTCGCACACAATCTCCCAATGCCCAGGCCAAGGTTTTAATCCTTCTTTCACGATATTGGGATGTCCAACATACATAAAACAATTCACCTTCTCCCCTTTCAATAATTCCACTTCTAAATTTTCCTTTAAATAATCGTGAGGAAATGCTTCATACTCATCTAAAACAACAATTGATTGTTCTTCTACTTCCATCACCAAACCTTTAACCACAGCATTTTTCTTTGGTATAACGCTCGCAAATCCAAAAGCTTTTTTCTCACTATCGGGCACAGAAAAAACCAATTCGTAATGGTGCAAAACGGCAGGCACTACATTTCTGTACTGCACTCCCATTTTATCTAACATCGTTAAACTCATGTTAGAACCGTAAGCGAAATATTTGCTATACTTTACTGCCATTTTCTTTTTAAATTCGCCTCACAAAAATAAAACTATGAGCGCAAAAACCATCATCAATACTAAAAATGCACCGGCACCGATTGGTCCGTACAACCAAGCTGTTAAGGTAAACAATATGTTATTTGTAAGCGGACAAATAGCTATAAAGCCAGCAGATTCTTCTTTAAATACTTCAAACATCACTGATGAAACGCATCAGGTAATGAAAAACTTAGAAGCTATTTTGAAAGAAGCTGGAATGGGTTTCGAAAACATTGTGAAGACTTCAATCTTCCTTTCCGACATGAACAACTTCGCTAAAGTAAATGAAGTTTATGGTTCTTATTTTACGGCAAATTTTCCGGCGAGAGAGACTGTGGAAGTTTCGAGATTGCCGAAGGATGTGAATGTGGAGATTAGTGTGGTGGCGAGTGTTTAAGATTGTAAAAAAACAATGGTCTCAAAAAAAATGGTTAGCCTTTTCAAGCTAACCATTTTCTATTTTATTTATTTTGAATTTACTCCACCGGGCAACCTTTGTTTTCTACTGGTCCAACTCTAAACGGACAAGCATCTAACACATCTGGTACAAAGTCATGATCGGTGTCTTTGTCGGTACAACCTTTCAACTCAACAGTACCTTTTTCTTCAGGACATTTGTCTTCGTTGTCGAATACACCATCGGCATCGGTATCTGGACAACCGGCATGTGAAGCATCTCCTTTAAGCAGCGGACACAAATCTTTGTCATCGGCAACGCCATCACCGTCGGTATCTGGACAACCATGCATAGCAAGTGTTCCTTTGGCTTTCGGACAAGCATCGTCTTTATCGGCAATGCTGTCGTTGTCTAAGTCGGGACAACCTTTCAGAGTTCCATAATCATCTGGACAAGCATCAACTCTATCTGCTACTAAGTCGTTGTCTCTATCTGGGCAACCATTTGTTTCTGGGTGACCAAATTCGGTAGGACAAATATCCTCATTATCTGGAACATTATCTCCGTCTTTATCAGGACAACCTTTGTGTTCGGCCTTACCAATAGCATCTTTACACTTATCGTCGTAATCGTTTACACCATCGCCATCGGTGTCTTTCTTGGTTAACTCACGTTTGATTTTGTCGTTTCGTTTTTCATCTTTCGTTCGTTTTTTGGTGTAGCCAGTCATGATGTTAATACCCAATCTACCATTCAATGTTTTGGCATAATCTACTTGCGTAAAACCAAGCACATTGTCACCCGCAGCATAAATTTGAATTGGTCCCAAATTCAACGCCAATGCAGCACCTACGTTGGTATAACTTCTATTCAGTATAGAATAACTCAAATTGAAATGGAAAATACTACCCAATTTTGTTCCTCCAACAATGGTGTAAGAAGGATACAAACGGCCTTGGTAAATTTTTCCGTGCAACACCAGCCCCGCATTAAACCATTTGTTGAAATTGTACTGGCCTCCCACATAAAGATTACCCACCAAATTGCTGTTGAAAGCATTATCGCTTCTTTTCAAACCAAAAATATTTTTTAAGCTATCGGCCAAGTTTGCGGCGTAATCTTTTGAAGCTGCAGTATCACTTAAAAACTTATAAGCATCTAAACCATCCCAAGTAAATTCTGCTTTATTGTTGTAGTATCGACGTGCATCGGTAGTCCAGCGAATAAAGCCTAAATCAACAGCAGAAGCCGACACCGTAATCTTATCATTTAGCTTGTACGTTCCTCCTAAATCTAAAGCAAAGCCTTTGTTCGCAAAAGATGTTAATGCAGAAGTTGGAGAACTAGCATTGCTATCGGTTAAGAAAGCAAGTCCAGCCATTTTTACCCCAATGGTTGATGTAGCTGTAATATGAGAATAATCTGAACTTGTTTCTAAAGTGATATCAGCCGTTTCACTGTTCAACACGGCGATACCTTGCAAAAATTTCATTTTAGCACCTGCAGTTAATTTATCGTTAAACTCTCGGGTATAGCCAAAAGCATATTCATTGTATGCAGAAAAACGAAATCCAGTACCCTCCATCGACATGGTTTCACCAGCGAAAGGAGCAGTACCTTGCGCTAAAAAAGTCATGAAATCTTTAGAATAATCGAAGTTAAATGCCATTCGATTGGTAAGATTAAAAGAGAAATAATTTTTAGATTTTACTTTAAATCCGAAAGAAAAAAAGTCGATATCTGTATTGAATGAAAGATAATTGTTGTCTTTCAAACCTGGCAGCATATAATCCATATCGAGTTTACCACCACCTTTTCGGGCAAACAAATCAGAAAAAACAAAACCATTGTTTACGAAGCTCAAGCCTACATTAGAAATTACAGGCAAGCCTAAATGAAATTTTGCTTTAGGCATTAGACCTGGATTGGAACGTGAACTTTGTGGAACAATATCCATAAAGTAAGAGGTTAATCCTTGCGAAAAGGAAGCTGAAGAAAGCACTGTAAATAACAGTGCAAAGAGTAATCGTTTTATCATTAGTTTTCTTTAATATTAATATTTACTTTGGCCAATATTCCCAACTTCACATTCATTTTATAAGTAGAGTAAAATTTAGCCGCCTGTGTGCCATTATTTGCTGTTGCCAATTTGGTAGCCACTACAATGTATTTTGCTGCTTTTAATTTTTCGGCCATGGCCACACTCACTGTCATGTCGGTTGTTTTAGGCGCCGAAGCCGCAACCAATTCACCATTACCATCGATGATAGAAGAAGGTACCACTTGCTCGTATCCACTTGGAAATAGAGAATCAACCATGGCATACGATCCATCTAAAAAGTACATTTGAACATTCGCTTCTACAGGAAATTCGCTGGTGATAATACTTCGCAATGTAGCGGTGTAAACATTTTTAAATGCTTCAGCTGGAAATGCCAATGTGTCTTTTATCATAAAGCCCGACATGCTGCCGTACAAAGGCACATCCATCTCCATACTAACATCTATGGCGCTCGAATCGGTGATGAAATTAAGTCCGAATCCATTAGGATTAGTAGCCGCGCTTAAACCATAAATTATAGTTTTAGGATTGCTTGTTAAAACAGTAGTAATGTTGCTGGTATTTTTATTAATGACGATGTTGGTGTTGGCTGTTTGACCTACGGTACTCGGACTATTAATCACCAAAGGATTAGAGATGCCAGTAAAAGTAACTGTGTTGCCATTTTCACCAATTACAGATAAAGCAGATAAATCTCCATTGATTGGAATACCCACAGAGTTTTTCAATTTCAAGGTAATTTGAGGATCGGCCAAAGAAACGCTCATGCCTAAATTTTTATTGAATAAAGAGAAATCTAAAGAATCGGTAGGCACAGTGATAGGTTGATTTCCTAAATATCCATCAACATAAGAAAAGGCAAGATTATCAATGCTAATATCTGCTGAAACAGCATCAGCTGTATCAATAGGAACTGGATTACCTGATGAAACAACATCGGCAGAAATGGTGGCAGCAATATAATTGGTGTGGCCACCTCCTCCTGTTAAATCGAAGGTATAACCCGACAAATCAAAACTCCCCGTAACATTCGTAGCCGAAACATGATTTGAAGTTAAGTTAATCACCTGACTGAATGGTGAACCGTTTTTGGTAAGATAAGGAAGTGTTAATACTACTTGTGCATTTTCGCGAATACCATAATCGATATCGTAAGAAATATTTCCTTGCTTTAAAACAATGGTATTCAGCTGCTCTCCATTAGACATTGTAATGCTATTTTCAATTGTTTGATTCAATACTTGCTGACTCGGAAAAACAGCAGATGCGCTTAGCAAACCAATATTAGATGTGCTAATAGTAAAAGCCAAATCATCATTTAAATCGATTGGCACAGCCGCCGGAAAAGTACCTGGAGAACTAAATGAAGCAATTACCATTTTTATAGAACTACTCATGGTAATACCCGCCAAATTAATATTTTTAGAAACTGTACTTGATGCTGGAATAGAAGGATAATTAAAAGTGCCTATCAAAGAGTTGTTGCCCTGATTTCTAATTTCAATTTGCAAATTTGTTATCTGCACTGGCCAATTATTCTTAATCGCCATGGTTAAAGTACCTTGATAAAAAGTAGCAGAACTAAAACCACTCAAAGCAGGAACATTAAAACTACCGCCACTTTGCGCAGGCACCGAAGGAAAAGGAGCCGTATTGCCATTGGCACTTTGAATCGTTGTTTTTTCGGGATTATTCATGTTCGCCACCACACTTCCTAAAGTAACCGAAGTTGAAGTATTAACATTGGGAATACTGAAATTATTTAGGCTAAAACTTTGAGAAATATTTTGTGTTGGTATAGAAATTAAATCGGCAACGTTGTATGAAAACAAATTGCTGGCGTAAGTTAATCGCAACAAATTATTATTGTCGGCAGAGATGTAAGTAGTATCCACTTTTTTGATTAATTCACCCAACACTAAATTGGTATTAATGAGTGGCGCCGCTACTCCTGGGTGATATCCACTGGAATCTAAATTTTGTAAATCGTACTTATCTTTCAAACAAGAAGACAGCGAAAACAATATCGTAACAAGCAGTAAATATCTAATCATAAAATAGTAATTTTTTCGTGGAATCAGGCTCTCCTACGGCAGCAAAATATAAAAGGTTACCTAGTTTGTTTCCTTTATTGCAAAGGGAAAATATAGAGATTTGCTCTATTGTCGCCAACTATAATTTCCGTTGAACCATCACCATCTAAATCTTCAATTAAATAAGGCGAAGAAGCATCTATTGGGAAACCATCTAAGATAGTTCCGGTGTTGTCGCTCAAGAACAATTTATTGGTATTGTAATCGGCAAAGCCCATTCTACACGTTTCGCCCTTAATTTCATCAAAAAACACTTTTCCTTTCAAGTCAATCTCGCCTGTTTCTAAGGAGAACAACTCGTTCTTATTCATTTGGTAAGCCTCAATGACGTTATTATCTAAGAACACCACATCATCTGCACCATCGTTATTTACATCGTACAAATACCAACGATGATCGGCCTCATAAGATTTAAATAATATTTTTTGTGAAGTACCATCGAAATAGAGAATATTAAGCACTCCGTTATTGTCGGTGTTCATTACTGCCGACTTCTCGAAAGTTTTGCCTTTTACAACAACGAAGTCGTTCATTTTTGATTTAGGTACTCGCCCTTTCACCTTCACTTTTTCTTCGCCTTTTCTGCCCATCACTTTGATGTTGCCTTGCACATCTACCACCACGATATAATCTTTCTTATCAAATGAAAGATAGGTCATTGGTGTTTTAATTTCTGCCGGCATTCCAGAAAAATCAAAACCTTTTACTACTCCACCAGAGATATCGTAATTGCTCACTTTTCCATTGGTGAATGGAATCAAAATTCGGTAATTCTTAGTGTTTTCGTAATCCATTAAACCTAAGCCAGCACTTGCTTTACCTGCCAAAGAAACTGGGAATCCTTTTACATCTCCGCCATTTCTATCTACCAAATACAACTTGCTAGTGGTATTGAATAAGTACTGTAATTTTCCGTTTTTGTAGCAATCAACCTGATGAATTTCACCCAATATCTTCTCGCCTAAATTTCGCTTCCATAAAATCTCTCCCGCATTATTCAAGAGATATAAATTGGTAGCGTCATCTTGTAAAATAATCTCTTTTGCTTTGGTTAAATGATTGAGTACACTTTGCGGACGGAAAGAAAAAGTGCTATCTAAGGCTGTTTCAACCAGCGATGAAGATTTACTGTCTTTTTTAGGATTGTACTTTAAGAAAGCATTGGTGGCAAACACATTTCCATTCATGTTGAACTGATAACCGAAAGATTCAAACTTGGCTATAGTATCTACGTAAGCCTCCATTTCTTTGTACAATTCGGGCGTAGCGAATGCTTTCCATAAATTGTTGCACTTCTTAAAATTGAGGTAAGTCATCAAATTTGTATTCTCTGAAAACTGCTCCATAAATTGAATGAAGTTGGCATCTTTAGCCAATACTTTACCACCCATATATGAATTGATGAAATGCTTTAAAGCGCCTGCCTCATTGGCGAAAACAACATACTCATCAACTATGATATAATAAGAATTCGTTACAGAAGAAGCCAGGTTTCCAAAAACCTTAGGAAAGAAATCAACCAAACCTAAATTCTCTATCTTGTATTTTTGAAACTCAATCATCTCTCCAGCCGGATTGGTTTTCGCTTGAATCTCTTTCAATTTAGCATCGGTGCTTTCAACATCATTGGTGCGGAATACCAAATATGCATTTTGCTTAAAATCATCGGCGTTCGATTGCGCATAAACCAAACAAATCTCCTTGCCTATCCATGAAAAAACATCTTCATCAATATCCAAATCGGAAGTAGAAGAAAGGTTTTCTAAAGTTTTTTCAAAATCGAATAAACTTTTCGTTCCAGCCAAATAATTGCGGTATCCCTTTTTAAACTTATCAAAATCGTCTATACCATAGTACAAGAAAAAGGCAGTATTGTCGGGTAAAATATTGGTTACGTTAATTTTTTGTGGCGCCTGATCTTCAAACAATTTCAAGTAAGAGCTAACACTATCGGGCTCATATGAAACACCTGAAAAAGCTAAACCTTCTGCTTTTATCTTCAAATCACATTCACTCCAATTTCCAAATCCAGTGAACATTTTAAGCTCTTTAGCAAAAGTGTTGTGCACTACCAAAGAAAGCATATCGGGCAAACGCTTAAAGTTAATGAAGATGTTGGCGTCGGCCCATGGGTCGGCGGTTTTAAACACTTTCAAAAACGACACGTTTTGCAACAATGGAGAACCATGTTTGATAGAACGAAGAGCATCTTCTACCAAAATCGGACTCTCACTCATCACCAAAATGCCATTGCTTAAAGCCAAAGAATATTGTTTACCGGTTGATAAGTTAGAATTTTGATAAATCGTTACATCTTCATAAGTGCGCGTAAAAACTTTAATACCGCTATCACCTCTATTCATCACTTTTTGAAACTCAGTTACTGCCGATGCATCTTTACAAGAAAAGCTAAACAACACATTGCACTCGTGCAAACCAGCCATGTGCAAGGATAAGAATGCAGGTTCGTTCTGCACCAATGCACGCAATTTTGGATTGGCTGTAAAAGCTTTGTGAAAATAAGTAATCTGACTATCTAAAGTTGCAAAAGCAGGAATACCTTGTAATTCTTTCCAGTACTGACCTTTTGATTTTATTTGATTCCATTTATCGAATGGATTGGTGGCGCGAATGATTAAGCCAGCATTCTCGGGAATCGCATTTAATGTCAATTGCACTTCATGCTCTGCCTTCTCTACCTCATCGTACATAAAATAGCCAACAACACCTGCTGCAGCCAACAATAAAACAACAATAAGAATGACTCCTGTTTTTTTCGACATAAAGATTGTTCAATGAAAGTACAAAGGTATTTTAGCAGATGATGAATTAGCCGCCAAAAGCCAATACTTATAAACAAAATAGCAGTTAAAAAGCCTCCATTAGGATGCGTAAGCTATGAAGTAGTAATCGGTATTGTTCTCAAAGGCGTAAACGAATTCGTCTTGAGTTAATGGTTTTTCATTGGCCAAAAATCTATTCAAAAGAGAGACATGCATACCCACTTCTTGTGAAAAAAAAGCAAACATAGCTTCTGGCTTGGTACCATAAAACTCACTTGCACCAATACCACATTCAAAAACGACTACCGGCTTACATCTTAACAATAAATTTTTGGCACCTTTCAACACGCCTAGTTCGGCGCCTTCCACATCAATTTTAATTAAATCGATTTTTTCGTTGTTACCCACAATGCTATCCAAAGTTTTTAATTCAACATCAATCACTTCAATTTGAGGATTCTCAATATCGTATCTTCTTTGTTTAATTCCACTGTAAGCGGGGGCATTCTTCACATAATTAAAAGTAGTTTTTCCTTCTACTTCGGAAAGCGCGCAAGAAAAAATTCTATTTGTTTTTCCGTATTTCAACTGAAGCTGTTGATTCAAATGAGGCAAGGGTTCAAAACAAAAATGATTGCCATTGGGCGATTTTTCTAAGAACAAATCAAGAATTTCACCTTTATGACAACCCACGTCCACACAAGTTGAACCAGCACTAACTACTTTATCTATTACACGTTTGGTAAGCCTGTCGTACTTCAAATTTTTTGTTAAATCGAGATGAAGAAAATTCAATGTTTTACGTGCCCAATCTTTCAATATCATAATGCCCGATTTGTTTTAGGTAATTTAAACGAATGTATCACTTTTGTTTAAAATTAAAAAAGAGCCAATTGTTTTGCTTCGGGCAATAAGGCAAAAGACATACGATGAAATTTACACGCACCTACTTTAGCAATTGCAGCTCTATGGTCTTTGGTAGGATAACCTTTGTTCTGAATCCAGTTGTACGCTGGAAATTCATCGTGAATTTGTTCCATGAAAATATCGCGAGATGTTTTGGCCAAAATTGATGCAGCAGCAATGCTCAAATATTTGCCATCACCTTTTATGATGCATTGGTGAGGAATATTTTGGTAGGCTTTAAATCTATTGCCATCAATCAACAGCAATTCGGGTTTATGGGTGAGTTGATCAACAGCGCGGTGCATCGCCAAGAAAGAAGCATTCAAAATATTTATTTCGTCGATCTCAACATTATCTACTTGAGCAATGGCATAGTGAAGCGCATCTTTCATGATCTCTTCACGCAAAAACATTCTCTTTTTTTCGTTCAATTTTTTTGAATCGTCGAGAAGCTTATTCTTATAATTTTTAGGCAATATCACCGAAGCTGCAAAAACGGGTCCGGCCAAACAACCTCTCCCCGCTTCATCACAGCCAGCTTCAACAACTCCTTTTTTAAAATACGATTTAAGCATGTTTGTTGGTAGATTTTAAAATGCTTTGCCACAACAACTCTGCGGTGTCTTGCCAAGTGAAGGCATTTCTTCGCTCCCAGCCCAAGTCAATTAAACGATTGCATAATTCTACATTTTCCAACACCTCTTGCATTCGCGCAGCAATTTCATTGGGATTATCGGGATGGGCAAACAAGGCGGCATTACCTGCAATTTCGGGCAAGCAAGAAGTACTCGCGGTAATTAAAGGCACTTTAGAATTGAAAGCCTCTAAAACTGGCAATCCAAAACCCTCGTAATGCGAAACGTAGGTAACTGCGCTGGATGCGGCATACAATTTCGTTACCTCCTCATCGCTCACTCTGCCAGTCACCACCACATCGTTCTTACATCTTTCATACACTTCTTTTAACTCATCGGGCCATATCCAAACATTGCCCACCACCACAAATTTCATTTGGCTATTGGTGGCTTTTTTAAAGATTTCAAAAGCTTTCAATATATTCAATAAATTCTTGCGCGGAAGAACCGTTCCTACAAAAATAAAGTAGTTCTTTCCCTGAGTGTACTGCTCTTTTATTAAAAGTTTTTGATCATCACTTAAAGGATAAAAGTGATTGCTAATTCCACTGTAAATGATATCAATTTTATCTTTTGGAACACCATAAATAGTATGAATATCATTTTGAGAATTGGTTGAAACTGTGGCAATTCTTATAGCTCTTTTGGCCGAGCCTGCTATTGTTTTTTTATAAAACAAACGAATTGAAAAAGGCAAGTCTTGCGGACGAACCTCAAAGGCCAAATCGTGCAAAACAGGCAAACACGGTGTACTGGTAAAAATGGGTGTAGCGCCATCGGGAGACACAAAAATATCGGGTTTAATTTTCTTCAACAACAAAGGAATGGAGGTGTTGTACCACCACCAAATAAAAGAAACATGTCGGGTTGGCAAACCCACCACATGCACCTTTACATTGCTTGAAAATTGAATAGATGGCGAAGGAGCTCTATCGAAAATAAAATGAAATTCGTGCTCTTTGTAGGTGTTGGCTAAATACTGAAATACCTCCTTTGTAAAAGTGCCAATTCCGTCTCTTTTCTCGGGAATAAACAAACGAGTAGAAATGGCAATTTTCATGAGATTATTGAGCTGCAGTTAAATTAACTTCGAAATTATCAATCACCAACTCTTCTTTTTCTGGATTGTGCACGTACACTTTCAACTTAGCATACTTCAATGCATTAATTTTACTAGCATCCACCACAAAAGAAAAAGAACCTTTGTTCCAATCGTTTAATTTTTGTTGAGCAGAAAAACCTGCGTTGAGCCAAACTACACCATTCGTTCCATCATCTATCGAAAGTACCACTGAAGATTTTCTCAACAGCAATTTGGGGTAGTAAGAAAAAGCCACTTCAACTTTTTGAGCTTGTTGCAAAATTCCTAAGGAATCTAACTCGAAGGTTGGACCGTAAAGATTATCTTTTGCAATTAAGGCCGCTCGACTACCTTCAAACTTCACAGAATCACTGGGCACAAAGCTCATGCTTGCGAGGTCTTCAAAATTATTCTTGTAAGCAAAAACAATCTTAGTTGCGGGTACCGCCACTTCGCTGGTATCTTCATCTACTTCACCCTTATTAATGGCATCGTATTTCACCCCCAAATAAATTACGATAATAGCAATACCAAGCAAAGGCATATAAAACAAAATTCTCTTCTTCATATTTAATTACTTTTTATCGAAAGCTTCAATGTGCAAATTATCTATATAAAAATCTTTCTTCCCTCTGTGCCACAAATAAATTTCTATTTTATCTGAAGTCAGATAAGGGAAAGGCGTCATATAATACAATTCTGCGTGATTCCATTGATTGGGTTTATATGACAATTTCTCTAAATCATAAGTTCTGTACTTTAACAAATATTTACCATGAGGCATATTGAAAACCACACATGCTGGGTTATCTAAAATATTATCTGCTGCATAATAATCTAAGGAAACACGAAGCCATACATGATCTTTATCAGGCTTCACCAAATGTTCATAAGGAATAGAGAAAGTTGGACCCCACTCTTCATTTGCGCCATATTTAAAAGAATAAGGTTTACTAAACGCCAAAGTATCTAGCCTGTTAAGCTCAATGGCAGATGAGTTTATAGTTTCGTAATTAAAGAAAGCAACAGTTCTGCGATCGTAATATTGTATGTTATTTAAAAAATCGCTTTCACTCATTTCGGTATCTGTTTGCATGTATGCTCTGTCTTCATCTGTCACTTCTGTTTTCAACCAAATTCTTTTGTAATATTCCCAATTCATTCTATCGGCAGGAATAATCCAGTTTACATACTGCCACGTTTGAAAAAGATTTAAGGCGCTAAGCGCAAAAAGCACCAAATACAAAGAAATTTTAATCCAAAACCTACTGTTATTAATAAGTTGAATCACCAAAGCAAAAGGCAGCGACAACAGCACATACGATTGAACAAAATAACGCAAACCAAAACATCCACCTTGCCACCAGCAAGCCCAAGAACTTAACAAATAAAAATTAAGTGCAGAGAATACAGCAATGGCGTAATAATTTTCTTTTTTGTGTTTGCGCATCAAGAAAATGCCGACCAATGGAAAAATGATGATGGGGGTATAAATGAACCAACTTTTCTTAAAGCTAAATAGCGTTTCCCAAATATGAGGATGAGCAAAATCAAATCCTTCAGTACGCTGGTAACTAAAGAAAATGAAATCGCCTGTAACAATTTTATAGTAAATCAGCTGCGGAAGAACCACTACAAACATCGCTAAAGCCATAAACAAAACATGCGTTAAGTTGGCTTTAACATGTTGAATCTTACTTTGCAGCGATGCTTTATTAAAAACATTCCAAAGCAGAGGAATAAACACCAATAAAATCTCACTTGGTCTTATCAATATCATGATGCCCATAAGCAAACCACAATAAATAGCATGCTTTCTTTGAAAAGACTCATGCCACAAAATGGTATAATAAATTAGCATCGCACTGCCGGTAAACAACAAGGCATGTGGCTGTAAGTAATCATCAAAAGCTTCATGAAAATAATTGGTACCAAACACAATAAACAACATGGTAATGGCTGACACACCATCGCTAAAAAACTTCAACAATACTTTACGCACAAAGAAAATACCAATGAGTATCAAAAGTATCGACCCCATGGCAATACAAAATTGATATGGAAAAGAAAATCCGTCTTCTGGATAAGCATCAGACATGCTCGCCCAAGTATGCGCTATTGCAAAAAAGGGCGACCACACTATGGCCAATCCACAATTGTAATTGGGCACCCAATTTCCATTCTCTATTTGATAAATTTGATAAAAGGTAGATGAAGGTTGATACTTATTGAAAATGGCTTTCAAAGTATCTTGCTTAACCATGGCGATATCATCATAAATAAAAGTACTGGGCAAATACAAATAATAAGAAAAAGTATCGAATGTAAGTTCTCTTTTGTAAGCGCCCTCTGTGGTGCGCGGATTAAAAACATGTGCAAATAAAATTGCAAAAACAACTATCCACGCTACTACAAACGACTTATTATTTTTTTTTTCCATTATTTAATTAAAATACTTGCTTGGGTTAGCTCGCTAAACTAAACAATTCGCTTTCTTTATACAAGTTGAAATTAAAACAAGGCAATGCTTTTGTTTTTAAAAATGCTTTAATTATTATTACTTTTCTAAAAATTAATCACATAATGAAAGTAGTAATTCTTGCGGGCGGATTTGGCACTAGACTTAGCGAAGAAACCGTTCTCAAACCAAAACCCATGATTGAAGTTGGCGAAAAACCCATCCTTTGGCATATCATGAAAATATATTCTCACTTTGGATACAATGATTTTGTTATTTGTTTAGGTTATAAAGGATATATCATCAAAGAATATTTCGCGAATTATTTTTTGCATCAATCTGATGTTACTTTTGATTTGGCCACCAATAAAATGTCGATACACAACACCGCTTCTGAGCCGTGGACAGTCACTTTGGTTGACACTGGTGAAAATACCATGACGGGCGGGCGCATCAAAAGAGTTAAAAAATTCTTGAACAACGAACCTTTCCTTTTAACCTATGGTGATGGCGTTGGAGATATCGATATTCAAAAACTTGTTGCTTTTCATCAATCCAAGAAGAAATTGGTTACCGTTACTGCTGTGCAACCTTCAGGAAGATTTGGTGCACTCTCATTAAGCAGCAATAACGATGTAACTCAATTTAGCGAAAAACCAAAGGGAGATGGCGCATGGATTAATGCAGGATTTTTTGTGTGCGAACCAGGTATTTTCGATTACATTGACAACGACGCTACCTTTTGGGAAAAAGAACCAATGGACAACATCTCAAAAAAAGATGAAATGGCCGCCTTTACACACGAAGGATTTTGGCGCCCAATGGACACCCTACGAGATAAAAAAGAATTAGATAGTCTTTGCGCCACCGGCAAAGCTCCATGGGAAATATGGAAATAAAAATTACCCCAATGACACTTAAAAATTTAAAAAAAACATACCAAGGCAAAAAGGTTTTTGTCACCGGTCACACTGGTTTTAAAGGATCATGGATGCTGTATATTCTTCATCTCGCGGGTGCAAAAATTAAAGGTTATGCTCTTGCGCCAGAGAGAAAAAACGACTTATTCAACATCATTGATGGCAAACAAATTTGCGAATCAATCATTGCCGATATTCGCGATACTAAAACTCTAAAAAAAGAAATCAATTCCTTTCAACCCGATTTCATTTTTCATTTGGCGGCTCAACCTTTGGTTCGCCTTTCTTATGAAAAACCTCTTGAAACACTAGAGGTAAATGCCTTAGGTACTGCCAACCTATTAGAAGCTGTAAAAGATTTAAAAAAAGCTTGCACTGTTGTGCTAATTACCACCGATAAAGTTTACGAAAACAAAGAATGGATTTATCCTTACCGTGAAAACGATAGATTGGGCGGACACGATCCTTACAGCATGAGCAAAGCATGCGCAGAACTGGTGATTTCCTCTTTTAGAAATTCGTATTTCCCGCTCTCTAAAATAAAAGAACACAAGAAAGGAATTGCTTCTGCTCGCGCTGGAAATGTTATTGGCGGAGGTGATTGGTCGACCGACCGTCTCATTCCCGATATCGCTAAAGCGCTTTCCAACAAGAAAGATATTCATATTAGAAATCCGCTTGCTATGCGCCCTTGGCAACATGTGGTGGAATGCATTGGCGGCTACTTGCAATTGGGTGCGGCGTTGCAAAAAAATCCTGAAAAATTTTCTACGGCTTGGAATTTCGGACCAACATCACTCGACAATATTACGGTGGAAATGGTGCTCCAAGAATTTGTTGAAGTTTGGGGAAAACATTCCTCAAAAATAAAAATAGAAAAAGCTACCGTGCATGAAGCTCAATTTCTTTCTTTAGACATTAGCAATACCATGTACCAATTAAATTGGACTCCCAAATACAACTGGAAGCAAGCTGTTGCCATTACCGCCCAATGGTACAGAGAGTACCACCACAGAAAAGTAAATATTAATGAAGTAATGCAAACCAGCATTAATCAGTATTTCTCTTAAAGAAAACCATGGGCAATCAAAAAATTCATGTCATTGGTTCAGGTTCTTTTCTTGCCTCCAACCTTATTCCTTTGCTTAGAAAGAATGAGAAAAACATAGTGCATTTTGGCAGAAAAAACACTGCCCAAAACAACGAACTTTTTCACCTCTTTCAGCATCCCAATTCTCCTTTAGATTTATCGATTCTGTTACAAGCAGATGTTATAATTTACGCAGCATCATTGGGCGTTCAAAGCGGCGACAATTCGCCTTCAGAATGGATTCACGAAGTAAATACAAACATCCCTTCCAACATTTTTACTTTCTTACAAAAAAACAACTTTAAAGGAAGCATTTTCACCTTCGGTTCTTATTTTGAAATAGGCAATAATGCAAATGAAATTTCTTTCGATGAAAGCGACATCATCTCTTCTTCTTTGCCAGCAGCAAACATCTATACAGAATCGAAAAGAAATTTAACTCGATTTATACACCAAAATACTTTTGATTTCACGCATTACCATCTTATACTACCTACTATTTACGGAGAAAACGAAAACAAAAATAGATTGATACCTTATTTGGTAAACGGACTCCAAGCAAAACAAAAAATCACGCTTACGCAAGGCACGCAGATTAGACAATATTTATACGTTGAAGACCTGTGCCATTTGATTGCTCAAACCATAGAAAAACCTATCCCTTCAGGCATATACAATGTTAGTCCGTTTGAAACTATAAAAGTAAGAGACCTGGTAAACAAAATAGTTAATTTATTAAACGCCTCTAGTAACTCAATAGAATTCAACAGTATTGAGCGACAAGACCTATCAATGAAAGCACTATTGTTAAACTGCCATAAATTAGAAAAAGCATGCAGTTGGCAACCAAAATATTCGCTTGAGGAAATTATTCATAAATACGTATCTTCGAAGCAATGAATACAGAATTATTTAAAAACATAGATGGTTCGCTTTTAGAAGAGCTTAAAGGAGTAGCAACAGCAAAAACAAAGCGAGAAATTATAGCTGGTAAAGATTACATCCCTGTAACAGGAAAAGTATTAGACGCAGCCGACTTGCTACATGGCGTAGACGCTACCTTAGATGGTTGGCTTACTACAGGCAGATATGCCGAAGTGTTTGAAAAAAAACTGGCCCGCTGGGTGGGTAGTTCTTACGCCTTAGTGGTAAACTCTGGCTCATCGGCCAACTTACTGGCTTTGTACACCCTCACTTCACCAAAATTAGGCGACAGAGCTTTGCAACCTGGTGATGAGATAATTACAGTAGCAGCAGGATTTCCAACCACCATCAATCCCTTGCTTCAATTTGGTTGCGTGCCTGTTTTTATAGATGTTGAGATTCCTACATACAACATCATGGTGTCGAGAATTGAAGAAGCTATCACTCCCAAAACAAAAGCTATTTTTCTAGCGCACACTCTTGGCAACCCATTTAATGTTGAAGAAATTTCACGCATCGCCAAAGCAAATAACTTATGGTTGATTGAAGACGATTGCGATGCTTTGGGTGCCAAATACAACGGTAAAAAAACCGGGACTTTTGGTGATTTATCAACTCTTTCCTTCTATCCTGCGCATCACATCACTATGGGAGAAGGAGGCGCAGTGCTTATCAACAATCGTTCTTTGTACAAAATAGCCATGAGTTTTAGAGACTGGGGAAGAGATTGTTATTGCGAGCCAGGCACCGACAATACTTGTGGCAAAAGATTTTGCTGGCAATTGGGCTCACTGCCTTATGGTTACGACCACAAATACACTTATTCTCACATAGGCTTTAATCTTAAAATAACCGATATGCAGGCAGCTATTGGTTTGAGTCAGCTAGAAAAAGCCAATGATTTTGTAGAAAAAAGAATAAAAAACCACGCTCTTCTTTATTCAAAACTACAACAATTTGAAGAGCATTTCATCTTACATGAAGCTACCGAAAACACCGAACCTAGCTGGTTTGGATTTATGATTACCATTAAAGATGGCTCTAAAATAAATAGAAACCATTTGGTAGAACATTTAGAAAACAATAAGATTGGTACACGTTTGTTGTTTGCCGGAAACCTGCTAAGACAACCTGCCTATAAAAACATTAAACATCGTGTTGTAGGAGATTTAAAGAATACCGACAAAATCATGAACGATTCATTTTGGCTGGGCGTGTGGCCTGCCCTCAATGAATCACACTACGATTATATGGTTTCTGTAATAAGTGAATACATCAAAAACATCTAACTTTCAGGAATGGAAACTGCATCTAAAAAATTATTATCGATTGTCATTCCTGTTTTCAATGAAGAGCAAAATATCATTCCTTGTTACGAGGCGTTGCAGTTAGCACTTAAAAATCTTGAAAACGAATTTCACTTTGAATTCATTTTCACCGACAATCACAGCAGCGATAAAACCTACTCGATAATTGAAGAACTAGCAGCAAAAGACAATAGAATTAAGGTGGCCAGCTTTTCAAAAAATGTGGGTTACCAAAAATCAATACTCTTTGGCTACAGATTGGCACAAGGCGACATAGCGGTTCAATTAGATGTTGACTTACAAGACCCGCCCGCACTCATATCTTCAATGGTGAATTACTGGAAAAAAGGATTTCAAGTGGTGTACGGCATTAGAGTTCAAAGAAAAGAATCGTGGCTAATAAATACGGTGAGAAAAATTTTCTACCGATTAATCAATTTCCTGAGTGAAGAACCTTTGCCTTTAGATGCCGGAGATTTTAGGTTGGTAGACAGAAAAGTGCTAGAACAGTTGCGTTTGCTAAACGACGCTTCACCTTATTTAAGAGGCTCGATCACATCTTTAGGCTTTAATCAAATCGGATTTGAATACGAGAGAAACAGTAGAGAAAGAGGAGTAACAAAATTTAGCTTTGGAGCCCTTATTGGGTTAGGATTAGATGGCATCATGAATCACTCCATTATTCCTTTAAGAATAGCAACATTTGTTGGTATTATCACCTCCGCAATTACAGCAATTGCAATGATGGTTTACATGATTGGCAAATTTGTTTTCGATTACAATTGGCCTCCAGGTTTTACCACTTTAACAGTACTAATCCTTCTTTCAATTTCTATGAACGCCTTGTTTTTAGGCGTTATTGGAGAATATATCGGCAGAATTTACAAGCAAGTAAAAAACAACAATATGGTGATTGTGCAGAAATCAATTGGAATAAATAATTAATTCAGTTGCAAAGCAAATGAAAACAAAACGAATCGCATTAATTATTCCTGCCTACAATGAAGAACTCAATATTGAAAAATTGGTGCATTCTATCCATCAAATTGTTTGTCCCGAATTTGCTCAATTCTACCCTATTGTTATTAACGATGGATCTAAAGACAATACAGGCGAGATAATTAAACGAATTGACTGTATTGATTTGCATTTACCCATAAATTTAGGCATTGGGGCGGCTGTTCAAACCGGACTAATGTACGCTTACAGAAATGATTTCGATTACGCCATTCAGGTAGATGGTGATGGGCAACATCCGGTTTCTTGTATTGTAGATTTTTATTTGCAGATGGAAAAGGAAAACTTAGATGTACTTATTGGCTCCCGATATATCGAAAACAAAGGTTTTCAATCAACTACAACAAGGCGAATTGGAATCAAGTATTTTCAGTGGCTTAACCATTTAATTTTAGGTGTGAAGGTAACCGATAGCACTTCAGGCCTCCGCATGTTTAACCGAAAAACGATCGCTATACTTAGTCAAAGCTACCCAGATGACTATCCAGAACCCGAAGCAATAGTAATTTTTAAAAGAAATAAACTCAGCTTTAAAGAACGTGCAGTTGAAATGAACGAAAGAAATGGAGGCACATCATCTATTACCTTTTCACACTCTTTTTATTATATGATTAAGGTGACTCTCGCCATTATTTTCGCATCAATAAAGAAGAAATAATATGACTAAAATTCAGGCAATTACTACCATTGTAAGCATCTTGTTGCTGGTGTATGTTTTCCGGCTGATCATCAAAGGCAAATTGAGAATTGAGTATTCACTTTTTTGGATTGGCACAACATTAACCTTAGTTATCTTTGCCTTTTGGACCAAAGGATTAGAATTACTAGCAAAAAAGTTAGAAGTTTACGAAGCTCCCAATCTTGTTTTTACAGCGGCGATATTTTCAATATTTATATATTTGCTGCATCTTTCTGTGGTGAATTCCAAACTTCAAAGAAATAATAAAAAATTAGCTCAAGAAATTGCGCTCTTAAATGAACAACTTAAAAACACTAACAATGACAAGTAATCCTTGGTATAAAAAACCCTCTGTAATCGTCTTACTTTTCTTAACTGTTTTTGCAGCTAGCACATACGATTCTTTCACCTGCTGGGGCGGAAATCCACACCCTTTCATTTCAGATGTGGATCAATACTATAGTTTTCTTGTAGCCAACACTATACATAATGATCTTGGATTCCATTTCCCTAATCAATATTGGTTGCATACCACTTCTGTTGGACATCACGTACCAAAAGTAACAATGGGCATGGCTTACATGTACTCTCCGTTTTTCTACATGGCGCATTACTACACGCAATGGTTTACTTCGCTGCCAGCCGACGGATATTCTCTTCCGTACGCCACCTTCCTTACACTGGGAAGTATTCTTTACACTTTGCTTGGTTTGTTCTTTACTAGAAAAGTTTTACTCAATTTCTTTGGAGAATGGCCTATTGCTTTAACGCTTTTTACGCTATTTTTTGGCACCAACTTATTTCAATTCACCATGGGATGGGGCCTTATGCCGCATAACTATCTATTTTTCTTATACTCTTTGATATTTTACTTTACCATTAAATGGCACAATGAACAAAAACTAAAATACCTACTTCCTATTGGCTTTCTAATTGGATTAAGTACCGTTATTCGTCCGCTAGAATTTCTTGTTGCCCTTATACCACTGCTTTATGGCATAACATCAAAAGAAACATTAAAAGCAAAATTTAAATTACTAAAAGAAAATGAACGTCAGTTGATGTATGCATTTATCATGTTTTGTATTCCCATTATCCCTCAATTAATATACTGGAAATGGGCCACCGATTCATTCTTTCACTACAGCTACGGAGAAAACGAAAGGTTCTTTTTTGGAAATCCAGTAGTACTCGATTTTTTATTTAGTTATAGAAAAGGATGGCTACTTTACACCCCAATTATGATTTTTTCTTTGGTAGGATTTATTTGGAAAAAGAAATTCAATAGCGCCTATTTCTCTATACTATTCTTAACTATTTTGATGATTTACATTCTTTCTTGTTGGTGGTGCTGGTGGTTTGGAGGTGGATTTAGCAACAGAGCAATGATTCAATATTACAGTTTTTTAGCTCTTCCACTCACTGCATTCTTTGCTTTTATGTTTGAAAGAAAATATTTAAAAAACTTAGTGATCATCTTAATCGTTTTTTGCTCATACATCAACCTATTGCAAACCTATCAATACAAAACATCAACCCTGCATTGGGATGGCATGAATAAGGCTGTTTATTGGGAAATTTTTGGGAAATGGCACAGAGATGAAGCTTTAACTAAATTCATTGAAGCCAACGTTAAATCTCCCGATTATGAAGCCGCTAGAAACGGAAAAAGATAATTAGTGTTAGTGCAAATTAAGAAGCTTACTATTTGTACACAATGATTAAACCCCAATGAAAAAAAGCTTCTTACTAAATATCTTATTACTCGTTTTTCTCAACTTATTGATTAAACCGCTATGGGTATTTATTGAGGTGGAAGTACAAAACAAAGCGGGCATTGAACAATACGGATTGTACTTTGCACTCTTCAATTTATCACTCATACTTAATATGATTTTGGATGGAGGAATAGTCAATTTCAACAACAAAAAAATTGCAGAAAAACCTTTTCTAGCCAATCAATACTTCAACAAAATCATTCCCCTTAGATTTATATTGGGAGTGATTTATCTTGTTGTTGTACTTGCCACTGCAATTGCCTTAGGATACAACACTTCTTCTATTTTATTGTTGGCTACCCTTGGCTTCAACCAGTTTTTACTGGCAACTTTACTATTTATTCGCTCAAACCTTCAGGGCTTACACTTCTTCAAAAGCGACAGTATTATATCTGTTACCGATAGAATCATTATGGCCGCTCTGGTGCTTTATTTGTTCTTTTCGAGCACTTCCAATCAATTTGACATTGCTTGGTTTGCCTACATTCAAACTGCGGGCTATGCGTGCGCGGTGGTGTTGGCTTTTTCGTTCTTACTTTTTCATTCTTCAGTACGCATTACTCCAAAATTCAGCATGCGCTTTAGTCTTGCTTACTTAAAAAAATGCTTTCCTTACGCACTCATCGGCATATTCATGTTGCTGTATTCTTTTACCGATAGTGTTATCTTAGAAAGATTTAGAGGCGAAGCTGAAGCGGGTATCTATGCTCAATCATCTCGCTTACTTCTCGCACTCATTAATTTCTCCTACCTCTTTTCTGTTCCTTTATTACCCATGTTTGCGCGCATGCTCGCCAAAAAAGAAAATGCAAATGAATTGATTCAACTTTCGGGCTCTATTTTAATTTTGAGTTCTATTTTCATTGCCCTTTGCTGCGCATGGCATGCTCAAGATATTATCAGCGCTTTGTATGCAAAAAAAGAAAACTTATCTCTCATACAAAAACTAACGCTATCGTTCAAAGGCGAACTAAACAATTTTGAAAATACGCAAGAAATAGAACTTTCTTCTAAGGTTTTTGTAATTACTATTCTCAATTTTATTCCCATGAGTGCCATGTACATCTACGGCACTTTTCTTACCGCTGCAGGTGAAATGAAATTACTCAATAGTACTGCTGCACTTGGTGTTATATTAAACATTAGCGCAAACTTTTTACTTATACCGCACTACGGGGTAGAAGCCGCTGCAATCATTAGCTTGCTTACTCAAAGCTTTGTTTGCGCTTTTCAAATTGCTTATGCTCGTAAAAAATTCAATCTACACATTGGTCTTCCGTTAATGCTAAAATATGCTTTGAGCATCATCATTTTTGAAGTATCTACTTTCCTACTGCATCAGAGCACCCTTTCATGGATTGTACAAGCAGTACTTACTTGTAGCATTGGCATTTCTTCGGCTATACTACTGAAAGCAATACCTTTACCTCATATTTCTAAGCTTTTTTTACACAAAAGCTAAAGCTTAATTTTATTGTGATTTTTAGCTAAAATGCTTAGATTCGTGGCTCTTATAAATTCATTATGGCGTCAAGCGAAAATTTCAACGATTCAACAAATTTAATTGGGTTCATTTACAAAAACATTAAACCTATTTTAGTAATTACCATTGCAGCAGCGGTGGTTTCGGCGGTAGTTTCATTATTTATTACCGATAAATATAAATCGACTGAGATTCTATATCCTTCTAACACTAGTTCAATTTCTAAAGCTTTGATAAACAGCTCAAATGGAATGAAAGGCGACTTACTTGAATTTGGGGAAGAAGAAAAAACAGAGCAATTGCTTCAGGTACTATCGTCGGATGTGATAAGAAACGAGGTGATCAAAAAGTACAACTTAATGCAACATTACAAAATTGATACTAGCTCGGAAACCAAGTACTCTCAATTGATCGACAAATTTGAAAGCAACATCAAATTTAGAAGAAATGAATATATGGCGGTAGAAATCATAGTCTTAGATGAAAACCCCGATTCTGCAGCAAAATTCGCTAACGGTATCGCTGAAATTTTAGATGCTAGAATGAATACCATACAAAAAGAAAGAGCTTACAAAGGTTTTGAAATCATGGAACGCACCTACAACAATTACCTATCGTACATTAAAGGCTTGGAGGATTCTTTACGCTATATCATGAGTTTAGGTGTGCACGACTTTGAGAAGCAATCAGAAGTATTAACCCAAGCCTACGCCGAAGCTGTTTCAAAAAACAACAAAGGTGCTATTGACGCCATCAATGAGAAATTAGCCGTTATCTCAAAATATGGTGCTCAGCAATACAATTTGAAAGAAAAATTAAAAATTGCAGCTGAAGAATTCGGACTCCTTCAAGGAAAATATGAAGAGGCTAAAATGGATGCCAATGAAAATATCACCAACTTCTTTATAGTAAATCATGCTACTGCTGCTGAAAAGAAAAGCTATCCTATCCGTTCTGCGATAGTAGCGGTAACCACCGTTTGTACTTTTGTTTTTTCATTGCTTTTTTTACTTGTTTATGAAAAAATAAAACAACTGAGAAACCTAACTAAATAAAGCTATTTATGGAAAACATTTTCGACTTCAAAAAGTTTTTGGCTGTTCTCAATAAATGGAAAAAGCACTTGATTTTTGTATTCATTGCTTCCATTTTGTTGTCGGCACTTTTTTCGTCTTCTCTCTTTATTAAACCCAAGTATAAATCTACTGCGGTTTTGTACCCTACCAACACCAAACCTTATGGAACAGAAACCCCTGTTGAACAAATGCTGCAGGTTTTAGAAGCCAACGAAATTAGAGACGAAATCATTAGAAAATATGACTTGTTAAAACACTACGATATCGACTCTACTTCAAACCCTCACTTCTACTCCGACGTGGTTTTACAATTCGCCGAGAACATCTCTTTTACCAAAACAAAATACGAATCGGTTGAACTGGAAGTAAAAGACACCGACCCCGAACTTGCTTTAAAAATCACATATAGTATCATCAAAATTTACAACCAAAAGGTTAGAGACATCAACAACTCTTCTTTGATTGAAGTAGCCAGAACCCTTAAAGAACGCATGGCTGTAAAAGCTAAAGAGTTAGATTCACTTGAATCAAAAATGAAAGAAATACGCGTTCAATACGGAATTCTTGATTACGAAAACCAAATCCGTTATTTGGGCGAAAACAAAAAAGTAACAACGCAGCTCAACAACCCTGGTACCGACGAAGCTTCTTCTTCTCTGATCAAAAATCTTAGAGAACAAGGTGGTGTCTTCATCAAATTAAGAAACGATATCGACCAAGCGCGTTCTGTTTACAATGGAACTAAATTCGAATACGAAAGTGCTGTTAAAGAATTAAACAGAGATTTAAACTACACACAATTGATTGTAAAACCTTTTAAAGCCGACAGAAAATGCTACCCTGTTAGATGGTTAATTGTTTTGATAAGTGTGTTTGCTTCAATGACTTTATCTTTAACACTCATCTCATTTTACGAACAAACCAGCCTACAAATAAAGAATGCCTAATCTTTCGAAATCTTCTTGGCTATATGTTCTTTGTGCAATCTTTTTAACGATTGCATCGGCTGGTATTCTATTGGAAAGCTATGAAGTGCTTTTGATTCCTTTTGTCTTGCTCTTAGTCTATCTTGCCGTTTTTCAATTGAATATTCTCTATTTACTTTTAATAGTACTTACTCCCGTTTCAGTAAATATTGCCGACATAGGCTTAGGGGTAGGGCTCTCACTGCCTACCGACCCCATACTTGTTGGTTTGTTACTTTTCGCTATCCTTAAAACGATTTACGATGGTGAATTCGATAAAGAAGTTATATTTCACCCTATTTCTATCTTGCTTTTTATTCAACTAGGTTGGACTTTAATTTGTGCCTTTGCATCATCACTTCCTGTTATTTCTTTGAAGTACTTTGCCTCTCAATTGTGGTTCATCGCATCCTTTTACTTTATTGCCACCCAAGTGTTTAAAAAGCTAAGCAATGTGCCCAAACTTTTTTGGCTTTATATTCTGCCTTTCTGTGTTGTAATTGCTTATACTTTAACCTTGCACTCGCAGCACGGTTTCGACCAAAAATCGGGCAACTGGGTAATGAATCCTTTTTATAGCGACCACACCTCTTACGGCGCAGCATTAGCACTTTTCTTTCCTTTTCTATTGGCTATTACGTTTGGCAAAACATACGCGGGAACCATCATCAAACCTTTTATACTGCTTCTTCTCCTATACTTTTGTTTGGCATTAATCTTATCTTATACCCGAGCAGCATGGCTTAGCCTTGTGGCTGGCTTAATCGTTTACCTCATCTTAAAACTGAAAATTAAATGGCAAGTTATAGCATTAGTCATCTTATCGCTTTTGACTACCGCCAAAATAATGGAAGATGATATTAGAGATTACTTTATGAAAAATAAAGTCGCGTCTTCAACCGATATCGACAAGCATATCAAATCCATGTCGAATGTGTCTTCCGACGCTTCCAACAAGGAAAGAATTAACCGCTGGAAATCGGGCTACGAAATGTTTAAAGAAAGACCTGTGTTTGGCTGGGGGCCTGGTACCTACTCATTCAATTATGCTGCATTTCAAATGAGCAGTGACAAAACGATTATTAGCACCAACAGTGGCGATCAAGGGAATGCTCATAGTGAATATATCGGTCCGCTTGCAGAAGCAGGACTACCAGCATTAATTATTGTTGTATTGCTTTTCAGCACAATAGTAAACACAGGGGTTAGAGTGTATAAAAAATCTACGCATTGGTTTTTCCGCTTCTATTCGGCAATATGCTTAATTGGCCTCTTCACTTACATTGTACACGGTTTTCTAAACAACTTCTTAGACACCGATAAAATCACTGCTCCATTTTACGGAATGACAGCCATATTGGTAGTGATGGATTTGTATCAAAAAGGGAAATATCCTAAGGAAAAACTAGACGAACAACTAGAAAAACTTACAGCTCAATAGCGCAATATCATCGGCATAGTTGGTTCTGCCTTTATACACTTTTAAATCGTTCAATACATTCGTATTTATTTCGCTTGGCTTTTTAGCTCTATTGTTTTCCAAAGATTCTTGCAAACCTTCCATGCCAAACTCTTTATTTTGTTCGTTCTCGGTTTCTACCAATCCATCAGTATAGCAAAACAATGAAGAACCTGCAGGAATGGTGATTCTTCCTTCTGTGATTAATGGAATTTCATCGAGCATACCTAAGCCCGGACAACCAGCTTTCAGCAACGAAATATCTTCTGAAATGAGGAATGGCGGATTGTGTCCAGCATTTACGTAACTCATCTCTCTCGTTTTAATATTGTACTTAGCAACAAACAAGGTGATGAATTTCTCTCCTTTTGCGCTCTCTAAGACTTTTCTGTTTAAAGCATCAATCAAATCACATAAAGTAACTGAGTAATGCACCAAAGCACGCAAATTCGCTTGAAAATTCGACATCAACATGGCTGCCGACACTCCTTTGCCCGATACATCGGCAATGCAAAAACAAACTTCGTCTTCGCTCAATTCTATGAAATCATAATAATCTCCACCTACTTGTTGGTGAGATTGATAAAACACCGCAATATCTAAATGGTTGTTGCTTGGCAATGACGTGGGCAATAACATAGCTTGCATTTCTGACGCAAGCTCTAACTCTTTTCTCATACCCTCTTGGCGCAACGAATCGTTCACCAAGTTTTTGTTTTCAATGGCTACCGCAATAATGTTGGTAAGGGTTTGAACGAAAGGTAAATGTTTAATAATCGGACTCACCATCAAAGCCTCCTCCATCACATCACCAATTAACAAATAAGCCAAAGGTTTTGTTTTATGATAAACGGGAACAACAATATCAAATTCTTTAAACGGACCTTCCACTTTTGAATTCACCTCTGTTATCTCTGTGATAGCCAATAAATCTCTTCTTATATCAATATCTACATCGCTATCTGTACCAAATTTCAAGGCCATATCCCACTCTCCTTCATTCAAGAAAAGCACCAATTTGCCTATGTTCAATTGCTCGCGCAAAACGAACTCGTAAATGGCAAATAATTTCGATTTGGATAAATTGCTGTTGATGGCATTGGTAATTTCCAATAAAGCACCAAGCTTTTGATCTCTAATCAAAATCTTTGCATCTGCTCGCTTTATCGATCTTATAGCCATAATTTTATTTCAACTTTTCTATTATAGTGGGCAACTGTTTAATCATTGCTAGCTCTTTCCATTTTGAGCGGGCATCTTCTGCCGGACTCCCGAAATATGTTTTATTCGCTTCTAATGATTTACCCACGCCCGATTTACCCAACACCACTACGTTATCGCCAATTTCGATACCGCTCACTACGCCAACCTGACCCCAAAAAGTTACATTCTTTCCTATTGTAACGCAACCCGCAACACCAACTTGTGCCGCAAAAAGGCACATTTCACCAATAATTACATCGTGTCCGATTTGCACCTGATTGTCGATTTTAGTTTCTCTTCCAATCTTCGTCAACCCCGAAACCCCTTTATCTATAGTGCATCCAGCACCTATCTCCACATTATCTTCAATCAACACGGAACCCGTCGACCATAATTTCTCTCTCGATGTTCCTCTATTTTTAAAATAAAAAGCATCGCTGCCAATAACAGTATTGGCTTGAATCACCACATTGTCTCCAATCACCACATCATCGTAAATAGAAACATTGGCGTGTATCAAACAATTCTTTCCAATTTTCACATTGTTGCCCAAAAAAACATTGGGCTGAATCACTGTGCCTTCGCCAATCTTAGCGCTATCGGCGATAGCCTTCGACGCCATTAAAAACGGCGCATATTTTTTACCTAGTCTATTGAAATCGGCAAAAGGATCTTCGCTGATCAATAAACCTTTGCCTTGCGGACATTCAACCTCTTTGTTGATGATGATGACCGTTGCAGCAGAATTCAAACACTTGTCGTAGTATTTAGGGTGATCTACAAAACAAATATCACCCGGCTCTACCTGATGAATTTCATTGATTCCCTTTACCAATAACGCAGAATCGCCGATAAACTTTATAGAAAGTAAATCGGCGACTTCGCTTAGTGTTATTGGTGAAGAAAACTTCATATCATAATCTCTCGCTATATTCTCCAGTACCAGTGTTCACTTTAATTTTATCTCCTGTGTTGATGAACAACGGAACACGAATCTCTGCTCCAGTATCAATAGTTGCTGGCTTCAAAGTGTTGGTTGCTGTATTTCCTCTAATACCAGGCTCGGTGTAGGTTACTTCAGCTTCAATGTACATTGGAACCTCAGCCGACAAAAACTCTTCTGTTTCTGCGTGAACAGTGGCCTCTATCATCATTCCTTCTCTCAAATATTTTGGATGATCAATGGTTGTTTCTGGTATCACCACTTGCTCGAAAGTTTGAGCATGCATGATGTTGTAGCCCATATCATCTTTGTATAAAAATTGGTACGGACGTCTTTCAATTCTTACTACATCAATTTTTACCCCCGATGTGAAAGTGTTGTCTATAATTCTGCCGTTCTCTAAGTTTCTTAATTTGGTACGAACGAAAGCCGGACCTTTTCCTGGTTTCACGTGTTGAAACTCTACAATTTGCACAAGTTTTCCGTTGAACTGGATACACATGCCATTTTTAAAATCTGAAGTATCTGCCATAAAAATTTTGAATTTGCACGAAAATACGAAAAAAATCTAAACGCTCCTCCCCTTCCAAACAGGCTTGACAAACATCGATAAAAGCGCTGTGCCCAAAATATAAAAAGGATAAACAAAAGCCACGGGAATCAAATACTTCATTAAATAAATCTGATTAGTTCTAAGCAATGCCGGCAAGGTTAAAATAGTATCTGCTGCCAATTTCAAAAAGAACATGGCAAAAACAAAAGGAATCATGTGCGGCTGAGAAATAGCTAACACAATGAGCAAGGCCATTAAAATATTAAAACTCCCCAACAACATACTAGTGAATTTTCCAGAAAATGAATAAGCCTTTGATTTCCCCGCCCAGCGTGCTCTTTGATGAAACAAATCACTTAAACTTTGCACACCTTGCGTAGATACTATCGATTCTTCTTCGTTGTTGAACCCTATTCTGTTGGCTCCATATTTTTTGGCAATTTTTTGTACCAAAAAAACATCGTCGCCTGACGCATAGCCATCGCCTTCATAGCCTTTTACTTCTAAAAAAGCTTCTTTGCTGAACATTAAATTGGTTCCATTGGCCAACAACGGTTTTTTGTTGTTGATGCCTCCAGCTGTCATACCCATTAGCGAGCACATCTCTACGTTTAAAAATGCATTTAAAAAGCCCTCTTCTTTTTTAAAAACCACTAAACCGCCAACTGCTAAATAGTTCCCTGATTGCATGGTTTTAGTCATGGTTTTTAGCCATTGCGCATTCACTACGCTGTCGGCATCGAGTGTTAAAATGGTAGAGAATTTCGCCGAAGCGATTGCTTTGGAAAGGGCAGCTTTTTTACCGAATTCTTCGTCTCCCAATTCAAGAAATTTTTCTCCCGCAGATCTCGCCGATTCCACAGAGGCATCGGTGCTATGGTCATTTACAAATATGATTTCATATAAATCTCTTGGGTAATCCAGTTTCTTTAACGAAGCAATACAAGCCGGCAAATTTTTCTCCTCATTTCTAAAAGGAACTACAATAGAAACTCCAATCTCTTTCTGTTCACTCACTCCCACTCTCACTCTTCCCTTACTCCATCCTTGCCAGTACAATAGCAAATTAGCCACATAAGCAAAAGCCCAAATAAATATGATAGCAAAAAAGGGTGTCATTCTTTCTCTTTAAAAATTTTTACGCCATACATTAAAATTGCGCCTGTCAAAGCAGGTAAAGCTAAATTTACTAACCAAATTAAAGTAGAAGCTAGCCATATGGCTGTTCCCATATTTTCTTGATGATAACTTTCCTTTGAACAAAGAGTGAACAACGTTAAAAAAATAGTTGCCCTTGTAAATCCCAGCTCCATAAGTGCCGACAAAGACAAAAAAGATAATCCTAGAAAAGTAAACGAAACTATTGCAATTCCATTCCAAAATGGCAGGTGAACTCCAAACAAATCAACTGCAAAATAAAATTGTAGTGAAAAAACAGAATACCTTAAAAACGACACCAAGATTCCTTGTATCAAAAGCTGAGGCAAGTTGAAATCGGCCAGCACATTGAAATAGTTTTTCCACTTCTCGGGCAAACGCGTCTTTCTTACCAAAAACACTACCCATGAAGGTTTAATCAAAGACAAAAACATTGAGGAAAGCACTACAAAAAAACTTGCTGTAATAAGACCTCGATAAAGCACATCAGACAAAAGTAATTCATCAAAGAAAAAGACCCAGGCCACAGCCCCGCAAAAAATAGTAATAAACAGCTGAATCATACTCCCATAAACAGAGAGAACACTGCCGCTTATTCTATTCTCAGGCTCTAAATGAAGAACCCTACCAATGTACTCCCCTGTCCTTAGTGGCGCGAAAATAGAAATGGTTACTCCAGACAAAACCCCTTTATAACTCTGCCAAAAATTCACTTTTTGAACTTTTGAGACTAAAAATTTCCACTTTAAAGCTTCGAAACCCCAATTGAAAAAAACCAATCCCAGAACAATGAAGAAAAGAGGCCAATTTTGCTCAAGATATTGAATTGGATTGAGCGATGAAATCCCTTTCTCATGCCATTCAGCCACTATCTGATTATATATAAAAGCAATAGGCAAAAGCACAATCAAAAATTTAATTGCACGACTTACGTACTTTATTTTTTTACTTTTATCCACGCTGCAAGATTACTTTAAGTTATTGAATTTGGCAAAAGAGAGCATCATATTAGGTATTGACCCTGGTACAACTGTAATGGGGTATGGGGTAATAAAAATAGAAGGAAGCAAGATTTCCTTGCTTGATGTGGGTGCTGTAAAAATGAGCGCTTTAAAGACGCACGAGTTAAAATTAAAGCAGGTTTTCGATTCGATGATTGAACTTATCGATAAGCATCATCCCGATCATCTAGCCATTGAAGCACAGTTCTTTGGCGAGAACGTACAATCTATGCTAAAACTAGGAAGAGCGCAAGGAGTGGCCATTGCTGCCGCACTATCGCGCGACATTCCCTTTACCGAATACGCGCCTAAAAAAGTAAAAATGTCGATTACAGGCAGCGGAAATACTTCTAAAGTGCAGGTGGCTAAAATGCTAATGACTCTTTTAAACACCAAAGACTTACCTGTTTCAACTGATGCTACCGATGGATTGGCCACCGCATTATGCCATCATTTTCAAGGAGACAAACTAAACACTGGTAAAAGTTATAAAGGCTGGGATGCTTTTGTTAAACAAAACCCAGATAGAAAGAAATAATACAATTCTGCTATACCGCTTTACTAAAAGTATCTTTCACAGGTATTTTTCTCCAGTAACGCAAGTCCATTGCCAAACAAATGTTACGCAAAAATATTTTCCCTTTCGACGTCACCGACAAGGAATAATGATTCAGTTCAATCAATTCATCATTTGCCAATTCATGCAAACGTTTGATAATTCCGTCTTCACGCATTTGAACCAGATCTTCGTGCATCCACTCGGTGCGGTATTTACACATGATATTTAATATATGTCGGCGAATCATCAAATCCTCCTCACTCAAATGATGACCATGAGCTATTGGTAGCTTTCCTTCTCGCACAGTCTTTTGATAAGCTTCTACCTCCTTGATATTTTGCGCAAAGGAAGTCCAGGTATCACCAATAGCAGAAACCCCCAAACCTATCAATAATTTATTCTGACCTTCGGTATAACCCATAAAATTACGATGCAACCTTCCATCCTTTTCAGCAACAAACAATTCATCGTGTGGCAGAGCAAAATGATCCATACCAATCTCTACGTATCCATTGGCACTTAAAATTGCTTTTCCAGTCTCGTAAAGCGAACGTTTAGCATCTTTACTTGGTAAATTACTTTCATCGTAACGACGCTGGCCCTTGTGTTTCCAAGGCACATGCGCGTAGCTGTAAAATGAAATTCTATCGGGATGTAAATGCAAAACCTTTCTAAAAGTCTCTTGAACAGAATGAGAGGATTGAAAAGGTAAGCCGTAAATTACATCATAAGAAATAGAAGTGTATCCAATTTCTCTGGCCTTTTTCGTAACACGCTCCACTTCAGCCACAGTTTGCTTTCTATTAATCGCTTCTTGCACCACCACATCAAAATCTTGAATACCTAAGCTCAACCTTCTAAACCCCAAATTAAACAAGGTTTGTAAATGTTCATCGCTGGTATTGGCTGGGTGCGCTTCAAAAGAAAATTTAGGATCTTCTGCTTTCTCGGTTCCTTCTAAAATACCATTGATTAATAGTGCTAGATTCTCTGCAGAAAAAAAAGTAGGTGTTCCTCCGCCTAAATGTAACTCCTTAATTTTTGGCGCCGACTTAAATACTTGTTTGTATAAATTCCACTCCGTTAAAACATCATTGATGTAAGGAGATTCAACTTTATGATTTACTGTGATACGCGTGTTGCACCCGCAGTATGTGCACAAACTTTCGCAAAAAGGTAGATGAATATACAAACTGATTCCGGTAGAATCGTTGGTTTCATCAAAAGTGATTTTCACCTGCTTTTTGTACTCTTCTACAGTACTGTTATTTTCCCAATAAGGAACTGTTGGGTAAGAGGTGTAACGCGGACAGGCGATATCGTATTTCTCTATTAACTTATTCATTGCGCAGCAAGGTAAATGAATTTAAAGAGAGGAAAAATGATATAAATCAGAAGCTGAAATTACCCAATAGGAATAAGAGAAAGGTGATTACGAAAGTTGTGAATTTAGAAGTCGACCCGACTCTACTAAACGATGCATATGTTCTGTACACAAAGCTCTTTCAATTATTGGCAAGTGCGCAGCCTTATGGATATCAGTGCCTAAAAAATCTGCAAAACCTTCCTCAATCATCCAATGCGCAGCATGCAGGGATTGGGCGCCGTAATGACCTGCCAAAGAATTAACATTCAACTGAAAATACACTCCATGCTCACGCACGTTACGCAACGCTTCTTCTCTACCAAAATAGAAAGGATACCTTTCTGGATGCGCCAGTACCGGCTTGTAACCTAAATCACGAATTTTATGAATTAAACCAAATGGGTTTTCTGGTTCATTTAAATATGAAAACTCAAAGAGGATGTACTCATTTTTAATAGGTAATAAATCATTGTCATTCACCAATTTCGCGAAATTTTCATCGAAATAATATTCTGCCGATGGCTGAATTATAGTGTTCAAATTCTCGCTTTCCAACCTGCTGTTTAGTTCACTTGCCCCCTTCAAAATATCTTTCGTGGAATTTCTATAAAAATCAGACATCACATGGGGAGTGGTATAAAAACTTTGGAATCCGAATTCTTTTAAACCCTTCACCAAAACTACCGAATCATCTAAAGTTTGAGCTCCATCATCAATACCAGCTATCAAATGTGAATGCATATCAACGCCTATCAATTTAGCATCGATAGGCGGTAAAATTATTTCTTTCTTTTTCTTTTTGAAGAATGAGAACATTTAAACTTTGTTTTGAAAATATTTACCTTCAAACCAAGCTATAGTCTCAGCTAAACCAACATTAATGCTTACTTTAGGTTGATACCCCAATAAATTTTGAGATTTTGAAATGTCAGCCAATGAATCTTTTACATCGCCTGCACGTGGTGCTACAAAAGTAGGTTCCAACGAAGAATTTACAGCTACTTTAAGCATCTTGAACAAATCTAAAATTGAGGTCGCTTCACCATAACCAACGTTAAACATTTCTCCAAACGCCTCTTCTTTTTCATTAAACAAAGCTCTAATATTGGCTTGAACCACATTATCTATAAAAGTAAAATCACGAGATTGATCACCCTCTCCATGTATCACTGGAGATTGATTGGAAAGCAATGCATTCATGAACATTGGAATAACAGCTGCGTATGGTCCGTTCGGACTTTGGTGCGGACCAAATACATTGAAATATCGAAGTCCTATAACTGGGAACTTATAAACGCGGTAAAAAACTTTAGCATATAACTCATCTACTTGCTTAGAAACCGCATATGGCGACAATGGATTTCCTATATGATTCTCAGTACGCGGCATAACCGGACTATCACCATAAACCGAAGAAGAACTTGCGAAAACCATTCTCTTCACATTAGCGTCTTTTGCTGCTGTAAGTAGATTTAAAAACGCACTTACATTGGCTTCGTTGGTAGCAATTGGGTTATTTATCGAACGGGGCACAGAGCCCAGGGCAGCTTGATGAATAACAAAATCAACTCCCTTCACCGCCTTTTCACAAACCTTCATGTCAACCAATGATTCCTCGTAGAAAACCACATTCGGCAACGATAAAAATTCTTTAATATTTTCGATGTATCCATTAGATAAATTGTCTACAATTCTAATTTCACCAGCATTATGCTTTACTAAATACTTTACAATGTTTGAGCCGATGAAACCCGCACCTCCCGTCACTAAAAAGGTAGTTTTACTGATATCTGTGTTATGAAAATTCATTCTTATATTTTTATTTAGATTCGTATTGTGTCTTATAATAATTTTTGTACTCTCCTGTAATTACACCATCAACCCATTGCTGATTAGCTAAATACCAATCAACAGTTTTCTCTAATCCACTTTCAAATTGAGCTTTCGGCTTCCATCCCAATTCTTTATTCAATTTGGAGAAATCAATAGAGTATCGCATGTCATGACCTTGTCTATCTTTTACATAATTAATCAATTTCTCTGAGGTGCCAACAGCCCTATTCAATTTCGCATCCATTATCTTACATAATGCCTTCACTAATGTAATGTTTTGCCACTCGTTATCGCCTCCAATATTGTATGTTTCGCCATTTTTACCCTTGTGAAAAATTAAATCTATTGCCTCTACATGATCTTGCACATAAAGCCAATCTCTCACATTTTCGCCTTTGCCGTAAATAGGTAAAGATTTATTGTTAATGATATTTTGAATGCATAACGGAATTAACTTCTCCGGAAACTGGTTAGGACCATAATTATTTGAGCAGTTGCTCAAAACCATAGGAATATGGAATGTTTCATGGTAAGCGCGAACAAAGTGATCAGAAGAAGCCTTACTAGCTGAATAAGGTGAGCGAGGATCATAAGAAGTAGTTTCTTCAAACTTTCCCGTTTCCCCCAAAGAACCATAAACCTCGTCGGTTGATATATGATAAAACAAATGTTCCTTTTCGTCTTTCCAATTGTTCTTTGCAACATTGAGCATTGTTACTGTGCCTATAACATTGGTTTGCACGAACTCCATCGGATTTAATATTGATCTATCCACATGCGATTCTGCAGCACAATGAATCACATGCGTTATTTTAAATCTATCAAAAATCTCTTGAATAGCTTTTTCATCGCAGATATCTGCTTTTTCAAAGACGTAATTTTTTGCTTCTCTTACATCATCTAATGAACTTAAATTGCCGGCATAAGTAAGCTTGTCTACATTAACAATAAAATAGTTAGGATATTTAGTTACAAAATGCCTTACCAAGTGACTGCCAATAAACCCAGCTCCACCAGTAATCAATATATTTTTTGGCGCCTCCATAATTCTTTATTTAACATATTTTTTATCGCGTTCCCAAGCTGATGAGATCATATCCTCTAATGTATGCTTAGGAGCCCAATTCAATTTACTTTTTGCCAAAGAAGAATCAGAATAAATTTGCGTAATATCTCCTTTTCTTCTTCCTGCAATTTTATAATTTACTTTAATGCCATTCACCTTTTCAAACGTGTGTATCAGTTCAAATACACTGTAGCCTGATTCTGATCCTAGATTGTAAAATTCCAATTGATTTTCCATTTGATTGGCCAACATCCGCTCCAAAGCAGAAACATGCGCAACTGCTATATCCATTACATGAACATAATCTCTAATACATGATCCATCTTTGGTATCATAATCATCGCCATAAACAGTAAGCTGAGCTATCTCGCCTTTTGCAACTTTTAAAATAAGTGGCATAATGTTGTCCATATTCTTAGGATTATCACCCAGAAGTAAAGTGGTGTGTGCTCCTATCGGATTAAAATAACGCAAGGAGATGCATTTTAAGGCCCCCAAAGCAACAACATCTTCAATAATTTCCTCACACACCTTCTTAGTTTTACCATATGGAGAAAATGGTTTTTGTACTGGAAAACTTTCGTCTACCGGTACTTTTTGAACATCACCGTAAACTGTGCAAGAAGATGAAAAAATCAAATTCTTACACTCCATTTTTTCCATCAAATACAGCACATTAATCATTCCTCTTAAATTGTTGTTGTAATACTTAAGAGGATTATCTACCGATTCTTTCACCGCCTTATGCGCTGCAAAATGAACCACTGCGCTAATTTTATATTTTTCCGCCACATGAAGCAACGCATTCAAATCGGTGACATCGATAATTTCGATCGGAACTCGCACCCCTGTTATCGTTTCAATTACATCGATAATAGATATATCAGATGTAGATAAATTATCTACAATCACCACGTCGTGACCACTTTTCACAAGCTCCACAACAGTATGAGACCCAATATATCCAGCACCGCCTGTAACTAAAATCATAACTAGAAACTAATATAATCGGCTACAGAAATTTTATTTCTGTAAATACCTTTTACATCAACCAGAACACCTTTTTCACTAAAATGTTTAGCAAAGAATTCATCTCCCAAACCTACATATTCGCGGTGATTAACTGCTACAATGATGGCATCGTATTTTCCTGTTATTTCTGGCACCAATTCATATCCGTATTCTTCTAAAATCTCGTGAGGATCTGCATGTGGATCATGCACCTCCAAATTTACAGCAAACGATTTCAACTCATTTACCACGTCGGCAACTTTAGAATTTCTAGTATCGGTAACGTTCTCTTTGAAAGTTGTTCCCATGATCAACACTCTTGCTTTAGAAATGTCTTTTCCTTTGGCCACCATTTTCTTAACAGCCAAACGTGCTAAGTGTGCTCCCATCGCATCGTTGATTGCTCTACCTGATGTTATTATTTTAGCGTGAATACCAAGCTCTTCAGCTTTATAGGTAAGATAATAAGGGTCAACACCAATACAGTGGCCACCTACCAAGCCTGGTGAAAACTTTAAAAAGTTCCATTTAGTGCCAGCAGCCTCCAGAACTTCATAGGTATTGATATTCATTTTAGAGAAAATCAACGACAATTCATTCATCAACGCGATGTTCACGTCACGTTGGGTATTTTCAATAATTTTCGCTGCTTCTGCAACTTTAATAGAAGAAGCCTGATGAATTCCGGCAGTAATCACCATACCATAAACTTTAGCAATTTCTGCAGCCGATTCTTTGTCGCAACCAGAAACTACTTTTACAATTTTAGCCAAAGTATGCTCTTTATCTCCTGGATTAATTCTTTCTGGCGAATAGCCCACTTTAAAGTCAACACCAAATTTCAATCCCGATTCCTGCTCTAAAACAGGCACACAATCTTCTTCAGTGCAACCAGGATAAACAGTAGATTCAAACACAACATAATCACCTTTCTTCAATACTTTACCCACAGTTCTTGAAGCAGAAAGCAAAGGTTTTAAATCGGGTAAATTGTGTTGATCAATTGGAGTAGGAACAGCTACGATGAAAAAGTTAACATCTTTCATATCATTCAAATCTGCAGAGAAATGAATGTCGCACCCTTCAAAATCTTTTGCTTCTAACTCATTACTAGGATCGATGTTTTTTCTCATCAAATCAACTCTAGCTTGGTTGATATCAAATCCTACTACTTTTGCTTTTCTAGCAAATTCCAAGGCAATTGGTAGGCCTACATAACCTAAACCAATCAATGCCATCTTAGCCTCTTTTTTGGCAATTTTTTCTGCAATCATAATCTACTTTTTATTCAGTTTTAATTCGTATATCCTTTCTATAATTTCTACTACTTTTAAGCCTTCCAAAGCATTAGTGGTCACATAATCACCGCGTTTGATAGTGTTCACCACATTCTCAATTACATAATGATGGTTGGCGGCCGATCCTTTGTAATCACCGTAATCATTAGGCGCATTTACTGGCGCCAATTCTGGCATCACATAATCTTGAATATTGCAATATTCTACTTTATCCATGTACTGTCCGCCCACCTTAACACTACCCTTAGAACCAATGATGGTAATGCTACTTTCTAAATTTGTATTGTACACAGCAGTAGAGTAATTAATAGTACCCACACCGCCATTCACAAATTTAAAATTCACTATTCCTGTATCTTCAAAATCTGTTGATTCTTGATGGCAAAAATCTTCGAAACGCGCATTAATGTCGGTAATATCACCGAACAACCAATACATAATATCAATGAAATGTGAGAATTGAGTAAATAAAGTACCTCCATCCATATCTTTAGTTCCCTTCCAAGCACTTTTCTTATAATACCTGTCGTCTCTGTTCCAATAGCAATTCAATTGAACTAAATAAATATCACCCAAACGATTGTTATGTACTACATCTTTCAACCAAGCTGAAGGAGGTGAATAACGATTTTGCATTACGCAAAACACTTTTTTAGAATAGTTCAAAGCCTTTTCTATCACCTTCTCACACTCACTTTTGGTTAAACCCATAGGCTTTTCACAAACCACATGTTTTCTATTGCTCAAGGCTGTAATACTTTGCTCGGCATGCAAGCCATTGGGTGTGCAAATATTCACCACATCTATCTCCTTCACCGTAGAGAGCATTTCTTGAACATCTGTAAAAAATGGTTGAGTGAATTTAGTATCTATGTTCAATTTTTCTTTTTCCAAAACATCACAGAAAGCCACCAATTCAGCCTCTGGATTTCTTTCTATCATCTCCATATGACGCTTGCCAATATGGCCACAACCTACAACAGCAAATTTTATCTTATCAGCCATTCGAAACTTTTTTTACAGAATTATTATTCAATTCATAAACATCTCCCGATAAAGAGCAAGTTGCTTTTCCTTCTTTATCGAACTTCAATTTTTCACCTTGTTCACTCATCCAACCTATTTGTCGGGCCGGATTTCCCACTAACATCGCGTAAGGTTTTACTTCACGAATTACCACGGTGCCTGCACCAATAAAAGCATATTCTCCTATATTTATTCCGCACACTATTGTTGCATTAGCGCCAATTGTTACTCCTTTCTTCACCACAGTTTTTTTGTACTCGTTCTTTCTATTTACGGCAGAACGTGGGTTCATTACATTGGTAAAAACCATCGACGGTCCCAAGAAAACATCATCTTCACATATAACACCAGTGTACACAGAGACATTGTTCTGCACTTTTACATTATTACCAAAAACAACATCGGGCGAGATCACCACGTTTTGTCCGAGATTACAATTCTCCCCCATCACCGTTTTTCCCATCACATGACTAAAATGCCATATTTTAGTACCTTTTCCTATTACAGCACCTTCGTCTACATACGACGATTCATGAACAAAATATTCTTTAGTTTCCAAAATTCAATTCCTTCTTAAAGAGTTCATCTTGAGGCAAAGACTTAAAGTATTCTAAAGTTTTTTTCAAGCCTTCAGAACGACTTACTTTAGGCTGCCAACCTAATATTTCTTTCGCTTTTGTAATATCTGGCTGACGTTGCTTAGGGTCGTCAACCGGCAGATCTTTATAAATTACTTTCGACGCAGTGCCCGTCAATTTCACTACTTCTTCGGCAAAATCACGAATGGTGATTTCATCGGGATTACCAATATTAACTGGCTGCGCGTAATCACTTAAAAGCAAACGATAAATGCCTTCAATTAAATCATCTACATAGCAGAATGAACGTGTTTGAGAACCATCACCAAAAACAGTGATATCTTCTCCACGAAGAGCTTGCCCAACAAATGCAGGTAAAGCTCTACCATCGTTCAATCGCATTTTCGGACCATAAGTATTAAAGATTCTTACGATTCTGGTCTCCAACCCGTGGAAAGTATGGTAAGCCATGGTCATCGCTTCTTGAAAACGTTTGGCTTCATCGTAAACTCCACGCGGACCAATTGGATTTACATTGCCCCAGTAAGTTTCAGGCTGTGGATGAACATCTGGATCACCATATACCTCTGACGTAGAAGCTATTAACATACGTGCATTTTTTGCCTTTGCTAAACCCAACAAATTATGCGTTCCCAACGAACCTACTTTTAAGGTTTGAATAGGGATTTTAAGATAGTCAATCGGACTAGCAGGTGATGCAAAATGCAAAATATAATGCAAGTCTCCTGGCACGAAAACAAATTTGCTTACATCGTGGTGATAAAACTCAAATTCTTCTAACTTAAAGAACTCCTCAATATTTCTAAGATTCCCTGTAATTAAGTTATCCATTGCAATAACGTGATAACCTTCCTTTAAGAATCGTGCACATAAATGTGAACCTAAAAAGCCAGCTGCACCAGTAATTAAAACTCTTTTTTTCATTACTCTAATCTTACTTGTTGATTAACACTTGTTTTCTTCCTATGCTGATGTAATCGAAACCTTTAGCTTCAATACTATCCAAATCAAATAAGTTTCTTCCGTCGAAAATCACTTTTCTCTTCATCAACTTAGCAATCTGCTCGAAATCGGGAGCTCTAAACACCGACCATTCTGTTGCTATAACCAAGGCATCAGCGCCAGAAACCGCTTCGTACTGATTTTCACAAAACTCAATTTCATTTTTGAAAACACCTTTCATGTTCTCCATTCCCTCAGGATCAAAAGCTTTCACGCTCGCACCTCTTTTTAACAATTCTCTAATCACATAGATTGCCGGAGCCTCTCTAATGTCATCGGTATTAGGCTTAAAAGACAAGCCCCAAACAGCAAATGTTTTGCCCTTTAAATCACCCTTGAAGTAAGCATCAATCTTGGGTACTATAATGGTTTTTTGAACCGCGTTCACCTCTTCAACAGCATTCAATATCTTGAAATCGTAACTTACTTCTTCCGATGACTTAATCAAAGCCTGAACATCTTTCGGGAAACAACTTCCTCCGTAACCAATACCAGGGAACAAAAATCTTTTTCCAATTCTGGTATCAGAACCCATTCCAATACGAACCTGATCTACATCGGCACCCAATAACTCACACAAGTTAGCCACTTCATTCATGAAAGAAATTTTGGCGGCCAAAAATGAATTTGCGGCATATTTGGTGAGTTCGGCAGAACGCTCATCCATGAAATAAACAGGATTGCCCTGACGCACAAATGGTTTATACAATTCATCCATTGCTTTTCTTGCACGAGCACTTGAGGTACCTACCACCACTCTATCTGGCTTCATAAAATCATCCACTGCATACCCTTCTCGCAAAAATTCGGGGTTAGAAACCACATCGAATTCTACTTTCGCATTTTTAGCTATGGCAGCCGTTACCTTTTCTGCGGTACCAACTGGAACAGTACTTTTATCTACAATGATTTTGTATTCTTCCATGATTTCTCCGAGCTGATTGGCTACACCTAAAATGTACGACAAATCAGCAGAACCGTCTTCACCTGGAGGTGTTGGTAAGGCCAAAAAAATCATAGATGATTTCTTTACAGCATCTTTTAAATCGGTTGTAAATTTTAAACGACCTTGCTTTGTATTTCTCTCAAACAAAACATCTAATTCAGGCTCGTAAATAGGCACTACGCCTTCTCTTAATTTCTGTACTTTTTGCTCGTTGATATCAACACATATCACATTATTTCCACTCTCGGCAAAACAAGTTCCCGTAACCAAACCAACATAACCAGTACCAATAACCGCAATATTCATAATTTCTTAATTAAAAAACTCTTTAACAGACGCACAAATATAATTCAGTTGCTCGTCGCTTAATTCGGTATGCATTGGCAGCGACAAAACCTGCTGAGCCAACAACTCTGTAACAGGTAACTTCACCTCATCCATCACACCCTTAAATACATTTTGTTGATGCAATGGTAAAGGATAGTAAACCATAGCAGGAATACCTTTTTTCTCCAAAAAGGCCTTCAATTCATCTCTCTTTCCATTCAAAACCTTTAAAGTATACTGATGAAAAACATGGCTAGAATTCTTCACTCTACCGGGAATTTGAATAGCCGCTATCTGCTTCAAAGCATTATCATAATAGCTGGCTGCCTTATTTCTGCGCGCACTAAAATCATCTAAATGCTTTAACTTTTCATTCAAAACTGCAGCCTGCAGAGAATCTAAACGAGAGTTAATACCCACTGCATCATGGTAGTAACGAACCCTAGAGCCATGATTAGAAATTTGATGGCTTAAATCAGCCAAAGCTTTATCGTTGGTCATTAAAGCCCCGCCATCTCCAAAGCATCCTAAATTTTTAGAAGGGAAAAAACTTGTTGTTCCAATATTCCCCATTGTTCCAGCTCTTTTAACACTTCCATTGCTAAAGGTGTACTGAGCTCCAATGGCTTGTGCGGTATCTTCTACAACATATATTTTTTTCGACTCGGCCAAGGCCAATATCGCCTCCATATCAGAACATTGTCCGAATAAATGCACAGGCATTATCACCTTAGTTCTAGGAGTAATAGCTTTCTCTACTTCAGCTACATTAATGGTAAAATCATCTGCGTGAACATCAACAAAAACAGGTTTTAATCCCAACAACACTATCACTTCTGCAGTAGCAATAAAGGTAAATGCCGAAGTTATAACTTCATCTCCAGGCTTTAAATCCAAGGCCATTAATGCAATTTGCAAAGCATCTGTACCATTGGCACAAGGTATCACATGATTAACACCACAATAGGTGGCTAATTCCGCAGCAAAATTCTTTACTGCCGGACCGCTTATAAAAGAGGTTTCATCTAGTACTTTTTGAATGGCCGAATCAATCTCAGGCTTCAGTCTTTGGTACTGCGAAGCCAAATCAACCATCTTAATATCTTTAACAGGATTTTCTGTCATAAAAAACATTTGCTGCGAAGATAATAATTTAAGCCTAACTTTAAACTCAATTTTTAGGCAATGAATCGAGTTTTTTCAAGTTGTTTTATACTCCTTCTTTTTCATCTTTTTGCGAAAGGGCAAAACACCTTGCCCCAACATCTTTTTTGTATCACTTATAGTGGCAGCATTGGAAACAAAGAAATCAACAGCAAAACCAATTACATTAATAGAATTGGCGCTGCCTATCAGCTTCAAAGAAAACAACTCACCTTAGGTATTGAATATCAATTTTTGTTTAGCCCATACAGTGGCAATGATTTGTTTTCGTCAATTCGCACTAGTGAGGGATTAATTATTTCAGACAACGGCTCATTAATTGACCTGCAAACCTTATTTAGAGGAAACAGCGCATATGTATCCGTAGGTAAAATCATTACCTCGTCTACGAAGAACTGCTTTCAAATCAATCTTGGCGTAGGTATCTTAGAGCATCATTTATCCATAAAAACATTGGATGAATCGGCGGCTTATTTCACTAAAAACAATCTTAAGGGCTACGACCAGCTTTCGTTGGGTCCTTCTCTCAAGCAACAATTTCGAATCAATCATTTTGGTACAAAAAAGCGAATCAACTTCTACCTAGAACTCTTTTGCGAAGAAGCTTTCTTACAAAACGCCCGAAAATATAACTACTACAATAATAGCATCGACACCAAAAATCATTTTAACTTTACCGCTGGAATTCAGGTAGCGTGGATGATTCCATTTTTTAGTAGCACCGAAGAAGACTTTTAACATGCATTTATTTTACAATTTCGCTATATCTATTTACGGCTTCCTCATCAAGTTTGCCGCCCTTTTTAATGAGAAAGCGAACAAATGGGTGAAAGGAAGGGCCGACCTTTTGTTTTCTTTACCACACAACGAAAATAGAGAACTAAGTATCAATTGGTTTCATTGCGCATCATTGGGTGAATTTGAACAAGGCCGACCATTGATTGAAAAAATAAAAAAAGAATATCCCAACGAAAAAATACTGCTAACCTTTTATTCTCCATCGGGTTATGAGATTAGAAAAAACTACGAGTTGGCCGATTGGGTAACGTATTTACCCTTGGATTTGAAGAGTAAAATGCGTCCGTTTATCCATCAAATAAACGCAAAAAGAGTTTTCATCATCAAATATGAATTGTGGTTCAACATGCTTTCTATATTGGCCGAAAAGAAAACACCCACTTACCTTATTTCAGGGAAATTTAGAGCCGAACAAGTTTTCTTTAAACCTTTAGGAACATGGTTTTTAAAGCATCTGAAACAGAGCTTTACCCACTTTTTTGTGCAAGATGAATTCTCGCAATCACTATTGCTTAAAAACAACATTACACAAAGTAGCATTGCTGGTGACACCAGAATAGACAGAGTTCTTGCTTTGGCCAAAAATCCTCTAAAATTCAATCACTTAGAAAAAATTCTACAAGGCAAAAAAGTAATTGTAGCAGGAAGCACTTGGCAAAAAGAAAACGACTTTTTGTTTGAAATCAAAAATAGGCTATCCAACAACACGGTGCTCATTATCGCTCCGCACGATGTTAAAGATAAAAACATTGAAGCTTTACAAAATCAATTTCCAGAAGCCTCATTATGGACAAATATTGAGCATGAAAAAACGTCGCCAAAAATCATACTTATTAACTGTATTGGTGTATTGTCTTCACTTTATCAATATGCCAATGTAGCAATTATCGGCGGAGGATTTGGAGCAGGAATTCACAACATTTTAGAACCAGCCTGCTTTGGATTACCCGTTCTGTTCGGACCAAAACATCAAAAATTTGATGAAGCTAGGGCCATGATAAATCAAGGTAGCGGATTTTGCTTCACCAACTTTAATGAGTTTAAAAACATTATTGAATTGCTAATAAACGATGAAGAAAAACGAAATACAATAGCGTCAATACAGAAAACATATTTGAATTCACAAGCTGGCGCTACTGAATTCATTATGAGTAAAATAAACTTCTAAGACAAACCATATCTTTTGCGAACCACCCACTCTGCGCTAAGCAAAACAACAATCAAAAAGAAAAGCCATTTGTTGTGAATAAGCTCTTTCATTTCTACCGATGAGTGCTCTACGGGTTTTATATCCTCTCGACCTAACACATCTTTGATCAACTTTTCACTTTCATTTAAAAAATAGAAATTTCCTCCGGTACTGCTTGCCAACTGCTTCATTACAAATACATCGGCTTTAGAAGTTGCACCCTCTAAATTCATTTCTTCCACTACAAATTTGCCTTTTTTCTCTAGTCGTTTAGTGCCCAACATTGTTTGGGCTGTATATTTGTATGTGCCAGGCAACAAATAGCCCACGTTAAGTCGGTACCTACTATTGATTGGCTCAAACACATAATTAAACTCTTTACCTTTTTCATTCACAAGCTTAAAACCCACTTCACTTTTATTGAAAAGCTCATAAGAATCGTCGTACAATTCTGCATCGAAAAGAATTTCTTCATTTTCTAAAAATTTCTTTTTGTGGTTGATTTTAAAATTCGATTTGTCTTCTTTCACCGAAATATACTGCACCGTTTTTTGCATGATTTCTTTAAAATGCACATCACTTTCGTTCTTCATGAAATCGTTCATCTTCCATCTCCAAATACCTTCTCCAGCTATTAAGCACATTTTAGATTCTTCTACCGAATAAAAAGAAATAAGCGGTAAATCGGTTTCTACTTTACCCACTTGTTGATAAGCAAACACTTGCGCATCACCAGGAACAGAAAACTGAGTGAACGGAACTTTCAAGGGTGGAATGTCTGACAAGAATTCTTTAGTGCTTTCATCTATACTAAACAAAGTGAAATCTTTACTTACCAAAGGATACACATCATTAAATGCACGCGCAGAGGCAAGGTTGGCCCACTGAACACCTAGATTGTACCTACCCAAAGTATTGTATTTGGTTTGAGTACCCAACACCACGCAAACCCCCATTCTTCTGCTCAATGCCTTTTGTAATAATTTTTCTCCAAAAACCACATCCTCGGGCATTTGATGTAGCATCAACACATTGTATTGCTCTATATTTCCTTTAAATTCTTTGAAGAAAGACAAATCAACTTGGTAATTATCGTTGCTTTCTACGGCACTTTTGATGGCGCCTAAATCGGGGTGCGGACCTTGTCCCAAAATCAATATTTTTTGACGGCCATCCAACACCTCTATATATACTTCGCGAGTATTGTTTTGAATGATCTTCTCCCCCCTAAGCGTCTTCACATTCACAGTGAGTTTATGCATTCCTGTTTTTTCGGCGCGCAACAAAGTTTTGTAATTCAATAATGATTTGGTGATTTTAATTTCTTCTGATTTCTTCGTTTCACCATCTATAGAAAGGGATACGGTAGTTTGTTCATTCAAACAAGCATTGTTACCAATCACCACCTCAACAGGAAAATTATTGCCCAAATAAGTAAGATTATTGAAGAACAATTCTTTAATAAACAAATCTTTATACGTTGATGTATCGCCCACCAAAACCGAGAAAACAGGCACATTTTTAAGCTTTTTGGCGTAAGCCGGATTTAATCCCGAATTATACACACCATCACTCACCACTACTACACCGCCTACATTTTTATTAGAATATCGAGTTTCTACTTCTTCAAACAAAGTAGAGAAATTGGTTGTTTTATCAGTAAATGATAACGAATCACTATATTTTACTTTATCCCCAAAAGAGCAAAAATTCAATTCGTATTGAGCAGCAAAAGCAGAATTAATTTCTTCAATTCTTTCGCGCAAAAGCTTTGTGTTTGTTGCGCCAACAGATGCTGAATTGTCTACAGCTAGAACTAAAATTGGTTTTTCAACGGTAGAAGAAACCGACTTAACAAAAGGAGAAAGTAAGAGAAAAGAAATGATAGACACCACTAGGGTTCTAAAACAAAACAGAACTATCTTCAAAGAAGAAGATAGTTCTGTTAGTTTTGAATTTCTCCAATAAAAAAACGAGGCATAAACAACACCAAGCAAAAGGCACAGCACTATATACCAGGCCGAATATTGTGTTATCAATTCCAATTTCTCAAAATATTACATCGACATTCCGCCGCAAACGTTAATCACTTGTCCGGTTATATAAGTACTATTATCACTCGCCAAGAACAAAGCCAACTCAGCAATATCTTCACCTTCACCAGCTCTTTGCAATGGAATATCTTTCACCCATCCTTCTACCACTTTAGGATCTAAAACTTCAGTCATTTCTGTTTTGATGAAGCCCGGAGCAATAGCGTTGCAGCGAATACTTCTTGAACCCAATTCTTTAGCAATGGATTTAGTGAAGCCGTAAGTACCTGCTTTCGATGCAGCATAGTTCGATTGTCCGGCATTACCATTCACCCCTACCACACTACCTATATTAATAATAGAACCTTTGCGGGCTTTTAACATAGGGCGAGTAACCGCTTTTGTTAAATTAAATATAGATTTCAAATTGGTGCCTATCACCTCATCAAATTGTTGTTCGGTCATTCTCATCAAAAGATTATCGCGTGTGATACCTGCATTGTTCACCACTATATCTACCGTTCCAAATTGAGCTACTACATCATTTACCAATTGTTCAGCAGCAGCAAAGTTTGATGCATCTGATTTAAATCCTTTGGCTTTTCCGCCCAAGGCAACCAATTCTTCTTCAAGCTGGCGTGCTTTTTCTTCTGATGACAAGTAAGTAAATGCTACTGTCGCTCCATGTTGAGCAAATTTCATAGCAATAGCCCTTCCAATTCCTCTAGAAGCGCCCGTAACAATAGCGACTTTTCCTTCTAATAAACCCATAATAATTTTACTTTAAAGTATTCTGTTGATTTTGACCGTGAGGCAATAAATGTTATTTTGGCTCACGAAATTCAAATATATGAGAAAAATACTTTTTTTAAGCTTGTTTTTAAGCCTTTGTCAATTTAGTAAAGCGCAAATGTTTTTTGATTTTGGTGCCAAAGCAGGATTTGGTGGAACTTGGTTGTTCAACAAAATAATGATGAACGACAACAAAATAAAATACGGATTAAATCCTTCTTTTGCTTTTGGAGGTAAGGTGAGTGTAAATTTCAATGAGTCATATGCAGTTTCAGGAGAATTCATTTATTCCAATTTGGTTTCTCAAACCTATAAGTTTAGTAATAATTTAAGCAGCGAAGTGCAAAGAAAAATCACTTTCAATATTTACGATGTTCCTGTATTATTTAGAAAAAATGGCGAAAGTGGAGATTTCTTTGAAATCGGTCCGCAATTTAGTTTTGTGCAAAAAGTTAAAGATGAAACGGGAACCGATGTAGCCGAAAATTTTAAACCAACTTATGCTAATGTTTTGTTGGGGTTTGGACACTATTTATTTGGCGTAAATAGTTTTTATGGCACATTGGGACTAAGATTCACATTTAATCCTACCGATATTATTACTGCAGCAGGTGGAAAAGGCCAAACCAACTTCTATCCTCTAAAGAGCAGTGAGTATGCATCAAACTATACTGCTTACGCAGCCACCATTCCAATTACAGCTATGTTGATGATGGAATTCAATTTGGATTTTGGCTACTTTGCTAAATCGAAATGCAAACGACGAGCGTTTATAATGTTCTAGTGGTTGAGTTTTAGTTTTAAACTTTTACGCCAAAAACCAACATATCGTCGGTTTGCTCCCTATTGCCCTTCCAAGCATTAATTGCTTGCTGAATGATCTCCTTTTGATCATCCAAAGGTAAATGATGTATTGACAAGAGCAAGTTCGCCAATTGTTTGTACTTAAATTTCTTCCCTTCTTCGCCACCAAATTGATCGGCCACGCCATCAGTAAAGGCGTAAATCACGTCGCCATGTTCAAGTTCTATTGCTTGTTCTGTGAAATCCTCATTGCGTTCCAAATGCTTACCTACAGGCATTTTATCACCTTTAAATTCCATAATCCTATTCTGCCTAATTATCCACAAAGAATTATTTGCCGCTGCAAATTTTAAGGTTAAACTATCTAAATCATATTCACACAAAACACAATCCATCCCATCCTGCGAGTTCTCGGTTCCGTTCGGATTCAACGCCTTAATAATTTGCTTTCTTTGTTCGTTTAAAATTTTGGCTGGAGAAGAAATATTTTTTTCTACAATCAATTCATTTAAAAATGAGATATTCAACAAACTCATAAAAGCTCTTGGAACACCATGCCCAGTGCAATCTGCAACAATCATGTAAAACTTTCTATTGTGCTCTACTGCCCAGTAAAAATCTCCCGAAACAATATCTTTAGGTTGGTAAAAATTAAAGAATTCTAGGTTTAGATGAGCCTTAATTTATTCGTCACTGGTTAACAATGCACGCTGAATTCGACGCGCATATACAATGGAATCCTTTATGTTTTTATGCTGTTCATCTGTTCTTTCTTTTTGCTTAGAAATGATATTTCGTTGACGTTTTACCTGATTAAACCGCTTGTAGTAAAACATAGAAAAGAAACCAACGGTAACCAAAACTATAATTACAGAAGCAAGTATCAACAGTAATTTCTGGTTGTTATCGGCACTAATAATTCGTTCAGTTTCTTTTTGCTGTTGTAATAGTTTAATTTCAATATCTTTTTTCTCACTCTCGTAATGCGATTGCAAGAGCAATGCCTTTTTTCCGCTCTCTTCATTAAAAATACTATCTCGATAAAGAGTGTATTTTCGAAAGTTGTGGTAAGCCGATTG